>DXAZ01000032.1 GCA_019116785.1 Candidatus Atopostipes pullistercoris
CCTGAAGAAGCCATTCAATTAGTAGAACCTGGTGATGGAATTGTCTACCCTCTTGGAGCTGGTGAACCATCTGCTATTCATAAAGCTCTAGCAAACTATGAAAATCTGGACGGCAATCGTTTATATACTATGTTAACTATGAACCCTGTTATTGATTTACCTAAAGAAAAATTAAGACAAATATCTTTTTTCTTATCCGGTTCAGATCGTAAAGCTTTTAATACTGGAAAAACGGAACTTATACCTTCTCAGTTCTCTGAGATTCCAAATATTGTCCATGAACGAGAACCTGATCCAGTTTTAATCGCAACCGTTTCTCCAATGGATGAAGATGGCTACTTTTCTTTAGGTGTAGGCGTTTCTTATTTTGGTTCTCAAATTGAACACGCTAAAAAAATCATTATTGAAGTCAACGAAACAATGCCTTACACATATGGAATTAAAAATCATATTCATATTAGTCAGGTTGATGCCTTAGTTGAAAATAACCACCCTATTCCATCCGCACCTGAACCAAAGTTAAATGAAAAAGATAAAAAAATTGGAAGCATTATTGCAGATATGATTCATGATGGGGATACCATCCAGGTGGGAATTGGTGCGATTCCTAATGCGGTTATGAATAATTTAAAAGATAAAAAGAACCTTGGACTTCATAGTGAAATGTTCACCTCCAAAGCACAACTTTTACATGAAGAAGGCGTATTAGTCAACACAAAAAAACAAAATTTTAAAGGGGTATCTATTGCCACATTCGCTTTTGGCCCATCAGAGATGTATGAATTTATGGATCATAATTCAGATATTTTAATGGTTCCAAGTGATCTATCAAATGGGCAAAAATATATCGCAGAAAATAATAATTTTGTCTCAATTAATTCAAGTGTAGAAATTGACTTTTTAGGACAGGTTAGTTCTGAACGCATTGGCGACACCTACTATTCTTCAACCGGTGGACAAGCAGATTTTGCGAAAGCTGTTAATTTATCTAAAAATGGACGTGGAATTATTGCTATGTATTCCACTGCTGCAAAAGATAAAATATCAACCATTGTTCCTAAACTTCATGCAGGCGCTCCAACGACTACACATAAAAATGATGTAGATATGGTCATAACAGAATATGGGATTGCTCATCTAAAAAATAAAACAATTAGTGAACGAGTGGAAGCATTAATTTCTATCGCACATCCTAAGTTCAGAGAAGAATTAAGAACACAAGCCATTGAGATGAATTATATTTCAAAAGAAGATACTCCAAAAGAATCAAGGGAACCTATTTTACAATCAACTAGTGTGTAGTCATATTTTTGATACGAAACGTATAAAAAAAGACTTTTATTATAAATCATTTAATTCCATGTTATAGTAAGATATATACTTAAAAAGGAGTAGATAAAATGGTGGATCAATATACTTTTCATGAGATGACTTTTTCATGGTTAGATGGTCCCATGTTGAATACAGATGGTGGAACTTTGTTTGGACCAGTTCCTCGGGCATTATGGGGACGCTATTACCCCTATAATGAATTGAACCAAATGCCCTCAACTGTCGATCCTATTCTCGTTCAATATCAAGGAATGAATCTTTTAATTGACGCAAGTTTAGGGGTAGATAAATTAACGGACAAAATGAAAAAAATCGCCGGCATGCAGTCCGAAGGCGACATTAAAGGAAGCTTACAATCACTCGGCTTAACAAGAGAAGATATTGATGTCGTGATGATGACTCATATGCACAATGATCATGCGGGTGGGCTAACTTATTTAGACGGTGAAGATTTGAAGTCGACTTATCCAAACGCCACAATCTATATCAATGAAAAAGAATGGGATGATGTAAGAAATCCAAATGCTCGAACAAAGAATACTTACTTAAAAGAGAATTGGGAGCCGATAGAAGATCAAGTTCAATCATTTTCTGAACGGTTGGAGGTTGTACCCGGAATAACAATGGAACACACAGGCGGACATAGTCGCGGCCATTCAATTATTCGCTTCGAACAAAATGGTGAAACCATGTTGCATATGGCCGATATTTTACTCTCCTTTGTTCATACAAATCCTTTATGGGTAGGTGGTGTAGATGATTATCCTATGACTTCTATCCAAGCAAAACAAAAGTTAATGAAAGAAGCCTTAGAAAATAATTATCGCTTTCTCTTTTACCACGATCCTTTTTATCGTGTTGTAGAATACACGGAGGATGGAAAAAATATTGAATATGCCCTAAAGTGTTCTAAACCGTCCCCTATTCCGATGAGTGAAAAGCAAGATCGGACGCATCAGGTAGTGGGCACATTGGAAACATCTGCCTAAATATCTTTAAAGCATAAAACACGGAGGACTCTGTTAATGACAGGTTCTCCGTGTTTTTGTTGTTTGAAAAATGTTTGGGGAAAGATAATTATTCAGCGACTGGAACTACTGCACCTTCCCATGTTTCTAAAATAAAATCTTGTGTTTCTTCAGATCGAAGTTCTTCTATTAAACGTGAAATTGCTGGGTTTTCTTCATCTTCAGCACGCACTGCAATAATATTTGCATAAGGAGAAGAAGTATCTTCAATTGCAATCGAATCTTCTAATGGGTTTAATTCGTGATCCACCGCGAAGTTTGAGTTAATAAATACAACGTCTCCTTCATCATTTTCTAAAAGTGTAGGCATCAAGGCTGGGTCGTATTCGTATTCAATTTGTAAATCTAGTGGATTTTCTTCAATGTCATCAAATGTGGCGGTGGTCAAATCGACGCCATCGGCTATGGTAATTAAATCTGCATCTTCTAAAATGGCTAATACACGCCCATAATCCGGAGCATTGCTACTAACAAGAATTTTAGCGCCTTCTTGTAAATCATCTAGACGATCGTGTCGTTTTGAATATGCAGCAATAGGTTCAATATGGATACCTCCTGCATTCACAAAGTCATAATCATTTTCTATAACAGCCTCTTCAAAGAACGGGACGTGCTGGAAGTAGTTTGCATCAATATCCCCTTCATCTAAGGCAACGTTGGGAATGACATAGTCGTTGTAACGCTCAATTTCCAATGTAATTCCTTCTTCTTCCAATTTAGGAGCTACGAATTCTAAAATTTCCGCATGAGGAACATTTGAAGCACCAATTCGCAGGGTAGTTTCTTCTGCAGTATCCGCATCCGTTCCTGTATCCGTTTGTTCTCCTTGATCATTTCCACAAGCTGCAAGTAGTAAGCCAGCTCCTAAAACAATAGTTCCTTTAATCCATTTTTTATGATTCATCATCATTTCCCCCTAATATATTTTGTTTTTTTATCTTTTATCCACTTTTTTGACAAGAAGATCTCCTGAAAGTTGAATAATGAATACAATAATCAAAATTAATACGGTTGCTACGAGTGTAACAGTTGGTTGACTTCTTTGAAAACCTTCCAGATAAGCCAGATTTCCTAGCCCACCTGCTCCAATCACTCCAGCCATCGCGGTGTAGCCCACAAGTGAAATGGCTGTAGTTGTTATACCTGCTACAATTGATGGTAAACTTTCAGGAATCAACACTTTAAAAATAATCTCAGATTTACTGGCCCCCATGGATTCTGAAGCTTCAATCACACCACTATCAATTTCTCGAAAACCCGTCTCCACCAATCGTCCAAAAAAAGGAGCAGCCGCAATAATAAGAGCGGGAAGACTAGCCACAGGTCCGGTAATTCGACCCACTAGTTCTTTTGTGAAAGGAAGCAGCAAGACAATTAAAATAATAAATGGAATTGATCGGAAAACATTCACTAAAAAAGCAACCACTCGATGAACTATTTTTGAAAAAACACTGTTATGTTCTCGCGTTTCGAAAAGTAAAAGTCCAATAATCAAGCCTAAGAAAAATACTACAATAACTGAAGCTAAGGACATAAAAACAGTCTCTTTTGTTGCATCCCATACTCGCGGCCAATTCACTTTGGAAAACTCCGTATATTGTTCAAATATACTCAGACCCATATTAAAGTTCCACATCATTTTCGATCACCTCTACTTCTACTTTCAATTCTTTAAATTTCTGAATTGCGTTTTGAATGGCTTCTTCATCACCTAATAATTGGACATATAAAGAACCAAGCATCACTTCTTGCGTGGTTTGGATATTGCCTTGAATAATATTAATATCAATCTCAAATTCTCGAATAATCTTCGAAAGAATCGGCGACTGAGCGCCATCGCCATGAAATTTCAACTGCAACAATTTTCCATTCGGATACTGTTCAATCAACTGTTCCAATACTTTATCGGTATTTTTATTTTTCGGATCTGTATCTTGGCGAATAAATCGTTTCGTAATCGACTGTTCTGGATGCTTAAATACTTCTACAACTTCCCCTTCTTCGACAACACGACCATTATCCATTACCGCTACTCGATGACATATTTTTCGAATAACATTCATCTCATGTGTAATCATTACGATCGTCAAATTGAGTCGGCGATTAATATCTAGCAATAATTCTAGGATATTATCCGTCGTTTGCGGATCCAGTGAGCTTGTTGCCTCATCGCAAAGAAGAACTTTTGGATCATTTGCGAGTGCTCTGGCAATCCCTACTCTTTGTTTTTGTCCCCCTGATAATTGCGAAGGATAAGCATCTTCTCGGCCTTCTAGACCGACTAATTGAATTAATTCTTCTGCTTTTTTATTCCGTTGTGCTTTTGGAACATCTGCAATTTCTAAAGGGAAAAGAATATTTTCCTTTACCGTTCGACTCCACAATAAATTAAAATGTTGAAAAATCATACCTATGTCTTGGCGAGTCGTTCGCAATTCACGATGAGTCAGTTCATTCAAATTCTGATTATCTATATATACTTCTCCCGAAGAAGGCAATTCCAAACCATTCACCATTCGGATTAATGTACTTTTACCTGCTCCCGAATAACCAATGATTCCATAAATTTCTCCAGCTTCGATAGATAAAGAAACATTATCAACCGCTTTAATTTTCTTTTCTTTAGTTGAAAAGATTTTATCTACATTTTTTAGGGTAATCATCCTTTTATTCCTCTCTATGAACTTAAATAAAAAAAGCTTCCGCCCCACGAGATTTTTCTATAAAACCTCAAAGGACGAAAGCTATTCTTCCGTGTTACCACCTTTATACGTTGCCTCATTACTAAAACAACCTCTGCCAGTACGTAAACAATTTATTATTTAGATACCGAGGCACGTTATCGGGTGCTGCCGGGATCAGCTTGCGATGTTTCGTTCACTAATCCTTCTCAAAGACCATTTTCCATTCCTTCCCGATAACCTCTCTCACCAAACAAGGCTCTCTGTATATCGTTTCAAAATGTACTTTTCTTCTCAATGTGTTTAAATGATTTAATTGTAAGTTTATTTATCTAAAATCTTGTAAGTTGAAAGTATTCTATCAGAGATTAAAATTTCTGTCAACTTCATTTTGAAATTTATTGGCGCGTGTCGGCTTATGGCACGGCTTTTGCATTTTCGTGCCGCAAGAACTATCTCACGGAACGACTTTTGGATGCTCGTGCCGCAAGACTTGTCTCATGGAACCTCTTTTGGATTCTCGTGCCGCAAGACTTGTCTCATGGAACCTCTTTTGGATTCTCGTGCCGCAAGAACTGTCTCATAGAACCTCTTTTGAATTCTCGTGCCGCAAGACTTGT
>DXAZ01000033.1 GCA_019116785.1 Candidatus Atopostipes pullistercoris
ATATAATAAAATCCACTTAATGCTTTTGTAATTTGCCCTTCTTGCAAAACATGCCCTCTTTCTTTTTGTTATTCTGGAGATACGACTTTTTTAATAATCTGTTCGTCGTCTCTTTCTATTCGATATTCAGCAGACTCTCCTTCTTCCACAACAAATCTCAATTTACGTTTGGTGTCTTCTTGTATTGTAAATTCTTCATATACTGTGTCGATATCATTTTCAGAATCTCCAATATAGATCTTTATATTGTTTGGTAAAAGTTCTGGTTCTTCGTCTTCCTCTTCAGGTTCTGAAAATTTCTCTTCGTAAGGAATTGAAACCTCTTCAGAAAAGGCAACGGAGGCTGCTTCTTCAGGTCCTGTAGAAAATACAACCGTAATTCTTTCGCCGATATATAATGATGTTCCAGCTTCTGGTTCTTGTCGAATAACTTGATCAACAGGAATCGAATCGGAAGCTTCTTCACTGGTTGATAGATAAAAACCATTATCGTTTACATATTTATCTACTTGTTCTCGAGATAAACCAGATAAGTCAATCATTTCAATTTCTTGTCTACCCGAACTTACGGTAAAGGTAATGGTGGTTTCACTTGGGACCACTTCTTCTCCAGATTCAATGTCTTGTTCGATAATAGCCCCTTCTGGAACAGTTTCACTTGTTTCTATTTCACTTTGAACATCAAAACCTAATTCATCTAATTCGGCTCGAACTTCTTCATAGCTTTTTCCAACATAATCTTTTACTTCAACTGTTTCTTCGCCTAAACTTACATATAAATCAACTTCTGATCCTTCTAAAACAGTTGCTCCAATGTCTGGATTTATACGGAAGACAATTCCTTCTTCATAGTCATCATTGGGGCGGGTGATAATCTCTCCCACCTCTAAAGAGTTCTCTTCTAAAAGTTTAGTTGCTTCTTCCTGTTCCATTCCTATAAGTTCTTCTGGAACAATCACTTGCACAGGTTTGGACAATAAATAAGCGATAAATACAACGACAAGAAGAATTGGAAAAATCAACAACCACCAACGACGTTTTTTCTTCGACTTCGTTTTTTCTGTATCTTTTTCTGACAAGTTAATGGTTTCATCACTGATCGTTGCAGCTGCTACAGCTTCAGAACTCGCATTTAAAGCATTGGGATCTAAAACCAAAGTATCTTCTTCATTCTCAGCAGGAGGTTCAAACCTTTCTTCACCTCGTCTTGAGGGAGAAAGGACGGTTTTCAAATCTTCTTTCATTTCTCTTACGGTTGCATAGCGATGCCTAGGCTCTTTGGCCGTTGCTTTTAATACGACATTTTCTAACGGCTGGGGAATTCGAGAGTCAAACTCGTGCAAAGAAGGAATTGGCGTTTGAAAATGTTTTAAGGCAATTGAAACGGCCGATTCTCCTTGGAAAGGAACTGTACCTGTCAATAATTCATATAAAACAATACCTAATGAATAAATATCTGATTGTTTGGTAACTACATTTCCCCTAGCCTGCTCTGGAGAAATATATTGAACAGATCCCAACAAGGAGTTGGTTTGTGTAATAGAATTTTGAGAAAGTGCAACAGCAATTCCAAAATCTGTTATCTTTACGTTCCCCTGTTTATCAATCAGAATATTGTGAGGTTTTATATCTCGGTGAATGACATCATTTTTGTGTGCATACTCAACCGCATCTAAAATTTGTTGCATGATATCAATCACTTTTTGATAAGGAATGGGATGATTCTCGCGAATATATTGTTTTAAATCCATGCCATCTATATATTCCATAACAATATAAGGCCGGTCTCCCTCTCCTACATCGTAAATACTTACAATATTTGGATGGGTTAATTCTGTAGTAGATAATGCTTCCCTTTGAAAACGTCGTAAGCTATCTTTATCATTTTGAAAGTCTAATGAAATCATTTTAACTGCAACTTCTCGTTCCAAAATTAAATCCATTGCAAGATATACTTCAGCCATCCCACCGGAGCCAATTTTTTTAATAATTTTATAACGGCCGCTCACACGTTCACCTTGGTTCATCTCTCTTCACCTACCTTATGATCTGACGCTGCATTCACATCAATTAAACTGACCGTGATATTATCAGATCCTTCATTTTCTATCGCTTTATTCACGAGCAATTCAGCTCTTTGCTCTAGGGATAAATCCGTTTGTTTTAAAATTTCTAACATTTCACTCTCACTAACTGCATTCGACAAACCATCTGAATTTAGCATGATCACATCGACTTTGTTAATTAATCTTTTAAAAAAGTCAACATCCACTGGTCCTTCGACACCTAATGACCGAGTCAAAGCATTTCGATTATAATGGTTTAAAGCTTCCAGGTCTGTCAATGCTCCTTTTCGCTGTAGCTCTGAAACAAAAGAGTGGTCTTCTGTGACAAGTTCAATTTGATTATTAAAATAAATATACGCTCGGCTATCTCCAACATTAGAAAATAATACATTTTCTTTTAAAATAACACTAGCCACTAAAGTCGTACCCATTCCTTCTAAATCCGAATACGTACTCGCAGCTTCATAAATTCGAGAATTTTCTTTATTAATTTTTTCTTTCAACCAATTTTGAACAAGATAAGTATCTTGAGCAGTAAAATCTGTTCCTTCCCAAGCGTTTCCTATTTGAGAAACAGCCATCTCGCTCGCAATATCTCCTGCCTGATGGCCTCCCAGTCCATCACACAATACGGCTAATAACAGACCCTTCTCGTTAAAAAACATCCCCGCATAATCTTGATTATCTTTTCTTTTTCCTTGGTGAGTTTTTAAGCTGTATTTCATATATCCACCTCAACGATTCTAGACATTTATTTATAATTAGTATCTAACATTTATTTAAAAAAGACAAGGTCGTCTAAAGAAGCCGTTGCCTCAAGCGCTATTGCTTCTTTAATCGACAAATAAAAAAGCCATCCGTATCAAATTGATGTGGATAAATGGTCAATGAGCCATCTTCGCTCACTTGTAATTCATTTTCAGCAAGCTCTACCTTTTTTCTAAAAAACTGTTTATTTTGTTCTAAAAACTGACGAACAACTTCTTGGTTTTCTTCTTCTGTAATCGTGCATGTCGAGTAAATGAGCTCTCCACCTGATTTTAATGTTTTACTTGCCTCGTTTAGTATTTCTAGTTGTAATTTTTGTAAAGATAAAATATCTTTTTTAGTTTTATTGTAACGAATTTCTGGTCGACGTCGCATTAACCCAAGTCCTGAACAAGGAGCATCAACTAAAACTCGATCAAAGGTTTCAGGCTCGAATTGATCTAAAACTTGTCGTGCATCTAAACGTTTGGCCTCTACAACTTCTTCGACTCCTAGCCTTTTAGCATTCTCTTTAATCAAATGAACTTTATGGTCATGAACATCTAAAGCTACAACTTTCCCGCCTTTTTCTTGCTCTAAAAAATTAGTTGCTATATGCATCGTTTTGCCACCTGGGGCAGCACAAGCATCTAAAACATAATGGGAAGGTTTAACCTTTAAAGCAGGAGCCACAAGCATCGAACTTTCATCTTGAACGGCTAGATAGCCTTCTTTAAATAATCGGGAATTAACAGGAACCCCTTTTTCTATGATAATTCCATAAGGTGAAACCGTACTTTTGGATCCCTCAAATCCTTCTTCTCTTAATTCATTGATCGCTGCTTCTCGTGAAATCCTATTAAGATTTACTCGTAAACTCAATTTTGGTCGTTGACTGAAAGATTCAGCGAATTCTTCTGCTTCTTTTTTTCCATGTAAGTTGATAAATTCATCAATTAACCATTGTGGTAGACTATATTGAATACTTAAACGCTTATTGATTGGTTGTAGTTGGGTAGGTTGTCGTACACCTTTTCTTTGGATATTTCTTAAAACCCCATTAACAAATCCAACAATTCCACGATGTCCCCTAACACGTGCGATATTAGCTGCTTCGTTAAGAATCGCATGATCAGGAATTCGATCTAAGAATTCCATCTGATAAAGTGAAACTCGAAGAAGTTGTCTAACCCAATGGGATATTTTTTTTTGCTTCTTTAAAAAAGGCTCCAGTTGATAGTCCAATAACATCCTTCTTTGTAACACACCATAAACCAACTCTGTCAGTAAATTGGCTTCTTCTTTAGACAATTCATGGTTATTTATGACTTCACGCAATAACAAATTACTGTATGCATCTTCTTGTTCAATTTTTTCTAATACTTCGACAGCTAAATATCGACTACTCTGTAAAATTTGCTTCTTTTTTGTCAAAATAGCACCTACCTATATATTAAGGATGACATCTTCAGACAACAACATTACTATTATATTCACTCAAGCGTTTAAAATCAATGTTCATTCCATATTTGGGATTTAAAGAGAATTTCTTTGAATCAAAAACCATTCGCTTCACCTTATTCCAAAAACTGATCATCAACCTTCAAATCAGTACCAATTAAATATTGATCAATCTTCATTCTCTTTTTACCAGCTGGTTGAACTTCTTTTAAAGAAAGAATCGTCTTTTCTCCACAAGCAACATATAATAGTTCTTTATCTAGTTTTACTATGGTTCCTGGTTCTTTAGAGGTTTCCTCATGTACTACTTGAGCATCCCAAATTTTAAACCGTTTCTCTTCCATTATTGTATAAGCTCCTGGAGCGGGTCGTAAGGCACGAATAAGATTATTAATTTCTTTTGCCGTTTTTTTCCAATCAATTTTTTCTTGTTCTTTTGTAATCATTGGTGAAAAAGAAACTTTTTCCTCGTCTTGTTTAATAGATGCATTTTTACCCGCAAAAATATCTGGTAAAGTATCCATTAATAAATCGCGACCTAGAAGACTTAATTTTTCAAATAAAGTTCCCGTATCGTCTTCCTTTGTAATAGGAATTTCTCTTTGCGCAATAATATCCCCAGCATCCATAACTTTTTCCATATACATAATTGTAATTCCTGTAACCTCATCACCTTTTAAAACCGCATAATGAATAGGAGCCGCTCCTCTATACTTAGGCAATAGTGAGGCATGAACATTGATTGCACGATAAGTTGGGGCCTTTAATAGTTTCGTCGGTACATATTGTCCATAAGCTGCCGTAATCAATAAATCTGGTTCCAACTCTAATATTTGTTGCATTTCTTGGGAATTAGATAATTTTTCTGGTTGTAAAACAGGAATGTCATAAGTCATAGCTAGTTGTTTGACTGGAGAAGGAGTAAGGATTTGTTTACGCCCTACTTTACGATCCGGTTGAGTTACAACCGCAGCTACTTCAATTGTCTCTTCTTCTATTAAAGCTTGTAAAATAGGGACTGAAAAACTAGGCGTTCCCATAAAAATAACTTTTTTCATATTTCAATAGCTCCTTGCTTCGTTTTTTAATCTTTTCTATTATAAAAACTGATTTGGTTGTGGATCAATTTTTATCATCAAACCTTGGGCTTGTTCCTTTTGAGTACTATTCAGTAACTGATGAAGCCCTTCATTTAAACGTTCTTCATTTTTATACTTAATAATCAACTGAAAATGGTATTTATTGTGAGTTCTTGCTACAAATCTTGGTGTCGGACCTAAAAGGATGGCCTGCTTGCTTAGGTAAGGTTTGATAAATTCCGCCACTTGTTGGATTTTTTTCGCTGCAGTAACTTCATTTTCATGACTAACTTGAATACTCGTTAAAAAATAGTAAGGACTATAGTCACTCAAATGGCGATACTTCATCTCTTTTAAATAAAAAGTATCATAATCATGATTTTGTGCCAATTGAATGGCATAATGCTTGGGGTTGTATGTTTGAATGACGACATCCCCATTTATTTCACCACGACCTGCTCGTCCACTCACCTGCGTTAAGAGTTGAAAAGTCTTTTCCGCTGAACGAAAATCTGGTAACCCTAAAGCGGTATCCGCATTTAATACGCCTACAAACGTGACATTTGGAAAATCTAAACCTTTGGCAATCATCTGTGTCCCCAATAAAATATCGGCTTCTTGATTTCCAAACTTTTGTAAAAGTCGCTCATGGGCTCCTTTTCGGCGAGTAGTATCTACATCCATACGAATAATATTCGCTTTTGGTAATAATTTATTTAGCTCTTCTTCCACCTTTTGTGTCCCCGTTCCAAAATAACGTATTTTAGAACTATGACACGAAGGACAAATTTTAGGAATAGCTTCCTCATGACCACAATAGTGACACTTCATTGAATGAGTATCCATATGCAAGGTCTGTGAAATATCACAATTCGGACATTTCAACACAAAACCACAATCTCGACACATCAGAAATGAAGAATATCCTCGCCGATTTAACATTAATACAGATTGTTCTTTATTCGCTAGTCGTTGGGCTAGTGCCTCTTTCAAAGGAGTTGAAAACAAAGAAGAATTTCCTTCTTTCATCTCTTCTCGCATATCAATGATTCTAACATTCGGTAAAGATTGATGATTTACTCTTTCCTTAAGTTCAAGTAACGTATAGACATTTTTAGAAGCACGTGCTCTAGATTCTAACGAAGGCGTTGCACTTCCTAAAACCACTGGACAGTTATGTTCTTTCGCACGCCAAATAGCTACATCTCGTGCATGGTATCTTGGAGAATCTGATTGTTTATATGTTGTCTCATGCTCTTCATCAATAATAATAATTCCAATATTTTCTAAAGGCGCAAACACACTAGAGCGAGCACCTACTACAACTTTTGCTTCTCCTTTTTCAATTTTTCGCCATTCATCATATTTTTCTCCATCCGAAAGACCACTATGTAAAACAGCAACCAGTTCACCAAAGCGCCCTTTAAATCGATGAACCATTTGAGGAGTTAGCGCTATTTCTGGAACTAAGACAAGCGCACCTTGATCTCTTTTTAATCCTTCAGCAATAGATTGAAGATAAATTTCCGTTTTTCCACTACCAGTGACGCCTTGTAATAAAAACACTTCATGTTCATCATTTTGAATCGTATGGTTTATCTTATCGTAAGCCGCTTGTTGTTCATGATTTAAAGTGAGAGGTTCGGTGTGTTGAAATTCTGATTTTTCATAGGGATCTCGATAAAGTTCAACTTCTTTTACTTCACACCAGCCTTCCTCTACCCCTCGTTGAATGACTGATGGGCCAATTTCGTAATCTTGTTTGAGTGTTTTTTGGTCGATTTTTTCATCTTCAGCTAATTGAAGGAGATGTTCAATCAATTGTTTTTGCCGGAAAGCTCTATTACTGATTTTTCCATAAATCTCTTTTAATTGAGCAATTGGTAACTTTCGGGAAATCACTTTCTTTACTTTTTTATTTGTTTTATCGTCTACCAAATAATTGACTTCTATTTTTCCTTCTTTTTTTAACTTCAACATTTCACTTGTTAAATCTCTATTTTCAACCTCTTCCCAACTGATCCAATTCTTTCCTTGAAAGATATCAAATAATTGACTGTCGTCTATTTCTTTATCTGTCAACTTTACTATTTTTTGATAGCGTGCCCTTAAAACAGTTGGTAACATGGTTTGATAACAACTTATACGAAAACTATAGGTTGTTTGTGCCATCCATTCTCCTAAATGAATCATTTCTTGATTTAATACTGGATCTAAATCCATCAGCTTTAAAATTTCTTTTAAATCTCCATCAAAGTTCTGCTCATCTTTAAGCTTTGTGATAAAACCTTGTACTCGACGATCTCCCTGTCCAAAAGGAACAATCACGCGCATCCCAACGGCAATATCTTCTTGAAATTTTTTAGGAATCTTAAATTCATAAGGGATGTTTGTTTGAAGCGTTGGAACATCCACAATTACCTCCGCAATCTCCTGCATGATTTTCTTCCTTTCTCTTAAATCTTTTCTTGAGTTTATATTATGAATGGTGATCAAGTTCTTCAATTATTTTATCTAATAAGCGTCTAGCAATCTCTGTTTTCTTAGTTTTTTGAACTTCAAGACGTTGGTGTTCTTTAGTAAAAATGACGACTTGATTATCATCTGAATCAAATCCTGTATCTTCTTTTCCTACTTCATTGGCGACAATCAAATCTAAATTCTTTTCGGCTAATTTTTTCACAGCATATTCTTCTAAATGATCTGTTTCTGCCGCAAAACCTACTAAGAATTGATTTTTTTTCTTTTGACCCATTGTTTTTAATATATCAGGATTTTCTTTTAATTCAATGTTTAATAATTTTGAATAATCTTCTTTTTTCATTTTTGACGTTGCAGGATGTGCTACACCATAATCTGAAACAGCTGCTGCCATAATTAAAATATCTAAATCATCAAAACGTTCATCAATAGCTTCAAACATAGCTTTAGCAGAATCCACTTGAACACGTTCAATGGCTTTTGAAGCGTTTAGTGCACTGGTAGTTACTAAGGTTACTTCTGCACCATATTGGTAAGCTGCTTCAGCAATAGCATGACCCATTTTTCCTGAAGAATCATTTGTAATATAGCGAACTGGATCAATTCGTTCTTTTGTCCCACCTGCGCTGATTAATATTTTATAGCCACGGAGAGGAAGCGTCATATCTTTAGTCATTATAAAATTCTCTAACTCTTCCAAAATACGCTCATTTTCCGGATAACGTCCCTTCCCTTCATACCCTTCCGCTAAAAATCCTGTATCTGGATCAACGACATAAACTCCTCTATTTTTTAATGTTTGGATATTTTCTTGAGTGGCAGGATTTTCAAACATATCTGTGTTCATTGCTGGAACTACAAAAATTGGAGAAGCTGTCGCTAATAGGGCTGATGTTACAAAATTATCAGCTAAACCATAGGCCATTTTTCCTATTGTATTTGCCGTTGCAGGAGCTACTATTGAAATATCCGCCCAATCAGAAAGATCCACATGAGAAACATGAGCGGGATTATTTTCACTAAAAGTATCCACATAGACTTCATGTCTACTTAATATCTGAAAAGTCATCGGCGTTACAAATTTTGTCGCAGAATCAGTCATAGCAACACGTACCTGTGCTCCATTTTTTATAAAGCTGCGCATTAAATCGACGACTTTATAAACTGCGATTCCTCCTGTAACATAAAGAGCAATTTTTTTATTTTTTAACATGCTAGACACCGTTCCTTATTTATGTATTTCTTCTATTTTATCAGAAATGAATCCCAAAGGAGGGATATGTTGGGATTTGTTCCTAATTTATTTTATAAACCAACGGATAAGGTCATAAAATTTCTATCATTTATGGAGTTGATTGATTTTTTGAAGAGATGAGCAGCAAGGCCTAATGTAAACAGAAAAATAAAATCTTTCATAAACAACCATTTACTCCGTTGCGATATGAAAGATTTTATTTGTATATTATTCAATCTGTTATCTATTATAAACTCATGCCTTCAATACTTTCAGGATCAATAACAAGATCTCCAGAAGCAATTTCTTCTAATGCTTTCCCAACATGTGAAATAGAATGATAATCATCTAATATTTCATGATGGTTCTTATCTTCTTCATTTTCCAATTGATGCGCTCGTTTAGAAGCTAAAATAACGAGCGAATATTTTGAATCTACTTGTTCCAATAAACTGTCAATTGATGGATGGATTAACAATTATTTCATCTCCTCTATAATTTTTGAGAATCGATCAATATTTCTTTCAACTTTCAAATGTTCACTTTCAATAATACTACGTATCTTACGTGCTGCTTCGTCAACTGAACCATTTTCAACAACATAATCATAGTATTTTATGAGTTGCAATTCTTCAACTGCTTTTTCCATTCGTTGTCCTATAACTTCAGGACTATCTGTTCCACGGTTTTCAATTCGTGATTTTAATTCTTCTAAATCAGGTGGTGATAAGAAAATAAAAATTCCTTCAGGCATACGTTTTTTTACTTTTAATGCGCCTTGGACTTCAATTTCCAAAAAAACATCTCGCCCCGAATCCAAGGTTTCGCGAACATAGTCGATCGGTGTTCCGTAATAATTTCCTACATAATTCGCATATTCTAGAAGTTTTCCTTCTTTAATATATTGTTCGAACTCTTCTTTAGTTCTAAAAAAGTAGTCCACTCCCTCTACTTCTCCAGCACGTTTTAAACGTGTGGTCATCGAAATAGAAAAGTCAAAGTCATTATTATAATGATCAAATAAGTGTTTCCGTACGGTTCCCTTACCCACCCCAGATGGACCAGAAAGTACGATTAGTAATCCTTGCTCCTCCATTTTCATTTCCCTTCTACTACAGATACATGTTTGACTTGTACCTTTCATTCAATAATAACATATTTTAGCTATTTGTGAATACTTTTTAGCCATTCGATTTTAAATAATACGCCTATTTCTCAAAATACTTTAGTTCGTTACTCTTCTTCGTTTAAATATTCACTCTTTTAATTAAACACTCTTGTGATTTATTGGAAATTTCTATATAAAATACTTTTTATTCTTTATTGACAGACGAATACATGTTCGGTACAATATAAACACAAACATTTGTTCGGAGGTTTAATTTATGGAAAGAGTAACAGAATCTAAGAATAATCTATTAATGAATCTTTTAGATAATTACCAAGAGATTTATAGTCGCCCTCGTTTTAAAGTTTATCCACAAATGCCTAAAAATCAAATCAGTCATTTTACCAAAAAAGCTATTGACTCAAACAAAGATGTTGCGATTCAATTAAACCCGACTCCCTTTTCCGATGATTTAAATGAAGTCTCTGGAAAAATTTCAAAGTCTCCTCATTCAGAACACATTATTTTGTACCCTAAAGAAGGAAATACTTTTCATTTAATTCAACCAGATGATATTCATCATTTACGTCTTATATAATCCACTGTACATTCACTGTTAAAAGATCAAACAAAAACTCAGGTAATCGAGCCCCTTAATCGATTACCTGAGTTTTTGTTTTTATGTAAAGTGATCCATTTTTTACAATATTGGAGATAATAAACGACTGAGTTGTTGTTTAAATCGGTCCCATAATGAATAGGCTTGAACAATTTCTTCTGTCAATAAGTAAGAATCTTTCATATCCTCTTCAAAATATTTAGTTTGTTCCAAAGCCGTCTTTTTACTATATAAAAAAGCATTCACCTCAAAATTTAATTTGAAACTCCGAATATCAAAATTCGCTGTCCCTACAGAAGTAATTTCATCATCAATGACAATCGTTTTAGCATGCATAAAGCCTTTGTCGTAAATATATACTTCTCCGCCCATATTCATCAATTCTTCGGCATAACTTAAAGTCGCTTGATAAATAAATGGATGGTCTGGTTTATTTGGAATCATTAATCGAACAGTTACTCCAGATAACACAGCAAGTTCAATAGTTTCTTTTAAAGCATCATCGGGAATAAAATAAGGCGTTTGGATATATATTGACTCTTTAGCTAAACTAATCATCTTTAAAAAGCCCGTTTTAATTTGCTGCATTTCAGAATCTGGGCCACTTGATACAATTTGTATTTCTGCATCACCATTTGATTCTATTACAGGAAAATAGTAAGGCTCATAAGCAATGAGTTCTGCTTTTCTGGAGGCATTCCAGTCGATAATAAAGCGTTCTTGTAATTGATGAACTGCATTTCCTTCAATTCGTAAATGCGTATCTCGCCAATACCCCATGTGCTCATACTCACCTAAATAATCATCCCCAACATTAAAACCACCTACATAACCAATTTTTCCATCAATAACGACAATCTTTCTATGGTTTCGATAGTTTAGTCGAATATTTAAAAGATGAAATTTTGAACCAAAAGAAGTATCCGTCTGACCTCCATAAGATTCTAACTGCTGGAATAATGATTTTTTTAATGTACGTCCTCCAACAGGATCATATTGTACCCTAACTTCGACCCCTTTTTTAGCCACTTCTTCAAGCGCTGCGACGACTCTTTTTCCTATTTTATCACTTTTAAAAATATAATAACTCATATGAACATGATGTTTGGCATTCTTTATATCTTTAATTAATTGATCAAATTTATCATGACCATCTACAAAATACTCTACTTCATTATCCAAAGAAACTGGAGGTTGTTCAATCCTCATTAGCATTTTGGCCATTTCGTACTTTTTATTCTTTGAATCTTTAAAATCCTTTTTATCAATGTATTCCAACTGATCTATTTTTATATTATTTTGAATTTCCAAATACTTAGGTAAACCTACTTTGGATTGTTCTCTAAGGTTATAAATATCTTCTTTAGAAATTTTTCTGCCTAAAAATAAATAAATAATAAGACCAACGACTGGAAAAATATTTAATACTAGCAACCAAGCCCAAATAGCAGCAATATCTCGGTTTCTATCTGAAAAAACAGTAATGACAGAAATTAACGTATTGATGGCTATAACGGCACTTAAAAACATATAAAAATAACTCATCTGTTTCCTCCAGCATAATAAATAAGATTTATTTAAAAAAACCCCCTTCTCAAGGTTCAATGAAAAGGGAGTATATGTGTGCATTCTATTTTATTTTACTTCCATAATGACTGGTAAAATAATCGGTCTTCTTTTCGTCTCTTTAAACAAGTAAGAGCCTAATTCGTCCCGCACATTAGATTTTAATGTACTCCATGAAAATCTTTTATCTTGAATCGTTTCTTGAACAACTTTAGAGACAATCTTATTCCCTTCGTCAATTAAATCTTGACTTTCCTTCGCAAAAACAAAGCCGCGAGTGACAGTATAAGGACCGGAGATTATTTTTTTCTGACGACGATTGATTGTACAAACAGAAACAAATATTCCGTCATCCGCTAGTATTCTCCGATCACGAAGAACAATATTACCAACATCTCCAATACCAATTCCATCAATAAGAGTATTTTCAGCTGGAACTTGCCCTGTTTGTCGCATGGTTCCATTTGTGTATTCTAAAACATCTCCATTACTAATAATAAAAATATTTCGATAAGGAATACCCGTCTGATGAGCTAGATCAGCATGAGCAGCTAGCATACGGTATTCCCCTTGAATCGGAATAAAATAAGTCGGATTCAATAAGTTAATCATCCATTGTAAATCATTTGGCGTAGCATGACCGGAAGCTTTTAAGTTATCTGAAATCGTCTTAACTGTCCCGCCTGCGCGATAAACCTGATTTTCAGTTTTTGCTACCATAACTTCCATTGTGGAAGAAGGACTTGTTACGATGTACACTAAGTCACCTTTTTTGATGGTCACTTGGTTGTGCAATCCACGAGCCATTTCATCTAGGGTTTGGATAGGTTCGCCCGCTCCACCTGTTTCTAAAATAACAATTTCTTCATCCTCATAATCTTTGATTTTATGAATCGGAACAAATAAATCTTCTTCAGGTAAAGTCAGCTTTTCTAAATCTAGAGCAATTTGCATGATTGATTCAATATGTCGACCCGAAATAAAGACTTTCCGGCCAAAACGACTAGCAGCATCCAATACTTGTTGAATGCGTAAAATATTACTAGCAACAGCAACTACAATAATGCGGCCTTTTGTTTCTTGAAAGGTTTTAAACACTTCCGCTTGAACATCAGATTCTAAGACATTCTCCGATAAGCTTTCTGCATCCATTGAATCACTCAAAAGAGCTAAAACGCCTTCTCTTCCGATTTCACTAATTTGGCCGTAATCTGTTTTATAATCACCAGTAGCTGTTTGGTCAAATTTAAAGTTTCCGGTATATACAATATTTCCTTCATCTGTACGAACAGCTATCCCCATAGAATCTGGAATAGTATGTGTTGTTCTGAAAAAACGAATTACAATTCCATCGAAATCAATTTCGACTTCTTCATCAATCGCATGATAATCATCAAACTGGATATCTAATCCAGCCTCTTCAACATACCATTTAGCTAATGAAATCGTTAATTCTGAGCCAAACACTGGGACATCAAACTGATCTAGAAAATACGGCAAGGCACCAATCGCATCTTCATGTCCATGCGTTAAAAAGACCCCCGCTATTTTATCTACATTTTTCTCTAAATAGGTAAAGTCAGGAATGACTGCATCTATCCCGTACAACTGATCCTCGGGATAAGCTAGACCGCAATCTAGCACAAATATGGTATCATCAATTTCGACAACATACATATTTCGCGCATTCTCTCGAACTCCACCTAAAGGAATAATCTTTAGGTTATTCAATCAAAACCACCTTCTAATCTCTCATTTATATCGTTCGTTTTATTGAAACTAAGTATAGCATAAGTAGAAATCGTTTTGAAATACGAGTGATTTCAATAAAACATAGGGTTTTATTTTTCAACAAAAAAATGCAGCAGAAAGATTCACTTCAAGTATTTATTAGACCAACAAATTGACTTAAGCAAATAAACCCTCTGCTACATCCTAATTATTTTGTCATTGAATTAAAATTATTTTTCTTCTTTTTTTCGGTCTTCCATGACGGCTTTATGAGACAAGTTGACGCGTCCGAGCTTATCGACTTCTAATACTTTAACTTCTAATTTGTCTCCGACAGATACGACATCAGACGTATTTTTTACAAAGCGATCGGAAATTTCTGACACATGGCATAAACCTTCAGTTCCTTTGAAAATTTCTACAAAGGCACCGTAACTTTCTACACGTTTAACTGTCCCATTATAGATTTTACCAACTTCGACTTCTTCTGTTAATTCTTCAATGATCTCTTTAGCACGAGCAATCATTTCAGCATCTTCGCCATAAATTGAAACTAAACCTTCGTCATCAATATCAATCTTCACATCTGTTTCTTCGATAATCTTATTGATCGTTTCGCCACCTTTACCGATCACTACTTTAATCTTATCTGGATTGATATTCATTGATTCAATTTTAGGTGCATAGGCACTTAATTCTTCTCGTGGTTTTGAAATTTCAGCTTCAATGTTGTCTAAAATATGGTAACGAGCTTTTTTAGCAGCTTCTAGAGCTTCTTCAAGTATTTTAGGAGTGATCCCTTCGATTTTAATATCCATTTGTAAAGCAGTAATTCCTTCACGAGTTCCAGCTACTTTAAAGTCCATATCCCCTAAGTGGTCTTCTAAACCTTGGATATCCGTCAAAATCGTATAATCTTCATCTTCCATTACAAGTCCCATAGCAATCCCACCAACAGGAGCTTTGATTGGAACACCTGCATCCATTAAAGAAAGGGTTGCTCCACAAATACTTGCCTGTGACGAAGATCCGTTTGATTCTAAGACTTCTGAAACAACTCGGATCATATATGGAAACTCTTCTTCACTAGGAATAACTGGTCTTAGAGCTTTTTCACCAAGAGCACCATGTCCAATTTCACGACGGCCTGGTGCGCCTACTCTTCCAGTTTCACCAACAGAGAAATTCGGGAAGTTATAATGGTGAATAAATCGTTTCTTCTCTTCACTACCTAATCCGTCTATGACTTGGTATTCATTTAGTGGACCTAATGTAGTCGTAGATAAAGCTTGTGTTTGTCCTCGTGTGAATAAGCCTGATCCATGTACTCGTGGCAATAATCCTGCAATAGATTCAAGTGGGCGTACTTCTTCAATACCTCTACCATCTGGGCGGATTTTTTCTTTTGTAATCAAACGGCGAACTTCATCTTTTTCAAGATTATTCACCACTTCTTTTACATCGTTTAATAAAGCTTTTAATTCTTCTTCAGATATGTCAGTTTCTGCATATTTAATTTCATACGCTTCAACCACTGCTTCTTTTAAAGCTTCTGTAGCTTCTGCACGTTCTTGCTTATCATAAATTTGAATAGCTTCTTTCATGCTATCATTATAGGCAGCCGTAATTTCGTCTGTTAGTTCTTGGCTTGGAAGCAATAATTCCACTTCCATCTTTTCTTCACCAATTTCAGCGATGATTTGTTCTTGAAATTCATTTAATTCTTGTACGGCTTTATGCCCAAACAATAAAGCTTCTAACAAATCAGCTTCTGATGCTTGTTCTGCACCACTTTCGACCATATTTATAGCTTGTTTTGTTCCGGCAACTGTCACATTCATATCGGAAGCTTCTGTTTGTTCTTCAGTAGGATTTAAAACGAGTTCACCATTTACACGACCCACGTTAATGCCGGCAATTGGACCTGCAAAAGGAATTTTTGAAATGCCTAAAACAAGACTTGAACCTAACATAGCAGTCATCTCTGGAGAATTATCTGGATCAACAGAGAGTACTGTATTGATAATTTGAACTTCATTACGATACCCTTCTGGGAACAAAGGACGAATTGGGCGATCAATTAAACGAGAGGTCAAAGTTGCATGCTCAGATGGTCGACCTTCACGTTTAATAAAACCACCAGGAATTTTCCCTACTGCATACATTTTCTCTTCGTAGTTTACGGTTAATGGAAAAAATGGTAACGTAGATGGTTTTTCACTACCTACCACTGTAGACAAAACAACGGTTTCTCCATAACGTAATAAAGCAGCAGCGGAAGCTTGTTTGGCTACTTGACCAATTTCTACAACCAGTTCACGTCCTGCTACTTGGGTTTTAAATACTTTTTTTTCGGACATAATTTTCTCCTTTTTCTCATTCGAAACAGGAAGGCTACTACTAAACAAAGGTCAAATTTTAAAAGTGTTTGGTACAGTTAAAATTTCACATTTGAATAGTAGTTGTATACCCCCTGATTCTTTTCTCTATGTTTTCTTTAAAAAGAAAGCGAGATTCAAGAGAATCCCGCATTCATACTTATACTAATTAACGACGTAAGCCTAATTTTTGAATTAGGTCACGGTAACGAGTAATATCTTTTTTACGTAAGTAAGCAAGTAAATTACGACGATGACCAATTTTTTTCATTAAACCACGTTGTGAATGATAATCTCCATGATGTGTATGCATGTGATCATTCAAATTGTTAATTTCATTTGTTAATAAAGCAATTTGTACTTCTGGAGAACCAGTATCTCCTTCATGACGTGCATACTCTTCAATAATTCTTTGTTTTTCATCTTGTGATAATGTCATGTTCTTCACCTCTCTTTTTTTGTCGAATCCATTTACCGAGATAATGTTGGTGATTCATTTATCCAAGTAATGGTCATAGTATTTACGAATCAAATACCTTAATTAATATACTAAACATCGCTTAAATAATCAAGTCTTTAAATGAAATAGCTCCGCTATTTGACACATTTTTAATTAGGAGTTTGCTTGTAGTTCTAGCATCGCATCTCGAATAGATGCTGCTTTTTCAAATTCTAATTCTTTCGCTGCATGACGCATTTCAAGCTCTAATGTTTCAATCAATTCTCGTTTTTCTGCTTGCGTTAATTTATTAATACTTTCAACAGAGAAATCCGAATCCATATCTTCAACAATGGTAGATATACTAATCAGATCTCGTACTTCTTTATGAATCGTTGTTGGAGTAATTCCATGTTTTTCATTATATTCTGTTTGGATGGCACGACGTCTTTGCGTTTCATCAATAGCCACACGCATGGATCGTGTAATATGATCCGCATACATCAAAACTTGTCCATTTTCATTACGAGCGGCACGGCCAATCGTTTGAATTAAAGAAGTCTCATTACGTAAAAAGCCTTCTTTATCTGCATCTAATATGGCGACTAAAGAAACTTCAGGGACATCCAGTCCTTCTCGAAGGAGGTTAATCCCAATTAAAACATCAAACTCACCCATTCGTAAATTACGAATAATCTCTGTTCGTTCCAGGGTTTTTACATCGCTGTGTAAATATTCAACCTTTATCCCTACCTCTTTAAAGTAATCGGTAAGATCTTCTGCCATCTTTTTCGTTAATGTCGTAATAAAGACCCGTTCATCACGCTCTACTCGCCGATTAATTTCTTCTATTAAATCATCGATTTGTCCTTCAATTGGTCGTACATCAATCAATGGATCCAATAAACCGGTTGGACGAATAATTTGCTCTGTAATTCGAGAGGAACGTTCTTTTTCATAATCGGCAGGTGTTGCTGAAATATAAGTGATTTGTGGTACGCGTTCTTCAAATTCTTCAATGGTTAATGGTCGGTTGTCCAATGCACTCGGCAAACGGAAACCATGTTCCACAAGCATTTCTTTACGTGAACGGTCACCTTTATACATTCCCCGAATCTGTGGCATAGTAATATGCGATTCATCCACAATAAACAAAGAATCTGATGGGAAAAAATCTAATAAAGTATATGGAGGTTCTCCTGGTTTCCGACCGTCTAAATGACGTGAATAGTTCTCAATTCCAGATACATAGCCCATTTCTAGTAACATTTCTAAATCATAATTTGTTCTTTGTTCTAATCTTTGAGCCTCTAATAACTTATTCTCTTTTTCTAAAACCTTCAATCGTTCCTCTAACTCTTCACTAATTGAAGACATAGCTACTCTGTTTTGTTCCTCAGTAGAAACGAAATGAGTTGCTGGGAAAATAGCAACATAATCTAAATCTGCTTGAATTTCACCGGTTAGAGAATCTATTTCTCGAATACGATCAATTTCATCTCCAAAAAACTCTACTCGTACCGTTACTTCTCCTCTAGAAGGAAGAAAAATCTCCACACTATCTCCACGAACACGAAAACGTCCTCGTTGAAAATCAATATCATTTCGTTCAAATTGCATATCTACCAACATATGCAACAACTCATCACGACTCATCTCTGCTCCAACACGCAGTGACTTCACATGCTCTTTATAATCTTCTGGATTTACTAACCCATAAATACAAGAAACAGAAGCCACTACAATCGTGTCGCGACGTTCAACTAAGGAACTCGTCGCAGAATGACGAAGTTTATCTATCTCATCATTGATACTTGCATCTTTTTCAATGAAAGTATCGGTTGAAGGAACATAAGCTTCTGGTTGGTAATAATCATAATAACTCACAAAATATTCCACAGCATTTTCCGGGAAGAACTCTTTAAACTCAGAATATAACTGACCTGCTAAGGTTTTATTATGTGCAATCACTAATGTTGGCTTGTTTACTTGCTCGATAACATTCGACATGGTAAATGTTTTACCTGTTCCCGTTGCACCTAGGAGTGTAATCTCCTTTTCGCCTTTTCGGATTCCTTCAACAATATCTTTAATCGCTGTTGGTTGATCCCCACTGGGCTTATATTTAGAATGCAACTTAAATTTTGCTTCTTCCATAACCGATTCCTTTCCGTAATAATTTCCATTAAAAGCATAACATAATAACAGTAAAAAAGCCCTCTGATTGATTGTTTTCTCTTCCAAATAACCAGATCGTTATTGGACAATTTACAATCACCAGATGAGCTTTTTGTTTAATTTTGATTCATTGTTTTATTGGTTGTTTACTATTTTTTGTAAACGTGATTTTTCTCGTGCAGCTTTGTTCTTGTGGATTAATCCTTTGCTTGCTGCTGAATCAATTAGACCAAGTGCATCGTTTAATAACTCATTTGTATTCTCTGCATTTTCTTCTGCAGCAGCAATCACTTTTCTAATGGCTGAACGAGTTGCGGTTGCTTGTCCTTTTTGACGTGCTCTATTTTTTTCATTTTGACGAACACGTTTTTTAGCTTGTGCTGATGTTGCCATCTAAAACACTCCTTTTCAGATAATCTATCATTTAAATATTATTCATTGAGTAGTTAAATAAAGTACCCTAATATTTTAACATTTTATAGTATACAAAATTTTAAAGAAAAAAGCAATTATTAAAAATATTTTTTGTTGTTCCTTAGAAGCAAAGAATCAACTGTAAACTTTACTTTGTTGGGCAAAACGCATAATAAATAATTCAATCTGTAATTCTTGATCAATTTGTCCGGTTTTCATTTTATAATCGGCATCAATTAAATAATCTAAAGCTTCGGATAACAATTTTTGATCATAACGTTGAACATTTTGTAAAGCTAATTTCACGCGATAGGGATGAACTTTAAGGACTTTTGCAATATCTCCTTGGGGATAGCCTTGTTTTTTTAAAATTTTCACCTGCAAAAGCAAACGAAACTGTGAAATGAGTAAGGCTACAATCTTAATGGGCTCTTCTTTTTGCACTAGTAAATCATGATAAGCTTCAATAGAAGCTTCTACTTGATTGTTAAGAACTAAAGTATTCAATTCAAAGACATTTTGTTCCAAAGATTTTGGAACTAAATATTGAATGGAATCTTTGGTTATTTTTTTCGAATCCACATGATATAAAAACAACTTACTTAGTTCATGCATCATTTTCGTTAGCTGACCGTCTGTTCTTTCCATAAATAATTGAAAAGCACCATCCGTCATTTGATAACCTTTTTCTTTTATGATTTCTTTAACATATCGATTAACTTCATTAGGATAAGGAGATGAGACATCAATGAATTGAGCATTTTTTTCTAAAGATTTCGTGATTTTCTTGCGTCGATCTAATTTTTCATAAGGCGCAAACAAGACCAAAATCGTAAATTCAGCTGGATTTTTTATGTACTCTTCTAATTCATCTATATTATGATTGGGAGCATTTTTTACTTTTTTACCTGTTAAAAAATAGGGATTCTGTACAAAAACTACTTTTTGATCACCAAAAAATGGAAAGGAGGATGCTTCAAACAAAGCATCATTAATCGTATCTTCTTCCATGTCGAAACTAGAAAAATTTAAATCCATTGCTTCTTCATCTAAAGCTTCTTCTATGATTGTTTCACGTATCTGTTCAATAAAATAGCGCTCTTCTCCAAGAACTAAATAGATTGGAGCATAATTGCCTTTTTTAATATTCGCTAATTCTTTTTGGATATTTTTCATTTTTTCACCTAATTTTTATATACTGTATAAGTTTTGATAAACCAATGTTTTACAAAAGGAATTTTATAGTATTTAACCATTATCGCTCCCTGTTCAGCTGTAGTGAATGTGTGAATATTCATCTCTTCTAATCGTTTTAGAACTTCTTCATTTGGATGACCATATGAATTATTTTTTCCTGCTGAAATAAAAGCTTGATGAGGTTGAATTTGATTTAATAATTCTTGTGTAGTAGAAGTTTTACTTCCATGATGAGCCACTTTTAAATTGTTTACTCTTAAATTGGGGTAACGGGCTCTTATTTCTTGTTCAGCTTCTGTTTGTATATCTCCTGTAAAAAGCCATGTATCTTCCCCTATTTTAACATACAAAGTTAAAGAATCGTTATTTTTACTTTCTTCTTCATTTATAGGATAAATAGCCAGTGTATTTTTTGTTGGGTACTCTACAACTGACGGCGGTTTGATGATTTGTAATTTGGTATTTTTTAAAGTTTGAATTTGTTTTTGAATCATTTCATCTTTAAATGTTGCTTTTGTTGCAACAATTTTTTTAATCGGCAAGCAATTTCCAAGACTTTGAATTTCTCCACAATGATCTGTATCCGCATGGGTAATGTATAAACAATCCACACGGGAAATTCCTAGAGATTTTAACGAGGGAGCAATCGTTTGACTTCCGATTGAATAATTCTGATCCCTTTTTTGCCAGGCTTCTTCAGTCCCCCAACTAACTTCCCCTCCTGTATCAATCATCGTTACTTTTCCAGTTATGGGTTCTTTAATTAAAATCGAATCTCCCTGCCCAACATCTAGCACTAAGACATAACCAACAGGAGAAATTTGATAAAAAAACAAACTAAATAACAAACCCCCCACAGAAATAAAAGAAGGCCATTTCTTATTTTCTATGTTGGAGAGGATTTTAAAGATACACCAAATAAAGAACAAAGTAACTAAAATAGGCAGACGTCCAATAACAAAAGAAAAGTCGAATGTTTTATTGAATAGAGTCAAGCCCTTTTCCAGTAAAATAATTATAGCTGCCAATAAATCATTTAAAAGAGAAAATAAAAAAGTAGAAGCTATCAAAGGAGATACACAAAAGAGAATTAGCAACGCTGGAAAAAATATATATGTAAAAAATGGAATAAACAAAATATTTGTAAAAATAGTGATCCAAGAAAATTCAAAAAAATGATAGGCTAGAATAGGTAGACTAGCCAATGTACTCATTAAGCAAAATAAGCCATTTTGTAAAAAGACGGTTAATTTTTGTATCCAATCTTGATTGCTCATTAAAATAAACAAACCACTCAATAAATAACTCAGCTGAAAAGAAATACCAAGTGCTTGATAAGGATTTAAAAAGAGAGCAATCAAGATTGTAAAAGACCAAGCATCTAATGGAGTAATTTTTATTTTTCTTATTTGCCCTACTAGAATAATAAATGAGTGGAAGGTTGCTCGAAATATACTGACTCCTAAACCAGCTAACCAACAATAAAAAGGTAAAATAAATATGAGAACAAGGTTGGTTCGTTCATGAGTAATACCCAGTCGCAATAGCAAATGACGAATAAGACGAACTAAATAACTAATATGAAAGCCTGAGATACTAAATAAATGAATCACACCAATTGCGCGATAGTTTTTTAAAGTGAGTTCAGAAAAATCACGTTTATCCGCAAATAATAATATTTTTAAATAGGAACCAATTAGTGGATGGAAGGTCTCATCAATATAATGAAAAATTTTAACCCGCAAGGATTCCATAAAAGAAAACATAGGTTTTTTTAACTCTTCAGATTCCACATGTTGAATATTTTCAGCTTCTAGTTGCCAATGAATATTTTGCTGATTTAAATAATCACGATAATTAAATTGATAGAAATTTCTGTTTTCAGAAGGTTCCTTTAATTCTCCCTTGATGTATAAAAAATCAGTTAATGATCTCTGACTCCATTTTTCTTTTTCAGCCTCTGTCTTTAGTCGATAATGAACCACAATTTTTTCGGTGCATGTTTCTGATTGAACAACTCCTTCAAATCGAAAGTTGTCTCCGTCTATTTTTACGGAAGAAGCTCTTGGGAAAATTATAAATTCTCGTTCTACTGGGTCTAATTTCGTCTGGTTTCTATTTTGATGAAAAAACAAAGCCCCACAAAACAGTAAATTAATAAGCACTGTCATAATTAAAGTCTCTTTGTGTTTTAAACAGAGAATACGAATGAACCAAAAGACATAGAGTACAATGCCCAACCAAAAATGATGGGTCACGCCTATAATTAACAGCGGAATACAAGCTATTGCTGGAAAAATCCATAAACCTTTTGTCATTCATATCACTCGATTACTAGTTATTATTTTGAGAAATCTACTGGAACCTTTTGGAAAAAGTCCTCCGGCATATCTACTTTTATTATTTTAATATCCGCATGTTCCAACAACTCTTTTGCATATTCATTATTATTGTAGTCATGTAAGTAATATATATTTTTAATTCCTGCTTGGATAATCATCTTTGTACATTGCAAACAAGGAAAATAGGAAACATAAATATCTGCCCCTTCTGTTGGACTACCAAACTTTGCACACTGTAAGATGGCGTTGGCTTCGGCATGAATTGTTCGCACACAATGCCCATCTACCACTTTGCAACCTGCATCAATACAATGAGCATCGCCACTAACCGACCCATTATAACCACCAGAAATTACACGTTTATTTCGTACAATCGTTGCACCAACAGCTAATCTTGTACAAGTACTTCGCGTTGAAATTAATAAACTTTGCGCCATAAAATACTGATCCCAAGGAATACGTTTTGTCATTTATAAATCCTCCATTTATCGTTTGTATTTTCAATTATAACAGTCAAATTATACTAAACGTTATAAAAGGAAGCAATTTTGCTTGAGCGCATGTCTCATTAGTAACCGACTATAATCGAATCTTTTAAATGATTAAATGTCGCCTCACCAATACCTGAAACATTTTTTAACTCCTCAATGGTTTTAAATAATCCATTTTCTTCTCGATAAGAAAGGATATTTTCAGCCTTAGAATCTCCAATCCCATTCAGAGTCATTAGAGTCTCTTTATCTGCTTCATTGATATTTATTTTTGTTGTTTCTTCTTCCCCTCCTTCTAGTGGTTCTTGTGCTATCGTAGATTCTATCGGTGGATCTTCGCCTATTTTCGGAACATAAATCACCATCTGATCTGAAAGAAGCTGAGCAAAATTAACAGCCGTAGTCTCCGATTCATCCAGTAATCCTCCCGCTTTATCAATAACATCAATAATTCTGCTCCCTTCTTCCATGCGATAAACTCCTGGATTTTTTACTTGACCTTTAATATCTACAATAATTTCCTTAGAGGATTTTTGTATTGGTTCTTCTTCAGTAGTATTTTCATTTTCTTCGGGTAATATTTCTTCTGAATCCTCAATCATCAACTCCTCAATTAAATCCTCCTCCGGCTCAGCTTCCTTTTCTTTTAATGATTTAAAAAGAAAAAACAAACAAATCGTTAACCCAATTACTAAACCAGTTAATAACATCATTAATATATGCCAATATTGTCTTATTTTATTTTTAATCTCTTCCATTGACTTCACCTAACTTCCCCCTATATATATAATTAGCCAAAAAATCGAAAATTCTCGAAAAAACTTTAATGTTTTTTAAATTTAGATCTCTCATTCAATAGTCATGAAGTCTATGAAAATAAAAAAAACATTGACGTATCAGATTCAATGCGTCAATGCCTTAGTTTTTTTATTTGGGTAGATTTGATTCTATATGTTTTAAATATCCGATCTTTCCATTAATTATTTAAAAGTTATGCAGCTAGTAGTTCCTCGTCAATTATCGTTCCTAATAACGGATGAATATTTAAAGCCGTTGTTTCTTGATTCAATTCTTCAAGGAAGTCTAACGCATCGGATATAGTTTTTACGGGAATAATTTCCATCTCCGTGTCTATCGCCTCTGCGGCATCTAGTGCTTCTTGATAATTCGTTTGTAACTTTGGATATACCTTTAAAACTTCTTCATCTAATTCATCATCTGGAGCAAAGAAGTATTCCGCTCCTTTTTCATCGGCAGCGACAACTTTTTTAGCAATGCCCCCGATTCTTCCAACTGAACCATCCGGAGAAATCGTCCCTGTTCCTGCTATTTTATGAGAACCATGAATATTTTCGCTCATTAATTGACTATAAATCTGTAAAGAAAACATTAAACCAGCAGAAGGACCACCGATTTCACCCGAATGAATAGAAACTTCTGGTACCGTTTCAAGGCTTGTATTATCGACTAAACCAATTCCAATACCTGCTACTCCCGTGTCTAAAGGTATTAATTCACCCGAGGCGGTTAATAACTCTCCTTCTCTTTCAAACTCTATATCCACTTTTTCTCCTACTTCTTTGGCAGACACATATTCAATAAAATCGTGTGATTGATCAAAAGAAAGACCGTCTACCGATTTTACGGTATCGCCAACTTTCAACTCGTCCGCAAAAGAGGAATTATCTAAAACTTGTAGAACATAGACACCATTATAAAGAAGTTCGTAATCTTTATCTGCCTCTTCAAAGGCCACTTGTATCGCAGTATTTATAGAACTGTCCATATAATAATTTTGTATAACATTATATTCTTCGTAATTATCTATATCGCCAAATAATTCTTTTTCTGTGACTAAATCTCTAAATGGAAATACACTTGATAAAGCAGTAAAAGGAGTTGCTTGTTGAATCCCAACGGTTGTAATATAAAAGTCACCCGAATCGTTGAAGTATTCATGGTCGACTTCTACCATATCATTTAATTCAAAAGCTTGCCCTGGAACTTCTAAATATAAAGGGAGGGGTAAAAAGAAAAACAGATACAAAACAGCGAATATTAAAAGTGTTTTAATCCACGTCGAAATTTTTTTCATCTCATCATCCTACTTCCATTTACTTTTTTGTGTATTTTTCTTTCATCCGCTTTGCGATATTTTCAGGAACCATTCCTGAGATATCTCCATCAAATTGTGCAATTTCTTTAATGAGTGAAGAACTTACAAAGCGGTACTTTTCATCTGCCATTAAAAAGACAGATTCAATCTCTGGAGCTTGTGTTTTGTTCATCGAGGCAATGTTCATTTCATATTCCATATCCGCGACCGATCTTAAGCCTCTAAGCATTACTTTTGCATCCAACTTTTTGGCTAAATCTACAATTAAGCCATCAGTGAACTGGATAACTTTTACGTTATTATTAGAATGTTTACAAATGACCTCTTGAATCATCTCTACCTTTTCATCCGCATTAAAAAGAGATTTTTTTGAAGTATTTGTACCTAAAGCGATAAACACTTCATCAAACATTTTTGAAGCTCGATTTACAATATCCAAATGTCCTAAAGTAAATGGATCAAAACTCCCTGCATAAATTGCTTTTGTCATATTCGCTCCCTCTTATTCTATCGAATTGATTTGTTGATAAATATAAAGTTTCGATTTACCAAATTTTCGTTCATCCCATAATTGAAGCCCATTTATTTCTTCAGGTAAAGTAACATCACTAGCTACCTCACAAACAATTAAGGCTACTTCATCCAATAAATCTTGATTCAAAATATTTTCTATATCTTGTTCGATCGTTTGTTTTGCATACGGTGGATCCAAAAAGATCAAACGAAATTTTTCATGGCGATTAGCCAATAGATTTATAGCCGCATCAGAAGAAGAATTTAAAACTTCAAATTTAAATGTTTCTTTTGTTATTTGAAGATTCTTTTTTATTACTCGTGTAGCGATGTGGTTGTTATCAACTAATACAGCCTCATCCATTCCACGAGAAACCGCTTCAATCCCTAAAGCACCACTTCCAGCATATAAATCTAACACCTTGCCCCCTTTAAAATATGGCCCAATAATGTTAAACAAGGTCTCTTTTAATTTATCTCCCGTTGGTCGAGTATCTCGACCAGGTAAACTTTCTAATGGTCGTCCACCATAAACTCCTGATATAATTCGCATAGACTCTCCCTACCAAATTTTATAATTTAATTCATCGCTTGATTCAGAATGGCTCTCTTTTTCTTCACGTTTTTTGCTTTCAATTTCTTGTTTCAACTTCTCTAAAACATCATCGTAATGAATGGGTAAATCCCTCAATTGAGAGATTTCAACAGATTTAACATAGTTTTCTTTTTCTAATCGTTCAATGATTTGGTCGACTTTATCTGTAGTGACATACAAGATAGCATAATTCATTTTTTTAGAAACATAATGCAAAACACCAAAATTCATTAAACGCTTAATATTTCTTTTAGAATGTAACCATATAATCAAACCTGTACGTTTTTCAAAATCAGATTCTGTATTAATATTTTTTAAATCATTCATTTATATCGCTCATTTCCAAAATAATCTTCCATCATTATAACAAACCAAATAAAAAATCTCTTGACTAAGTGATTATTTTCCAAAGAATATGGAAATGAATGACTTAACAAGAGATTCTTTCAATATATTATTATTTTTCAGCTATGCTTTCATAGACCTCACTCATTGCACGTTCTAATTTGTTTAACATTAGCTGACCCAAATCATCTTCAATAACCCCTAGTTCAATAGCGAACTTCACTTTTTCTGAAAAGCCAAATAGCTTTGTATCCATAATCTCTTCAAATATTGGGCACGACGTACAAGCAACTTCTTGATTTTTGATTGTTTGTAGAATTTGTTCTGATTCATCCAATAATAATTGAGTAGCTGAATCGTAAATTGTTTCATTTTCCATAATTATCACGCTCTTTTTTCTTCTGTTAAATTATAACACAGAAAATTTACTAATGTTGGAAACTTCCCTAAATTCTTAAACAAAACTATTTTTAGATTATTTCTTCGCTTTACTTTTTCTTGCTTTCTCTCTTTGATTGGTATTTAAGATAACTTTTCGTAACCGAATAGAATCTGGCGTTACTTCACAATATTCATCATCGGCTAAGAAATTCATAGATTCTTCAAGAGATAATATTTTTGGTTCTTTAATGACACTCGTTTGGTCTTTATTCGCAGAGCGAACGTTTGTTTTTTGTTTTTCTTTGGTTAAGTTAATCGACAAATCATTGTCACGGTTATTTTCCCCAACAATCATTCCTTCATATATTTCAGTACCTGGTTCCACAAAAATGGTTCCGCGATCTTCCAAGTGCATAATACTATATGTGGTTACACGACCATTATCTGAAGAAACTAACGAACCATTTCGTCGTCCTGTAATTTGTTCTTTGATTTCAGGTAAATATTCTGAGAATGAATGGTTCATAATTCCATAACCGTGAGTAATAGATAAGAATTCATTGGTAAAACCAATTAATCCACGTGAAGGTGCTAGGAAGTGTAAACGTACTTGTCCATTTCCAGTATGTTCCATATCTTGCATCACTGCTTTACGCTGACTTAAACGTTCGATGACAGTTCCCATATATTCTTCTGGTGTATCAATTTGAACTGTTTCAAAAGGTTCACAAGTTTTCCCATCTATTTCTCTTAAGATTACTTTCGGACGAGATACTTGGAGCTCGAATCCTTCTCGACGCATATTTTCAATTAGAATAGATAAATGTAATTCTCCACGACCAGAAACAATCCATGCATCTGGAGACTCAGTTGGTTCTACTCTTAAAGACACGTCGGTTTGTAATTGGGTTTGTAGTCGTTCTTCAATCTTACTTGCCGTTACCCATTTCCCTTCTCGACCTGCAAAAGGTGAATTATTCACTAAGAAGGTCATCTGTAGGGTCGGTTCATCAATGTGTAAGACAGGAAGTGGCTCTAAATGATCCGTTGGTGTTACAGTTTCTCCAACAAATATATCCTCAAAACCAGAAACAGCCACAATATCTCCTGCTTTAGCTGATTCGATTTCTAATCGTTCTAAACCAAAAAATCCAAAAAGTTTAGTCACGCGGAAGTTCTTAGTAGAACCATCTAGTTTATTTAAAGTAACATTGTCGCCTACTTTAATTTCTCCGCGGAATACACGACCAATTCCAACACGTCCTACATAGTCATTATAATCTAGTAAAGAGACTTGAAATTGTAAAGGTTCGTCTGCATTATCTAATGGTGCTGGAATTTCTTTTAGAATAGTTTCAAAAACAGGAGCCATTGTTTCTTCTTGATCTGCTGGATCAGATGAATAACTACTTGTTCCATTAATCGCAGAAGCATAAACTACTGGAAACTCCAATTGATCATCATCAGCATCAAGTTCAATAAATAAATCAAGAACTTCATCAACAACTTTTTCTGGATCAGCTGTTGGTTTATCAATTTTATTTACGACAACAATTGGTTTCAATTGTTGTTCTAATGCTTTTTGTAAAACAAAACGTGTTTGAGGCATTGGTCCTTCAAAAGCATCCACTACTAGGATTACTCCATCTACCATTTTTAAAATACGTTCTACTTCCCCACCAAAATCTGCATGTCCTGGGGTATCTAAAATATTTATTACAGAATCATTATAATTTACGGCAGTATTTTTTGATAAAATAGTAATACCACGTTCTTTTTCAATTGCGTTTGAATCCATTGCACGGTCTTCTAGTTTACTGTGTTCATCGAGAGTGGTTGATTGACTTAATAGTTGGTCAACCAAAGTTGTTTTACCATGGTCAACGTGGGCAATAATTGCAATATTTCGAATATCTTCTCTATAATTCATTTTTAATCAAAATCTCCTCAATCTGATTACGTTTTGTTGTAATCGAAAAAAATACTTAGGTATTTTACCAGTATTTCGTTATTAAAACAATGTTTATATGAAATAAATCATCACTAATTTAAAAAATTGGCCAAATTCAAATTGGGTTCTTATATTGGTTTAAAAGATTCAAAAAAACAAAAATTTCTTTACTGCAACAATTCAGTGATTTCTTTTTGAGCAGTAGGTGTCGCCATAATGGTTGGTTCTATATTCAGTATATTCACAGAAGTACCATCAAATTGGGTCACAACGCCCCCACTCTCTTCAATCAGAACTAAACCTGGAGCAATATCCCATGGCTTTAAACCATAAGAAACATAGGCAATCGTACTTCCTTTGACTAATTCAACGGCTTCAAGCCCTGCTGAACCAAGAGTGCGAACACCCATTGCTCGTTTTGTAATCTCTGTATTCAAAGAGACCTGTTTATTGGATAAAAACATACTGTTAGAGGCAAAGAGCCCTTTAGCAAGCGGTAAATCCTCCATTTTAGGAAGTCGTTGCTCATTACAATAGACCCCTTTATTTTTTATGCCCCAATACAATTTATTGTGGGTAACATCATAAATATAAGCTTGCTTTCCTACTCCCTTTTCATAAACAGCCAACATTACTGCGTAGTTTTCATTTTGTAAAACAAAATTTAATGTTCCATCAATAGGGTCTAAAAACCAAACCGTCTTCTGTTCAAAATCTTTTTTGTTTACTCGATCTCCAAAACCTTCTTCACTGACAATTAAATCATTTGGGAAGTGTTGTTTAATTTTTTCAACCAATTCTTTTTCTATCTTTCGATCCATTTGAGTGACTAAATCATTTGGACTTGATTTAACTTCCACTTCTAAATCATGTTTTAGGCTTTCTTTTATCTTCTTAGTGGCTTCTTTTAACCATTCTTTTATCAAAGCATCTCTTTGTTCGGTCATTTCCATTCAAACATCCCCTTTCATCCAACTCCTCATACGATCCCTATCAAAGATAGCATAATTTTTGCAATAAGTAAAAAACTTGACGTTGAAATAGTTTATTGGACGGGGTTTTCTTTCCTTTTTAATGGCTGCATACTTTTTTCAAAAAATAATCTGTTTGTATCTTTTTATATTTTTTCTAAAAAACACACAACTATTGTTAAAACAAAAAGATAAAAACCAAAAGCAGCACTTTATGTGTCGCTTTTGGTTTCATATCTTAAATTAAATCTTTTTTGATAAAATTCTTACATATGAATAGGTAGGCCAAGAGCAGCTTCGGCAGTATCCATTACAGATTCTGCTAACGTTGGGTGAGCATGAATGGTTAGAGCGATATCTTGAGCATTCATACCACTTTCAACAGCTAAACTTAATTCAGCAATTAAATCAGAGGCATTAACTCCTGCAACTTGTGCACCAACAATCACATTATCTTCTTTAGTAGTGACTAATCGTACAAATCCTTCTGTTCGATCTAGAGAAATTGCACGTCCATTACCACCTAATGGGAATTTAGTCGTTGTAACCTCTAATCCAGCTTCTTTTGCCTCATCTTTTGTATAACCAACAGATGCAATTTCTGGATGTGTAAAGGCTACAGCTGGCATTGCGCGATAATCAACAGCTACTTTCTTACCAGAGATAGCTTCAGCAGCTATTTTTCCTTCGTAAGAAGCTTTGTGAGCTAAAGCAGCACCAGGAACAACGTCTCCAATAGCATAAATGCTATCCGCACTTACACTTCGACCTTGTTCATCCACTTTAATTAATCCACGATCATCAAGTTCAACCCCAGCGATGTCTAAACCTAATTCATCTGTGTTAGGACGACGACCAACAGTTACTAATACATAATCTGATTCGATTGTTTTTTCTTTCCCATCGACTTCATAAGTTACAGTAACGCCAGTATCTGTTTCTTCAACACCTTTTGCCATGGCTTTTGTATAAATTTCAGTACCGTTGTTTTTGAATTCTTTTTCAACTAGTTTGACCATATCTTTGTCAAAGCCACTTAAGATGGAGTCTAGACCTTCAAGAATCGTTACCTTAGCTCCTAAAGATGCATATACTCCTGCTAATTCACTCCCAATATATCCACCACCAATTACTGTAAGTGTTTCAGGGATTTCTTCTAATTCTAATGCTCCCGTTGAATCAAGCACACGTTTACTCCATTCAAATCCTTTTAATTCGATTGGACGAGAACCTGTGGCAATGATTGCGTTGTTAAAAGAGTATGATTGTGCACCATCTTCTTGCATTACACGTAAATTATGTGTGTCGACAAAGAAAGCTTCACCTTCAAGAATCTCAACTTTATTTTTCTTTAATAGCATTTCAACTCCGCCAGTTAAACGGTTAACAACTTTTTCTTGTTTCCATTCTTGTGTTTTAGCCCAATCAATGGTTACATTTTCAGTTGATACACCAAATATTTCTGAATCTTTGGCTTGAGTAAATCGTTCACCAGCAGTAATTAAAGCTTTAGAAGGGATACAACCAACATTTAAGCAGGCTCCCCCAATAAATTCTTTTTCAACAATTGCAACTTTTTGACCCATTTGTGCAGCACGGATAGCCGCTACATAACCACCAGGGCCTGATCCTATCACAACTGTATCTAGTTCAATTGACATATCTCCAACAACCATTAAACATTCACCTTAACCTTTCATCAATAATAATTCAGGGTCTGACAATAATTGTTTCAAATAGTTCATCGCTTGTTGAGCAACTGCACCATCAATAATACGGTGGTCTACAACAAGTGATAAGTCTAATACTTTAGAAACTACAATTTCGCCTTCGCTGTTCACTACAGCTTTGTCTGAAATGATTCCAACCCCGACGATTGCTGATTCTGGGTGATTTATAATTGGTGTGAAGTGTGCGCCACCAACTGAACCAATATTAGAAATTGAAATTGAGCCATCTGCCATATCTTTTCCACTTAATTTATTTTCGTGTGCTTTTCCTGATAAATCAATAATTTCATCGGCAATATCAAACATTGGTTTTGTATTTGCATCTTGGATAACTGGTACATAAAGACCATGATCGGTGTCCGTAGCAATACCAACGTTGTAATAATGTTTATAGACAATCTCATCAGTTGTATCATCTAAAGATGCGTTAAATACTGGGAATTCTTTCATCATTGCGACTACTGCTTTCACAATATATGGCAAGAATGTAAGTTTTGTATCTTGTTCTGCAGCTACATCTTTAAATTTCTTACGGTGTGCCCATAATTCATCAACGACTACTTCATCAAATAATGCAAATGAAGGAATCACCGTTGCACTCTTAACCATTGCTTTAGAAATTGCACGACGTGTCATTGATAATGGTTCGCGAGTTTCTTCATCTTCACGACCAGATTTGTATGGAGTCACTTCCACTCCACCTACTGTTTGAGATGAAACTGCTGGTTGTTCAGCGGTTGTTTCTTCAGTAGAAACAGCTGCTGCTCCACCATTTTCTACATAGTTATCGATATCTTCTTTAACTACACGTCCACCTTTACCAGTTGGTGTGACCAAGCTAATATCTACATCATTTTCACGAGCATATTGACGTACAGATGGCATTGCAAGAACCATTTTATTAGGATCTGAAGTAGCTACAACACCGGTTGCTTCTTTAGGTGCTTCTTCTGGTGCTTCTTCGCTCACTTCTTCTACGGGATCTTCTTCATCTGGAGTAGTATCACTTGCAGGTTCTTCTTCTCCACCTTCTGAGCCATCGTCAATTACCATAATATTGTCACCAACTGTTACAAGTGTCCCTGCTTCAACTTCAATACTTTGAATCGTACCTGAAACTGGAGATGCTAATTCTTCAACAGATTTATCATTTTGAACTTCAGCAACTGAATCGCCTTCTTCGACTTCGTCGCCTTCAGCTACTAACCAATCAACGATTTCACCCTCAGCAATTCCTTCTCCCATATCAGGAAATTTAAATGTAAAAGCCATTATATAACTCTTCCCTTCTTTTCATAAATACAATTTTAATTCAAGGTTCATTTCTTCATTAACAGTAAGCAAGAGATACAATCAAGTATCTCTTTACTCACATATTATTTTTTTAAGATACGATTAAAAATCCGTTGTTTCATTAATAGCTTCTATAATATCAGCTGCAGATGGTAACCATTGATTTTCCATTTGTGCAAATGGGAAAACAGTATCTGGAGCAGATACAAAAGAAATCGGTGCTTTCAATGAAAGAATTGAACGTTGAGAAACTTCAGAAATTACAGCATTTCCTACACCTGCTTGACGTTGTGCTTCTTGAACAAACACCATACGTCCTGTTTTTTCTACAGATGCTTCAATCGTTTCATAATCAACTGGGGAAACTGTTCGTAAATCGATAACTTCTACTGAAGTACCGTCTTTTTCTAGTTGTTCAGCAGCTTTTAAAGCTTCACGAACCATATATCCGTAAGCGACAACTGTAACGTCAGAACCTTCCCGAGCTACATTTGCTTTTCCAAGTTCGATTTCATATTGTTCTTCTGGAACTTCTTCACGGAATGAACGATATAGTTTCATATGTTCTAAAAATACAACTGGGTCATTATCACGAATGGCAGCTGTTAACAAACCTTTTGCATCGTAAGGATTTGAAGGGATAACTACTTTCAAGCCAGGTGCTTGAGCCATTAAGCCTTCCAAACTATCCGCATGCATTTCTGGTGTACGAACCCCACCACCAAATGGAGAACGGATAACTACAGGCATATCTAGATGTCCACCCATACGGAAACGTTGACGAGAAATTTGACCAACGATTGAGTCCATTACTTCAAATACGAAACCAAAGAATTGAATCTCAGCAACTGGACGGAAACCTTGAACGGCTAAACCAAAGGCCATACCACCGATTGCAGATTCAGATAGGGGGGTATCACTTACGCGTTCGTCGCCATATTTTGCATTTAGGCCTTCTGTTGCGCGGAAGACACCACCATTAACACCAACGTCTTCACCAAATACTAAGACCTTTTCATTTTTTTCCATTTCTTGATCTAAGGCCTGAGTAATTGCTGAAACCATATTAAGTTGTTGTGTCATGATTATTTACTCTCCTTTGCTTCGTATTTTACAATTTGTTCTTGAATATTTTGTCCAGGATTAGAATACATCCATTTCAAGCTTTCAGAAACCGTCATTTTATCTACTTGATCTGCTTCTTTTGCTGCTGCTTGGACTTCTTCTTGAACCTTTTCAATTAGTTCTTCTTCTTTTTCTTCTGTCCATAATTCTTTTTCAGTTAGATAGTTACGGAAACGAATAAGTGGGTCTCGTTGTTCCCAATAATCAAATGATTCTTGTGAACGATAACGAGTTGGGTCATCTCCTGAAGTTGAATGTGGTCCAAAACGGTTAGTAATTGTTTCGATTAACACTGGACCATTTCCTGCTACTGCCCAATCACGTGCTGCTTTTGTTACGGTATAAACAGCCAATGGATCCATACCATCTACTTGAACAGCTGGAATTCCTGACGCTACACCTTTTTGAGCTAGAGTTTCAGCTGCAGTTTGTTTTTCTCGAGGAGTTGAGATTGCGTAACCATTATTTTGAATGACAAAGACAACAGGAGCTTTGTAACGACTTGCGAAGTTAATTCCTTCGTATACGTCACCTTGAGAAGAGCCACCGTCTCCTGTATAAGTAATTGTTATTTCGTTTTCTTTACCAGCTAATTTTTGACCTACAGCGTTACCCATTGCTTGGATATATTGTGCACCAATAATAATTTGTGGTGGGATTACATGTAAATCTTCATCATAATGATTTCCTTCTACATGTCCTCTTGACCATAAGAAAGCTTTATAAATTGGTAAACCATGCATAATTAGCTGAGGGATATCACGGTAACCTGGATAAATCCAGTCCTGTTTTTCTAGAGCATAATGACTTGCGATTTGTGAAGCTTCTTGTCCAGCAGTTGGAGCATAAAATCCAAGACGTCCTTGTCTTGATAGTGCCATTGAACGGTCATGTAGTACTCTTGAAAATACCATTCTCTCCATTAATTCAACAAGTTCTTCATCTGATAGTTCAGGCATTAAGTTTTCGTTTACAACTTTTCCGTCTTTATCAAGAATCTGAACCATTGAGAATAGTTCACCATATGATTTGACCAATTTGTCAAAATCTAAAGGTTTATTTGCCATTTGTAACCATACCTCTCCTTAAGTAAAATAAATGATTCACAAAATCATAGTTAGGTGACTATGTTTTTTATGACTTTTCACATTTAAAAATAACACTCATCCTACAAAAAATCAAGCATTCACCATTGCTTTAAATCAATTTTTTATTGGTTTTTTATTGTTTTAAAACCTTTGTGATTTATTTCTTATGAAAGTGCTTTTTCACAATCATTTAAAACTCATTTATGTAAAATTACTATCTAGTGCTTTTTCATCTTTTTTTCTTTAAAATTCTCTTACTATTTTTTTAAAAATTAAAATTGTATGAAAGAGTAAGTGAAATCCGTTGCAAGGAAATAAATAATAATATTTTAAGAAGTTTTGTAATCTAATCTTTTTTTGATACATTTAGAAAAAATTGTGTTAAAATAATATAACGTACATGTATGAGAGGTGATTAAATGATTACAATGGACGATATAATAAGGGATGAACACCCTACTTTAAGAACAGTAGCCGAAGAAGTTTCTTTCCCTTTAGACGATCAGTATAAAAAACTTGCATCAGATATGATTGAGTTTTTAAAAAACAGCCAAGATGAAGAAATAGCAAAAAAATATGATTTGCGAGCTGGAGTGGGGATTGCTGCTCCACAACTGGATGTATCTAAAAAAATATTAGCCGTTCATATTCCAGCAGAATTAGAAGATTCAAAGCCACTTAGTTTGGTTATGATAAATCCTAAAATAATGAGTCATTCTGTTCAAAGAACTGCTTTACAAGATGGCGAAGGCTGTCTTTCTATCGATGAAGTATATGAAGGCTTTGTGCCGCGTAATAAACGAATTACCGTTCAGTATTACGATTTAGACGGTCAGAAAGTGAAGAAACGATTTAAAGGATATCCGGCTATTGTTATCCAACATGAGATTGATCATTTAAACGGTATTTTATTTTATGACCATATAAATGAACAAGATCCGTTCATGATTCCAGAGGATATGGATATCTTCGAAGAAAATCAATAATTTCTTATTTGATAAAAACAACTCCCTTAGTCAGCTAAAATGTCTGATAAGGGAGTTATTAATTTAATAAGGTGTTCGCATTTTATAGATTGTCAATCGCTTCTAACGTCGCATCATAGTTTGGTTCATCCGCAATCTCTTCCACAATCTGAACATACTGGATGATCCCTTGTTGATCCACTAAAAATACTGAGCGGGCTAATCGTTCATCTCCACCCATGTCCACACCTAGTCCATACGCTTTACCAAATTCATGTTTTGTGTCTGATAAAGTCGTTAAATCTAAGTCATTTTCGTCATTCCATTGGTTAAATTCATCCACCGTATTGCGGCTAACTGTTAGATAAACGACATCTTTTTTTGCGAGTTCTTTAGAGAACCGCTTCGTCTGTAGTTCACAGGTTCTTGTTTGAACATCAGGAACAACACTAACGACAACAGGTTGATTGCCGAAATAACTTGATAACTTTACATCTTCACCTTGTCGAGTGGTCAGTGTTGCATCAGGAGCTCGTTCTCCAACAATCGGTTGCGTTCCTTTTACTTCTAGTGGATCTCCTTTAAATGTAACTTGCATTCTAAAACATCCTTTCATAAAGTAATTGTTTTATACTTGTTATCTTTAGTATATAAAGGATGTCTTAAGATAACAAAGGATTCGCATTGTACTATAAAGATTTAACGTCTTCCATTGATTCTTTGTTAAAAGGGACAATCTGCTCTTTTAGTTTTATAAACTTAAGCGGTCCTTCTCCTTTTTCCATCCTTACACAATCTGTATTGGCTAAATGATGTAAATGAGCCATGGTCTCTCCAGCCGCAAACCATTTTTGTGCTCTAGGAAACTCATCCCAATTATCGGCACGGATTCGCCAAGAAATATTCGCAGAAATTTCCCGAACCGTATATTCTCTATCAAAATCCATCGCATCTAATATTTCTTGTAATCTTTCATTATGATGCAAAATAAGGTCATCCATACGTTCATGAGGATTTGTAATTATTTTTCGATGGGTGGCTAACGCTAAATCGATTTCCAAATTTTTTAATGAACGAAGTGTTTCTATATAAGTATTTAAAATATCTGGATATTCAAAGCCCCAAAAAGTGATATTTGGAGTAATCGGATCTAAAATCGTATCTGCACTTAATAAAATCTTTTTATCCTTATCATAAAAGCCAAGATGTCCTGGTGTATGTCCACTTAAATCCAATATTTCAAAATGATAATCCCCTACATTAAAATATTTTCCAATTTCTAGTTCGATATAATCAATCGTTTTCTTCAAACGGTGTTTATATCCAGGATTTTCATCCGTGATTAACTCATCTTCTTCCATCCCATATAACGGAATTAAAGCTTCTAAAGCGTCCCAATATTCTCGAGTCACCATTTCATTGATTAGTTGTCCATCTACTTCTCCCGCATAGATTTTACAGCCTGCATCCGCAAACAAATTAACTAACCCTACATGATCTGAATGCAAATGCGTCAGTACCACTTCAACTTCTTCTATAGACACGTCTAAGGCCTTTAAGCCATTTAATAAATCCTCTCTTGAAGCTTCTGCATTAAACCCTGTATCAAAGACAACTGTTCGGTCTTTTCCTTTAACCACATAAAGATTTAAGGCTTTTAGTGGATTATTCGGTAATGTAACTGGAAATGTATAAATATCTTTCGCTACTTCTTTTATCAAAATGTCTCCCCCTCTTTATTAAAGCGCTATCTCTTAATTATCATAGCGAGCTCCCGATTACAAAGTCAAATTAGTTCTTCTTATAGAAACCCTAAGTAGAAATTCGAATAAAAATTAGGTATCCTATTAAAGAGGTGCAGAAATGAAATTATCTATAGAAGAATATATGTTAGGGACCATTCCTATATTAGAAGTTGTATCAGAACAAAATAAACATGAATCCTTGCCACTTATTATTTATTATCATGGATGGCAGTCTTCAAAAGAACTCACGTTAACACAGGGGCGATATTTAGCTCGAGAAGGTTTTCGAGTCATCTTACCCGATGCCTTTAATCATGGAAAACGCAAAAACCCAATGACTGATATTCCATCATTAACCTTCTGGCAAAGTATACATACCAATTTATTTGAATTTGGATATATTGTAGATTTTTTACAAAAAAGAGGACTTGCAGATGACAGAATTGGTGTCGGTGGTCTATCCATGGGCGGTATGACAACCACTGCCTTGCTTACACAACATCCCGAAATAGATGCTGCTGCTTGTGTAATGGGGACGCCAAAACTAGTTGCTTATCGAGAGCGTATTTTCAAGCATGCTAGTCAAATGAATCGCTTCTTTCCTCATGATTACAATCTTTTATTAAAATGGATTCCAGAATACGATTTATCCTTACAACCTGAAAAAATAGCTGGACGCCCTCTTCTTTTTTGGCACGGCCGAGAAGATGTCGTTGTTCCCTATCAGCATGTTGTAGAATTTATAGCCGAACATGGAGACAAGGAAAATATTCAATTTATTGAAGAAGATGAAGCCCATCTTGTTCGTCCAGAGACCATGGAGAAAATTACGCAATTCTTTGTAGAGGCCATGCTTTAATCTCTTGCTTGAATTTTATATAAAGAAGTGAAATCCACCGTATGAATTCCTACGATGGATTTTTATATTTAAATATAGGATATCTAGTCTCGCAATCCTTGTTTCCTCTGATATTCTTCAATTCCTTCGTTAAAAGAACGGATCGTTCCCCTAGGGACCATCTCCTTTATTTGAGCAGCAAGAGCATCTAACGTTTCATTATCCGGGTTTCCCCCGCCAACTTTTTTACTTTTATCTGTTGTATGTACCGTTATATATTTATAGCCACCGTCCATCACACTTAAATCGGTTAAATCTTCTGGTAGCGAAAAGAACTTATTTTTTTCTAATTCACTCTGTAGAGCTTTTATCTCTTCATCCTCCAGCTCAAATTCGACCGTATGTGGAGCATTCTCATCTATTCCCATTTCTTCGTTAATCGGTGTTGTAATCTCTCCTTTTCCACTTCCGTAAAAAATGATTTTTCTTGAATACAAATTATAAATAAGATCCGGACCATAATCCCCATACTCGTATTCAATGAATGGTTCATCCTCTTCCGAAAACGTCAGAGCATGACTACAACCAAAAAGAAAAACAGCAAGAATACCGACAAATAACTTTCGCATAAATAAAGCACTCCTTTATAAATATGAAAAGATCCCCTTTCTAAAATTATATACATAATGCCAGGAGGTCAGCAAAAAATTAAAAAATAAAAGTATTTAAGTTGACAGCTCAAAGGTAAAAATGAGCTAAATAAGGTTAATCGGTTAATTGTCGTGTAAATAAATGATTGAAAGAAGCCCGATGAAGCGAAGTTATTATACAAGGAGAAATGGAAATGGCAAAGCATGATGATGGACGAGGAAATTATTTCCAAAAAAGAGCGGGTACAGAAGATGCAAGATTCCATGTGGTTCCTGGTGATGAGAAGAAATGGGCAGTAAAAAAAAGAAGGCGAAGAAGATCCTGTTTATACAACAGATGATCGAAAAGAAGCCGTTGATGAAGCCGAAAAAAGAGTTAAAGAAGCTGGTACAAAAGTAATTATCCATAACGAGCATGGAAAAATTGAAAAACTAGATGAATACGATAAGTAAATCTTATTAAAATACAGACATCAGACAAAAAAGCCAGAAGAAATTATCTGGCTTTTTTTATCGGTTAAAGCATCAAAAGAACCTTTACCATTCAGTTTTCTTTAACACTATCAGTTTCTAAATTCGTTATTTAAATTCTGACAATCTTTCATTTATTTCTATAGCTAATTGTTCTGTTAAACGTTCGTGTCTTTTCACATTTAGAAAATAAACGACTATAAAAATAAATCCATTGCTTATTACACTGTTCATTGTCTGAGGAATTAAACCTCCTAAAATTGCAATGACATAGAAAGTAAATAATGTACTACTTAAATTGATTATATGGTACATCTTTGTAGAAGAAAATGAGATAAGAGATAAACCATACGCTATTGCCCACAAAACAATAATTAAGGCAGCCAAAGTGAGTAAAAATTTATTGTTTGTTCCTTCATATTTCAAAAAATAACCAAGAATAGCATTTAACAAAACAATCACAGTAAATGTAAAGCTCATACTACTTATATTATCTTCAAAAAATTCTTTCATTCAAAACCCTCCATTTTTAAATATTCAAATATTCTTTTACGTACTTCATATAATGACGACTAATAATCAGTCGATCGTCATTTACTAAATCTGCTTCTAAGCGGTAATTGGGTAAGGGACTAACACTCCTTAGATGATCCATATTCAAAATTGTACTCTTATTAATTTGAACAAACGACTTATTTTTTAATTTCTTTTCAAAATGGTATAACTTTTTCTTACTCTCAAAGACATCTGTTTTAGTATATAAAAAAGTAGAATTGTCTACACTTTCAATATAAAAGATATCCGAACTTTTAATTATGTAAGTCTGATTTTGCTTAATTCCTTCTAACTGAATATCATTTTCTTCGATTAAATGGATAATTTTTTGAAGCTGATCATCAAAAATATTATAGGTAATATCAATTATCGTTTCTTCTATATTTTGATCTTCATGTAGAAATAATTTCATTCACTCACTCCTCTCTTGAATTAAATGTAGTTTACCTTCTAGAGTCCCTAGTTTCAACGAAATTTAAGTGTCCTGCATAAATCAATTAGTGAACTACACAAATCTCATTTTTTGCAAATAAAAAGCCTTACCAGTTGGTTGGTAAGGTTTTTTAAAAGTTTGCTTGTTAAATTTTTTTATTAAATAACATCTCCAGGGGATTCTGGTAAAGTTTGTCCACCATCAACAATAAGTGATTGACCTGTAATATATTTTGCTTCAGGAGACGTAAAGAATACAACGGTCGTTCCAATATCTTCTGGATCACCTAATTTTTTCATTGGTATATATTCTGCCGCTCCCTCACTCAAACCGGATAACTGTGCTTTCAGCCCTTCTGTAGCTATAACACCTGGTTGTACGGCATTGATTGTTATATTATATTTAGCATATTCCATAGCTGCACTTCTAATAAATCCTAAAATGCCTGCTTTAGTTGCTCCATAAGCTGCTCCTCCTGGATAACCGGTATTTAGACCTGTTACTGAAGAAGTAATAACAATACGACCATAGTTATTTTCCTTCATTGCCTTTAAGACTGGCTTAACAATGAAAAACATTCCTTTTAAATTAATGTCAAAAACTTTATCCCAATCTTCTTCATCCATGTCTTCAATTTTTACATCAGGATAGATGCCTGTATTTGATGCGAGAATATCAATCTTGCCATATTTTTCAATTACTTTTTCCACTAAAGATTGAGCATTTTCCTTATCCGTTACATCAAGTTTTAAAAAATCTCCAGAAATTTTTTCGGCTACTTTTTGTCCGTTACCTTCATCAATGTCAGCTATAATAACTCTTGCACCAGCTTTTGCTAGTGACTCTGAAATTCCTTGTCCTATTCCATTTGCTCCGCCTGTAACAATTGCTACTTGATCTTTTAAATCAAACATTTTCTTCACCTTTCTTTAATAATTATTTCTGTTCATTTTTATTATAGTGAACTAAATCACAAATAACAAATGATATAAATATTTCTCTATTTTTCTTTATGTATATCCTTCATGCGATTGAACAACTCAAATATAGGTTTATGTTTTCTTTTCAAAGAGATGGGTCGATACGTTTCTTTATCTAAAAAAGCGTGTTTTGTCTCACCAACCGAACGTATTTCTTTTGTATCTATATCTCTTACTTCATAATGGATTGTTAATTTAACCCCTGTGAATTCTGTAATTTTTGCTTGGATCTCAACTGTCTCTCCAAAACGCACCATACTTTTATATTCAGCATATGCAGACAAAACGGGTACAATAATCCCTTCATCTTCCATTTGAAAATAACTAAAGCCTATTTCATCCATTAAATAAATCCGAGCTTCTTCAAACCATCGAATATAGTTTGAATGATGCACAATTTGCATTTGATCTGTTTCATAATATTGAACTTTGTGCTGCCAATTCATTATTTTTTCAATCCTTTTTCTATAATATTTTTGGCTAGAATAAGTTTGTGTTCTTAAGTCTATTATACAGGTAATTCGGAATTTGATGAATTTATATTATCAAAGACCCTTCGCAAAAAGTTCTTTCATGATAAACTAATGAATAAGTACAAAGAGAAATGGTGATTATGAATGAAAATAGCGATTGTCGGTTTTGGTATCAGTGGAGCGGCTTTGTTAATGTCTCTAAAAAGTTCAGGGAAATTAGACACGGATATACAAGTCGATATTTTTGATCCAAAGGAAGAACCTGCTGTTGGTTTAGCTTATGGAAAAGACGATACTCATCTTCTACTAAATGCCTTTCCAACCGCAATGTCTATCAATCCAGAAGATAAATTTGAATTTTCAAAATGGTTAGCGCACCATTACCCAAAATATGATGCAAAAGTCGATTTAGTGCCTCGAACCATTTTTGGAGAATATGCCAAAGAAAGTATCATTCCTGTATTAGAAGAAGAAAATGTTACCCATTATAAAAAAGAAATAATAGATACTCTTGTAGTAAAAGAAAATTCCGCTACTGTCTATCAACTAACAGACTCTGAAGGAAAACCGCATGGTTCTTATGATTATCTCTTTTTAGCACTGGGAACTCCCTCCTACCAAGACTTTTATAATCTAAAGGGTCTTAAAAACTATATACATAATCCTTATCCAGTTGTCGAAAAACTAAATCATATCAACAAAGATACGAGAGTTGCAATTATTGGATCAGGACTAACTGCTTTTGATCTAGTGAATTACCTTAGCCATGAGAAAGATTTGAAGCATCCAATGGGCGTTTTTACGATTATTCCTTACTTTAATTCCCTGCGAGTCCCTCCTTATCAAGGACCTGCGCTTGAATATTCTTTAGACAAAAATTGGATTGAAAAAGAACGGCATAAAAACAAAGGGGTTATTCCCTTAAATCGGATGGTCAAAGTAATTGGTGAGGATTTAAAAGCGAATCATATCGACTTAGCCGCTATTCGTGAAAAATATGACCCTACTGATTTAGAGGGTACTTATCGTACTTATTTTGGACAAGACCATCCTGAGCTTTCAAAGCTTCAAGGCTATATTGCTCTTTTATCTGGGAATTTGGGTGATCTTTATATGTCCTTATCTAGGAAAGATCAAGCCCGCTATCATTCGGACTATGCTGCAATTTTTAGCCACTACCAAGTTCGACTAGCACCTGATGCTGTATCAAATATGTATCAACTCATGATTCAAGATCAGCTTTTTATTGAACCTGATTTGATCGAGATTAAAAAGCATGAAAACTTTATACTGAAAAGCGCAAGTGGTAAGTCTTATCAAGCAGATGTTGTTATTAATGCTTCTGGTTTTGATTTCAATACGGATCGAATTGGCGATGATAACCCTCTCCTAAAAAGACTCTTAGACAAAGGATTTCTTTTAGATAAAGATAAAAGAGGCCTCCTAGTCACTTGGCCAGAAAGTCAAGTCATTAGTCAATTATACGGTCAAATGGATACTTGCTTTTATATTGGGCCATGGTTATCCAATACCCATTATGGAAACAATAACGTTAAAGCCCTTGTTGAAAAAGCAAATGAAATTGTTACAAATTATATAAAAATCTAGACAATAAAAAATAAGCTAGAAGTTATTTAAGATTAAACTTCTAGCTTATTTTGTAATCATATAAATGGAGATAGACGGGCTTGAACCGACGACCTCTTCGCTGCCAGCGAAGCGCTCTCCCAACTGAGCTATACCCCCGATAATGTTGATTTTGCATCAACATTATTATTGTACAATATCTCTGGAAAAAATTCTAGTCTTTTTAGAAAATTGGCTACTTTTGAAATTCATCCATAAAATCTAAGGAATCCATCTCAATAATTTTTTCTAAAATATCTAATACCGCTTGTTCTTCATTCGAGCCAATTTCGTAATTTGAGATTTCTTTTAGTTTGTCATCCGCATTGGACAAGGCTACGGAATATTTTGCATGTTCGACCATACTGGCATCATTTTGACTATCTCCAAAAACCATTGTTTCTTCAGGTTTAACATTGTATTTTTCTTGTAAAGCTTGGATTGCTGAGCCTTTACCTCCATTGACATCAAAAATATCAAACCATCCTCCTCCGCTACTGACGGCATCAAAAGATGGATAGGTTTCTGTTATTTGTTTAGCATGTTCTTTAATTTCTGTTAATGAAGCGGGTGAATGATTGGCAATTTTTACAATTTCATCCATTTTTATTTCATCTAGAGAATCTACGATTTGTAAATTTCCATAATAACTTAAAATATAGTCCTCATAATCTTTATTCACCCATGTTGCATAGGAATTCATTCCGTCACAGTAGATGTTACTAACATTATTCATCTTTTCTAACATCTTTGCGACACCAAGTAGATCCGGATAATCCATCACAGCACTATGAAGAACTTCATTCTTTTTAACAATATAATTCCCATTATCCCCAGCAAAATATAAATCCTCATGGTTCATATGTGAAAAGTACTCATCAAGTCTTGGGTATGAATTTCCAGAAGCAATAACAACCGTAATCCCCTTTTGTTTCAGTTTTTCATATACTTTTCTAAATCTGTCTTCATCATATGTTTTATTGCTACGAAGAAGAGTGTCATCCATATCGATTCCAATTAATTTTAAGCTCATAGTTCCTCCTACATTTCTTCAATATATCTATATTCGTCTATATGATTATAGCACTTCTCACTTAAACTGTAATGACTTGAATATGATGTTGGTTCAAAAAGTTTTTATCTTCCATACGAATTTTTGAATCTGTATACACTTTTGTAACTTCAAAAAATTGAAACTCGGTAACCGTTCCTTTTTCATCAAACTTACTTGAGTCCGTTAAAATAATCACATTATCAGCTTGTTTGGCCAATATTCTAGCTGTTTGTGACCGTTGAAGATCCACACTAGTAAACCCTCTTTTTTCATCTACCCCATCAATTCCAATAAAGAGTTTATCCACAAAAAACTGGCTAATGGCCAGCTCAGTTAAAGCACCAATATTAACTTGCGATTTTTTCTGATGCTCGCCACCCAATAATATAATATTAACACTTTCACTTTCTCTTACGTAACCTGCAATAAAGCTAGAATTTGTTATAATAGTGACATTTTTACGATTAAACGCTAATTCTTCCGCTAATAATGCACAAGTAGAACCTGATTCAATCAAAACGGTCTCATTGTCTTCTACTTCTTTTGCGGCTTCTTTCGCAATTTTTCGCTTTAATTCATAATTAATAGCTAAACGATAATTTAAATCATCTTCACTATTTAGTACCGCATAGCCATGTTCTCGATGTATGATTCCTCTAGCTTCTAGTTTATCTAAATCTTTTCGTATCGTTACTTTCGAAACTTCTAATCTTTTCGATAATTCGTTGACTTCGATTTTTTTATGCTCGCTTACTATTTTAACAATTTTTTCTTGTCGACTCATTGGTACCCCCCTCTTTTCTATATTATTTTACCAAGTAAAACGTAAATAATCTACTTACGTTCGAAATATTTTGATCTTTCATTACGCAATAATTAGTCATTTCCCGAAGGGGAAACGGTTTCAATTCTTTGTTGCTATACTTAAGCATTTTTCTATGCTAAAATAATTTTAACATTGCGTACTGACGCATTTAAGAGAACGGAATAACATACATCAGATTAAACAATGCAATATGCAGATAGAGATAAGGGACGAGACTGTTTATTTGTTTAATTGGTGTGTGTTTGAATATAAGTTTTTTGAATAGATGCCAGCTTACGAAGTTAATAAACAATAAACAGAAAGAGGAGTATATATCCGAATGAAACCGAATATAAATAACAATGAGGTTGCGGTATTTGCCTTAGGTGGTCTTGATGAGATCGGAAAAAACACTTATGGTGTGCAATTTCAAGATGAGTTGATTATCATCGATGCAGGGATTAAATTTCCTGAAGATGAATTATTAGGGATTGATTATGTTATCCCTGACTACACGTATTTAATAGAAAACAAAGACAAAATAAAGGGTTTATTTATTACCCATAATCATGAAGATCATATTGGGGGTATCCCTTATTTATTGAAACAACTAAATATTCCAATTTACGGAAGTAAGCTAGCCCTCGCTATGATCCGAAACAAATTGAGTGAACATCATCTATTAAGAGATGCAAAGTTGCATGAAGTAACGGAAGATTCAGTCATTAAGTTTCGTAAATTATCTGTAGAATTTTTCCATACTAACCATAGTGTGGCTGAATCGTTTGGTATTGCAGTAAACACACCTTATGGGTATGTGGTTCAGACTGGAGATTTCAAATTTGATTTTACGCCTCCTTTTGGAAAAGATGCAAACTTGCAGAAAATGGCTCGGATTGGTGAAGAAGGGGTTATTGCCCTTTTAGCTGATAGTACCAATGCTGAAATACCTGGTTTTACTGATTCAGAAGAGGTCGTCAGTGAATCGATTATGAATTTAGTCGAAAATATTGAAGGACGCATTATCTTTGCTTCGTTTGCTTCTAATTTATCTCGGATTCAACAAGTGATTCGAGCAGCCCGTCTATCGAATCGTAAAGTTGCTATTTTTGGACGTAGTATGGTAAATGGGATTAATGTAGGGATTGAATTAGGTTATATTAAAGAAGATCCTGAAATATTTATTGAACCTAATGAGATTAATAAATATAAACCAAATGAACTGCTTATTCTATGTACAGGTTCTCAAGGGGAACCGATGGCGGCTTTAAGTCGAATTGCGAATGGGACACATCGTCAGATTTCAATTACCCCTGGTGACACGGTTATTTTCTCTAGCTCACCTATTCCAGGAAACACCAATTCTGTAAATAGTCTCATTGATCGTTTACTTGAAGCCGGCGCACGAATTGTACATGGTAAGGTAAATAACATCCACACTTCTGGGCATGGTGCTCAGCAAGAGTTGAAATTAATGCTACGATTAATGAAACCTAAATTCTTCGTACCCATTCATGGTGAACGACGTATGCAACATGAACACGTCAACCTAGCGATAAAAACAGGGGTCAATCCTGATTATTGTTTTATCCTAGATAATGGTGAGATTTTAGCCTTTACCGGTGAAAAAGCTCGACGTGCAGGAGCTTTTCCTGCAGACGATGTCTACATTGATGGAAGTGGAATCGGAGATATTGGAAATGTGGTATTACGTGATCGCCGTATCCTATCAGATAGTGGTCTAGTAGTCGTTGTCGCTACAATAGATACAGAAAAAAGACAAATCTTAGCTGGTCCAGATATTATTTCACGTGGTTTTATTTATATGCGTGAATCTGGAGATTTAATCCATAAAGCCCAACAAGTCGCCCAACAAAGCATTCAACGTTCATTTAATTATAGTCAGATTAATGAATATAAAATGCGTAATGATTTAATTGAAGATTTACGCCAGTTCTTATATGCAGAGACAGAACGAAGACCAATGGTATTACCTGTTATACTAACAACTGATTAATAATAAAAACCACTAATTCCAAAATGGAGTTAGTGGTTTTTATTGTTTAGGCTTTTTTGATTTTATGAATCATTTTCTTCAACTTTTTAGTCATAGAATTCTTTTTATGGGAGATAACTATTGTATTTTTTTCTTCCAGAGCGTGTTGTTTCTTTTTAACAACATGGAGGATATTTCTATGAGAATAAACATCTCTTCGATTTAAAAAATCAAACATATAATTCTCCTCCCTTTTCTCGTAACCAGAATCTCTTTTTTGATTGCTTTAATTATACTCTATTCTTTAAAATAAATAGAAAGATACGATTTTTATCCCCATCGACTAATCCACAAGATTATGTTTAAAAGCATAAATGGTTGCCTGCGTTCGATCAGACACTTCCAGTTTTGATAAAATATTTGAAACATGCGTCTTCACCGTTTTTAAAGTAATAAACAACTGATCAGCAATTTCTTGATTCGATAAACCATCCGCAATTAAATGCAAAACCTCTAACTCTCGGCTCGTCAAATCTTCATGTAACCGACGCGTATCCCCATTTTTTTCCTTTTCTTCTAACTTTTCCGAGACCGCCTCTTCGATAATCGCTTCCCCCGAGTATGTACGTCTGATTGCTTTAGCAATATCGCTTGCTGAAGACGTTTTTAATAAATATCCACTCGCACCAGCTTCCATCGCAGGATAAACTTTTTCATCATCTAAAAAACTAGTTAAAATTAAAATCTTCGCTTCCGGCCATTCCTTCAAAATAACCTCCGTCGCCTCAATACCATCCATAGTCTCCATCACTAAATCCATCAAAATCACATCCGGATAATCCCTTAAAGCCATCTTGACCCCATCAGCCCCATTTTCCGCTTCGCCAATGACTTCAATATCGTCTAATACGGAGAAATAAGAAGTTAGTCCTAATCGAACCATCTCATGGTCATCTACAATTAATAATTTTATCATCGCTATCCTCCCGTAATTAACGGTATCCGAATTTCGACACTCGTTCCTTGATTAGGAAAAGAAATAATTCGAACATTTCCACCTAAACCTGCAATACGTTCTTTTATATTACGTAAACCAAATCCACTATCTTTTTTCTGTTCCATGTCAAAACCGACTCCGTCATCGATAAATCGCAACTGATAAGAATCTTTCGTTTTCTTTAAATACACTTCTAATTCTGATGCTTTTGAATGACGTAAAACATTAGATAAAAGCTCTTGAACAATTCGAAACAAATGATCTTCTACCACTTCGGTTAACTTTACATCTTCAATTTCATGAGAAATACTAATAGGAACTTTTGATTCCAATTCACTCAACAGCTGCTCAATTCCCTCTTTTAAGGATTTACCATCCAATTTTATAGGTCGTAGATGTAAAAGTAAAGCCCGCATTTCTGACTGAGCATCACCGATAATCTCCCCAATCATCTTAATTTGTGGCTTAAGTGTTTGTGGGAGCAGCGTTTCATCCTCTTGAATCGTTGAAAGAAGCATAGCTGCTGCAAATAACTGCTGACTTACTGAATCATGTAACTCACGCGCAATACGGTGTCTCTCACCTTCTAAAATCTCTTCACGCGTTTCTTCACTAATTACAGAGGCTTGCTGAGACATACTAACCGCTTCTTCTGAAATTAGAATCATTTTCTCATGTAATTTAAGAATTTCACGATCTATCACTTTATTCACTTGAACAGGAGTATCTTCTGAAAACATCTGTAAAAAAATTTTCGCTGAATACTGCCCTTCATTCAACATGTGGAGGGCATTTTCAATTTTTTTCATCTTTCGGTGATCTTTAATCTTGAAATACGAGATAATTAAAAAAGCGGTCACAAAGGAAAATAAAAACAAATATAAAATAAGCGGCAAATTCGTGAGTCTTCGTTTCAAAAGAATGTCGCTCCATTTTTCATCTGTAAAACTTAACATCACAAAAAAGATTAAAGCATTATAGAGAACAAATGAAGATAGAAAATAGAGGCCGAAATCTTTTAGTGTCTTATTTTTCATAAAAACACCACCTCTATCTCACCAATCAATACATTGGCCATAACTTTTACTTTCCTTGCATCTGTTTGATAATTATCTGAATACCAATGGAACGTTTCGTTTTTTAAATCAATTTCTTCCTCTTCAATCAAAACTTTTCCTAGGAGCATGCTCGTATTCAAAGAAATGGCCACCCCTTCAGGAACCAGGATTTTTGTTTTCCCAATCCCTTTTCGTATTAAAATAATGTTTGTTTCCTTGGGCAATATAGTATTTCCTAAATCAAACACCGTATTTCCAAAAATCTTTGTAAAATTAATATCTTCCCAACTATAAATCTCTTCTTCCGTTTCTCGGTTTTCTCCAAACCATAGATTCTTGGAAACTTTATATGGAGCGTTACTTGACTGCTCAAAATCCACCATTACAAAATCATTTTGATTCTTTAATGGCTTTTTATTGGTTAAGAGTTCGCGAATCAGTTGATAAATCTCAGGATTTTCTCCTATAAATAATAACAACCCCACCACAATGAAGGCTAAAACAAGTCGATTAGAAAACAAAGAAAACAAGATGGCAAAAATACCGATCATAAACAGACTGTTTTGATTTTTTTTTGAGGCCCAGTTTCTTAACAATAAACTACCAATACCGATAGCCAGCATAATCATAGAAAAACGATTATTAAAAAATTCGTAAACCATGAGTAATCCAAGAATCCCTAATATAATAATTAACCAGCGTCTTTTCAAAATATCACCTCTTAGCTATAGATTCTTCCTTTAAAGTATAATGAATTTTACCTCCTCTTGCATCAGAAAAGACTAAAATCAGCCCAAAGACCTACAAAAAAGGACAAAACTCGAAAGTCTTGTCCTTTTAATCTAATGTTATTTATTAATTTACTTGAAGAATCTCCACATTCATATCTCCGCCAGGGGTTTCTATCAATACTTTATCTCCAGTAACTTTTCCAATGAGCGCTTTTGCGATAGGCGATTCATTTGAAATTTTTCCTTCAAAAGGATCCGCTTCTGCTGCTCCAACAATTGTATATTCTTCTTCAAAGCCATCCGGCAACTCTTTAAATAACACCGTACGACCTAGTGCAATCTCACCTTCTGCATAATCATTTGAACTAATAATTTCCGCATGTTGCAACATATTTTCAATTTTTTGAATACGTCCTTCAATAAAAGCTTGTTCTTCTCTTGCTGATTCGTACTCTGAGTTTTCAGATAAGTCACCAAAACCACGAGCAATCTTAATACGCTCGACAACCTCTTTACGTTTTGTAGTCTTTAATTCATTAAGTTCTTTCTCTAATTTTTCTTTACCTTCAACGGTCATTGGGAAACTTTTCTCTTGCATTATACATTACTCCTAATTCTTTTAATGTTTTTTTATTTATATTAAAGTTTTTAAAATAATACAATGATGCCACCGCAAAGTGACATCATTATTTTCTATTTATTTGAAATTATAGCGTTTTCCGTTTTTCAATGTAAATAAGGTAACATGAAATATAGTAATTGTAAAGCAAAATATTTAATGGATTCAAATATTCCAGCTGTTAAATGCCCCGTTCATGAAAAATCATGCGGATTTTTGTCACAACCAGATCAATCGCTACTTTATTGTGTCCTCCTTCAGGAATGATAATATCGGCGTATTTTTTAGAAGGTTCTACAAACTGTTCATGCATCTCTCGCACAACAGATAAATATTGATGAATAATACTATCTAACGAACGACCACGTTCATCCATATCCCTTTGAATCCGACGAATAATGCGGAGATCAGAAGTCGTGTCAACATAAATTTTAATATCCATTAAGTCACGTAAACGTTCATCTTCTAAGATCAATATACCTTCTACAATAATTACATCCTGAGGTTCTACATGGATGGTTTGGTCACTACGAGTATGACGAGCATAATCATAAACAGGAACTTCGATACTTTCATTATTTTGTAATTGAGTCAATTGCTCCACCATTAAGCCGGTGTCAAAAGCAAAAGGATGATCATAGTTCGTCTTTAAACGTTCCTCAAATGAAATATCGCTTTGATCTTTATAATAAGAATCATGTTCCACCATTGCAATCGACTTGCCAGAAAAATATTCGTATATTTTATTACAAACCGTTGTTTTTCCGCTACCTGACCCACCGGCCACTCCTATAATAATAGGTCGATGTTGTGAATTCATTATTGTTTCCTCTTTCTACATTTTTTAAAGAAATTTGCTGACTGACGAATTCTATAGACGAAGACAGACATTGCATTTCCCATCGGTTGATTTGGAATAAATTTTATCTTTTTGATTAATCATTAGAAAAGCATTGAAAGATTATTTTTCAATGCTTGTTATTTTTATTTATTGGTTGTTATCTATATATTCTTCTTTTAATCGAAGATGCTCATCATAATCTTCTGCATAATAGATATTCCCAGTATGGATATCGGCTAAGAAGTACAGATAATCGGTTTCTGCAGGATAAACACTGGCTTCTATCGCTCCTTTTGAAGGGCTGCCAATTGGTCCAGCACCTATTCCACTATATTTATACGTATTATACGGGGAATCAACTTCTAAATCTTTATATGTTGTAGATTCTCGATGTTCACCTAAAGCATAACTAACACTTGGATCGGTCTGTAAAAGCATTCCTTCTTCTAACCGATTATAAAAGACACCCGAAATAAGCTCGCGATCTTCTTCAGAAACTCCTTCTTTTTCAATATAAGAAGCTAAGGTCAAAATTTCATGAACGTTTAAATTTCTTTCAGAAATAACTTCTAAATAAGGTTGGACGACTTGATTCATTCGAGAAATCATTTGTTCTACGGTATCTTCCAATGTCGTTTCTTCAAAAATGTCATAAGTGGCTGGAAATAAATAACCTTCTAGAACATAACGAGTCTCTTCAGCGGCTAAGGCATCCTTTAATAAGTCAGGATATTTTTCTCCCATCTGCTCGACAAATTCATCATTTTGAATAAGATCCATAAATTCATCTCGTGAAAAATCTGTCTTTTCATCCATTCGCTCAGCAATCTCTTCGATATTAAATCCTTCAGGGATAGTAAGAGAAAAAATAGGTTGATCCATGATTGGGGTTCCCCCCTCATTTAAATAACTGACTATTTCCTTTACGGACATCGATGGAGACATCAAGTAAGTGCCGGCTTGAAAATGAGTTTCCTCGCTAAATCGAACATAAAAATCAAAAATCAACGAACTATTAATGAGTTCATTCTTCTCTAAAATATTGGCGATATCTCGACGAGTAGAACCACTAGGAATTTCAATTTCAATCACTTCTTCACTCTCTGCATCTATCGGATTAAGCCCTTGAGTGATATACCGATAACCCATAAATACAAGAATGCTTATTGCAACTAGGAAAATAATACCCATTCGAATAATTATTTTACGTACTGTTTTATCTTTATGCCTCTCATTCAAATATTTTCAGTCCTTTATATATATTAAGATATATTATACCTGAATAAGATACCATAAAAAAGAGGAATAAATCAAAAAAAGGGTGGAAATTCCACCCTTCATTGGTATTGAATATTATTCTTCTTCATCTTCTATAAAAGCACCTAGAACTTCTTCAATCATATCCCATTCTTCTTCGGTTTCGATATCATTGAGTTGTCCTTCTAAGCCTCCATCCGCTTCTGTGTAAGAGAAAGCAAACACTTCAACTTCTTCATCTTCCGTACTTATCGGATGGACAAGTACATAACTTTTTTCATGTTCTTCAGATTCAAATGTTAAAAGAATTTGGTATAAATCTTCATTTCCCTCGTCATCCACTAAAGTTATATACTCATGTTCTGAATCATGATCATGATTGTGGTCATGTTCATGGTCGTGATTATGTGTATGATTATCTGTCATGGTGAGCCTCCTTCAATTTATCTTCTCTGTCTAAATAATTTTGTAAAATCATCATTGCAGCCAGTTTATCAATGACTTTTTTTCGTTTTTTGCGTGACACATCGCCTTCTTCAATCATCATCCGATTGGCTTGAGCAGTCGTTAGACGTTCATCTTCATATTCAACAGGTAGATTGAACGATTTAACCACTAGCTCTCCATAAAATTTAGAGGCTTCTGCACGATCACCTAATGATCCGTCCATATTTTTAGGTAGACCAATCACTACTTTTTCAACTTCATATTCTTTAAGGATTTCTTCCAAACGATCCAGTCCAAATTCTTCATTTGCTTCATCAATTTGAATAATCTCTAATCCTTGAGCTGTCCACCCAAAAGGATCACTAACTGCTACACCTACTGTTTTGGTCCCAACATCTAATCCTAATATTCTCGTCAATTTTCATCGCTTTCCAGATAATTTTTTAATAACTCTTCTAAAATTTCATCTCGCTCAAAACGACGAATCAAATTTCTAGCATCATTATGTCTTGGTATATAAGCAGGGTCCCCAGATAATAAGTACCCGACTATTTGATTAATTGGATTATACTCTTTTTCTTCTAAAGCTTGGTAGACTTGTTGAAGCATTTTGGATACATTATTTGGTTCATTACTTTTCCCATCAAAACGTACCGTGCGTTCGTCATTACTCATTGAAAATCCCCCATCTATTCCTATTCTATTTTCTCTCACTTATCTTACCTAAAAGCAGAATTTTCTTCAATGATTATTGTAAGTATATGACCTAATTTTAACATTTTTTTATTCTTTATACATCCATAAGCCATTCTTTAGCTGCTTTTAATGCCTCTTGAATTCCAGCTGGATTTTTACCTCCTGCTTGAGCCATTTCAGGACGGCCGCCACCGCCACCCCCTATTTTAGGGGCAATCTTTTTAATTAAATCTCCCGCTTTAAGACCAGAGGATAGAGCTTTATCATTCATAGCTGTTAGCATATTCACCTTATCATCCAAAGCTAATGCCAATACTAAAATATCCGAAGAATTATTCTCTTTCCATTTATCTGCCATTTGTCGAAGTTGATCCATATCCTTTGCTTCTACTTGTTCGGCGATGATCGTAAAGTCTCCAATCGTTTCCGGATGATCAAAAAGATTACTTGCTTGTTCATTCGCTAATCTAGCATAAAGCGACTCATTTTCTCGACGCAACTCTTGCAATTCATTAAAGAGAGATTTCACTCGTTCTGTTACTCGTTCGATGGTTTGTGCTTTGGTCAATTGAGCTGTCTCAGACAAAATCTCTAACTGATCTTCAACCCATTTCATAGCCCCTTCACTTGTACGGGCAACAATGCGGCGAACTCCTGCTCCAATCCCCGATTCTGTAGTTATCTTAAACAAGCCGATATCTGAGGTATTCTTGACATGCGTTCCCCCACATAATTCAATGGAATAATCATCAATAGAAACAACCCGTACGACTTCTCCATATTTTTCGCCAAATAAAGCCATCGCTCCCATTTGTCTTGCTTTATCAAGAGAGGTTACAGTCGTTTCAACCGGATGAGCTTCCCAAATTTTCTCATTAATAATATTTTCAATTTCTTCCAGTTGTTCACTGGTTACTTGTTCTAAATGAGTAAAATCAAAGCGTAAATGATCGGCAGTTACTAATGATCCCGCTTGGTTAACATGAGGACCAACGACATCTTTTAAGGCTTGATGCAATAAGTGAGTCGCTGTATGGTTTCTTTCAATTAACATTCGACGAAGAATATTTACTTCTAAACGATAATTTTCGCCTATTTTTAATGGCTCGATTGTTTCTACAAAATGTAAATTTTGTCCAGCAGGAGCTACTTGAGTATCTACTACTCTTCCTACTAAATTTCCATCATTATCACGAATAATTCCCTTATCTCCCACTTGTCCACCTTTTTCGGCGTAAAAAGGAGTGTCTTCAAAAACTAATTGGGCTTTTCTTCTACCGTCGACCTTTTCAACAAATTGATCTTCAAAAATAATAGCCTTTAGTTCACTAGAAACTTTAAGTTCTGTATAACCCACAAATTCACTATCTGTTTCTAACTCTGACAGAACTCCTGATTGAGCTTTCATTGATTGATCGTCCCCACGAGCTGCTCGAGCACGTTCTCTTTGTTTTTCCATTTCTTGAGAAAAACCTTCTAAATCAACAGAAAAACCTCGTTCTTTTGCATACTCTTCAGTTAACTCGACAGGGAAGCCAAAAGTATCATAAAGTAAAAAGGCATCTTTCCCTGTGACAAGCTCTTCTTTTTTATCCGTTAATTGTTCAAAGACTTCAACTAAATGATCTAGCCCTTCTGATAACGTTTCGTGGAAACGATTTTCTTCTTTTTGAATCACTTGTATAATAAAAGATTCTTGTGTAAGGACATTAGGATAGAAATCACCCATAATTTCACCGACTACGGGAACCAACTCAGTTAAGAAGGGTTCATTGATGTCTAGTTTGCGACCATGCATAATGGCTCGACGAATTAAACGACGTAAAACATATCCTCTCCCTTCATTAGAAGGCAAAGCACCATCGGCAATCGCAAAAGTAACAGCCCGAATATGATCCGCAATGACTTTAAAGCTTTGTTGAAGGTCACCCGCTGTTTTATACTCTTTTCCTGAAAGTTCTTCTACTTTATGAATTAATGGCATAAACAAGTCTGTTTCAAAGTTTGTTGGCGCTTCTTGCATCACAGAAACGATTCGTTCTAAGCCCATCCCTGTATCAATATTTTTGTTCGGCAAAGGCTCATAAGTTCCATCAGGAAGGTGATTATATTGTGAGAAAACTAAGTTCCAAATTTCTAACCAACGCTCATTCTCTCCTCCAGGGTAACTTTCCGGATCATCTGCAGGCAAGTCATTATTTTCTGGTCCTCGATCATAAAAGATTTCTGTTTGTGGACCTGAAGGACCTACACCAATATCCCAATAGTTTTCATCTTCATCTAGTACGTGGTCTTTTGGAAGACCTATTTTATTTTCCCAAATCTCTCGGGCGTCTTTATCTTCTGTGTGTACCGTCACATATAATTTATCTGGATCTAGAGCCAACCACTTCTCAGCCGTTAAAAATTCCCACGCCCATTCAATCGCTTCTTCTTTAAAATAATCACCAATTGAAAAATTTCCTAACATTTCAAACATTGTATGATGTCGGGCTGTTAATCCAACGTTTTCAATATCATTGGTACGAATACTTTTTTGTGAACTTGTAATGCGTGGATTTTCTGGAATAACTGAACCATCAAAGTATTTTTTTAAGGTCGCTACACCTGAATTGATCCATAATAAGGTAGGATCATCCACTGGGACTAAGGAAGCACTCTTTTCTACCTTATGTCCTTTTTCTTTAAAAAACTCAAGAAACATGGAACGTATTTCAGAACTCGTTAATTTTTTCATCTTTTTCTCCTCAATTTCTTTATTTTTTTACATAAAAAACGAGTAATCTCATTGCGACAAGGACGACTCTACGCGGTACCACCTTGATTGCAATGACATTACTCGTTCATTACCTCTTTTTGTAATTTAACACATTACTTGCGGTATGATTTCTCATACAATTTTTTATTTAAATAATATTTTAATCATTAGGGAGCATTTATTAAGGATTATTCGCACCTTTCACCCTCTATGCGTCGCTGTAAATAAACAGATTAATAAACATGTCCTATACTTGAATACTATAATGTCTTAAAGAGCTATTGTCAAATTATTTCTCACAAAATATGATATAAAAAAACTTACAAAGAGGAATAAAAATACATCCTTTCTTTTCAAAATAGAAAGGATGTATTTTTTAATATTCTTATTTATGTGTCATTAACTCTGGGTATAAATCCGCGATGTCTTTTTGATCATTTAGTAAATCGCTATCCGAAGTTATAGACTCTGACATTTTTTTCATTTGATGAGCAAAGGCGACTAATATTATACCGACCAGTACTACACTAATATAGTAAGAAAGATGCATATCTAAGCCAAAACCGATTTGTTCGGTTAAGAGATACAAAATCACCATATATAACATAAATACTCCTGGCACAAGTGTCACAAAATAATTTCGTTTTTTCAAGAATAAATAAGCGGAACTAACAAACAAAGCAATGACTGCCGTCGCTTGGTTCGCCCAATTGAAGTAACGCCATAAAAGATTGAAATCAATAAACATCAATGCCCCACTAATAGCAAAAATAGGAATTGCAATAACAAATCGTTTACTGTAGGCTTTTTGATCAATTTTAAGATAGTCCGCAATGACCATTCTTAAACTACGAAAAGCCGTATCTCCTGAAGTAATAGGTAAAACAATAACCCCTAAAATGGCAATCGTGCCCCCCACAGAGCCTAACAACATAAGTGAAATTTCACTAACCGCTGCTGAAGCTGTTCCTTCTGCAATAATTTGACTTAGAGTTTGACCATCAAATAAAGCCATAGCTGCTGCTGCCCAAATCATTGCAATAATTCCTTCAGCAATCATTGCCCCATAGAAAACAAAACGACCTTGCCCTTCTTTCTCAACAGTTCTTGATATAATCGGACTTTGTGTGGCATGAAAACCAGACAATGCTCCACAAGAAATAGTAAAAAACAACCCTGGAATAATTGGCACATTATCAGGATGCATATTTTGTAAGCTTAGTTCAGGAACATTTACTATATTGCCACTAGTAAATAAAGTAATCCCTACCCCAGCACAGGCTAATAATAAAACAGCCCCAAATACAGGATAAATTCGCCCAATCACTTTATCAATGGGTAAGACGGTTGAAAGAAAATAATAAATAAATATTACAATTACCCATCCCCAACGGCTAAGAAAACCATTCGTTACTTCTTCCAATAAAGAAGCAGGTGATGTAACAAAAACAGTCCCTACTAATAACAGTAAAAGAGCCGTGAAAAGATTTACAACGTGTTTCATCGATTTTCCTAGATATTTTCCTGAAAGTTCTGGTAAATGTGCCCCATTATTTCTTAAAGAAATCATCCCCAGATAATAATCATGCACAGCTCCCGCAAAAATATTTCCAACGACGATCCAAATAAAAGCTACTGGACCGTATAATGCTCCCATTATAGGACCAAAAATTGGACCCGTCCCAGCAATATTCAATAATTGAATCAACCAGTTTTTATTTTTTGACATCGGAATAAAGTCACTACCATCTTCCAATACATAAGCTGGAGTCTGACGTTTGGGTTCAACACCAAAATTTTTAATAATAACTTTTGAATAAAAATAATAGCCTAAAAATAATAATATAATCCCGCCAATAAATGAATACAAATAAAACCCTCCTATACGATTTTTATTTTAAAAAGGAAAGCGCTCCCAAATAAATTATGTGAATAATATAACAAAAAATACAGGGAATTACAACCACAAATATTGTTAATTAATTATTTGTCATTCCCTTATTTGGAAAACCAACAGCCACTATTTCACGATATGAAAATAATCTTAGAAATTCTAATCCCTTTTATAATCTATTTTTCTTATAAAAAATTCAGATGAATAGAAAATCGAAGATTTTCTAAACCTTCTAAAAGTTTCTTAAAGATCTTTAGTATGTTTTATTAATTATTTTTGTAAAATAACTTCTCTGCTATTTTCTACTGCTTTTTCGTATGCGGTAGAATGCTCCTGCGCGTGAGATTCTGCATTTTCTGAGCGGTGGACTGTTCCAGCGCGTGGGATTCTACATTTCCTGAGCGGTGGACCTTCCTTGCGCGTGAGATTCTACATTTTCTGAGCGGTGGACCATTCCTGCGCGTGAGATTCCGCATTTTCCGAGCGGTGGAGCCCTCCTGCGCGTGGGATTCTGCATTTTCCGAGCGGTGGACCTTCCCTGCGCGTGGGATTCTGCATTTCCTGAGCGGTGGACCATTCCCGCGCGTGGAATTCTGCGATTCCCGAGCGGTGGACCATTCCCGCGCGTGGGATTCTGCATTTTCCGAGTGGTGGAGCCCTCCTGCGCGTGGGATTCTGTATTTTCCGAATGGTGGACCATCCCCACGCGTGAAATTCTACAATTCCGAGCGGTGGAGAATTCCGCATTTTCCGAAATGTGAGATTTATAGGTTTTATGGTGTCTGAGGTAGTGTCTGAGATAGCTTGGACGAATTTTTTACATGATAAATCGAGTGTTGAGAAGACCTGAATTAATTATCTACGATATCCATGATAAATTGAAAGTACCCATACAGAATATTTTTGTAGGTTCTATAAAGAATCACAAATTATTTAAAAAAATGGTGCCCATGAATTAATTTTTAATTCATGAGCACCATAAAAGATAAAACATTAAAAAGTCCAAAAAGAGAATACAGGAAAACTGTACGCTCTCATTCATTTTATTTATTGGATGTGACTAAGAGTGGAAGTCTAGTCTTTATTCATAAAGCCAAACAGACGCTTCCAGAATGGCTGCTTAACTTCTTCTTTGATTGTTAATAAGGGAACGGATTCGCCTAGAATACGTCGCGCAATGTTGCGATAGCCTTTACTTGAGATATGGTCAGGATCTAGTACAACTGGATCCCCATGATTCGATGTACGGACAACTTGTTCATCTTCATAGATTATTCCTAACAACTCGATAGAAAGATGACGAGAAATTTCTTCAATATCCATCACATCTCCTGAATCCATCATTTCTTTGCGGATTCGATTAATCACTAATTTTGGTGGTTCAATCTCTCGCTGTTCCAAAATACCAACGATTCTATCTGCATCTCGAATAGCTGAAATCTCAGGCGTTGTAATGATAATAGCCGCATCTGCAGCTACAACTGAGTTTTCAAAGCCTTGTTCAATACCTGCTGGAGAATCCACTAAAATATAATCATAATATTCATCCAAATCTTCAATGATTTCTTTCATCATTTCTGGATTTATTGCATTTTTATCTGCATGTTGTGCTGCAGGTAATAAAAATAATAAATCATCAAAACGTTTATCTTTAATTAGTGCTTGATGTAATTTGGCTCGCCCTTCAGCTACATCCACGACATCATAAATAATACGATTTTCTAGACCCAAAACAACATCCAAATTACGCAAGCCAATATCCATATCAATTAAACAAACTTTTTTACCTTGTAAAGCCAAAGCTGTCCCAATATTTGCTGTAGAAGTTGTTTTTCCCACACCACCTTTACCAGAGGTGATTACAATTGTTTTTGCCATTCTTCGAATCCTCCTAAATCTTTAGCAAAATCCGGTCGAATTCGAGTTAAATCTTCGACTTCTCCAAATTCGATCATATGTAAATCATTTAAATAGACAACTTGATGTCTTGTTAAATGTTCAAAATTTATCTCTTCTGATTCTTCATCTGCATTTTTTTCAATAATTTCAACATGTTCGCCAATACGAACCTGAGCATCATATAAAAAAGGAGCCACAATAATTGCATCCTCATCTCCTTTTGAGCCGGCATGAATGGTTCCTTTAACATCCCCAATCACAACCACACTTCCTGCTGAACGAACAACAGCACCCGGACGAATATCCCCAAACAAAATAAGATCTCGATCAGTCTGTACGATTTGACCGTTTCTTATATTCCGAACAACCATTTTCGGAGAAGTCTCCTCATGCCAACGATCTGCTAATTGTTTATCGATAACGTCTTCTGAAAAACACTTGATCACAAAATTTGTATGCTCACTAATCTTTTCAGTTAAAGCTTCTTTCGTCGCTTCATCCAATATGCGATGCTTCGTATCAATGATTAAGTTAAAATTTTGTTCATGTTTATTGTCTTTTTTTATTTGTTCGAATAAACGATCAAGTTCTTCGTTTATTTCATCTAAGCTTGCTTGGTCGTTCAAAATTAAAAAATAGCCTTCGTTCGTTCCTTTCAATGTTACCTTTTTTTCCAATTTATGCACCTACCTAAGCTGAGACTCTTCTATTATATTAACAATTAAAAGATGTATAAAGTAACTAAATAAAAACATTACAATTCCATTAAATAACAAAGTAGCACTCAATCTAGAAACAATAAAATATTGAATAGGAATTGTGGTAATTGCAAGAATCCGCATAATTCCATAAGCAATTATTTCTACTAATGTAATGCCTAAAATTCCAATCAAAGTATAAGAAAGGACATTTGGATGAATCACTCGCTTTAGACTATAGGTTAAATAAGCCACTAAAACGAGTGAAGGCATATAAACGCCTAAAAATCCTAAATAATAAGAATCCATTATAAATCCAAAAGCAGCAGCACTTCCCAGCATAAATCCTTCCTTATAATGAAAAGATAAAATAATAATCATTAATACAATAGTACGTGGAACAACTAATCCAAGACTAGTGTCTAATGTTGATGTAAAATTATTTGCAATAAAACCATCGATTAGAACGGAAGAAAACATAAGTAAGATTGCTGTCAAATTTTGTCGCCATTTTTCCATGAATATCTTACTCACTTTCTTCTTCCGTGTCCGCTGAATCATTCAATTCATCTACTGTTTCAGCTTCTCGATTAATAATTGTTACAAAACGGATATCCTCAAAATCTGTAGCAGGTTCAATATAAACCCGCTGACCTAAACCGTGACGATCTAGCGAAACTTCAGAAACTGTTCCGATTAACAATCCACGGGGAACAAGTCCACCTAAACCGGAAGATATAACTTCAGCCCCTTCTTCAATGGTGGCTGTTGAAGTAATTTGTTCCATAACTAAAGCTTTTCTGTTCGTATCATAGCCGTTAATTACCCCAAAGAGAATTTCGTCTTCCAAAGCGATTTCTGCACTTGTATACACAGCTGCTTCATCGTTAGTGGTCAGTAATGTTACCTTAGAACTCGTTGGATTAACTTCCACTACACGACCAATTAAACCGTTATTGGACATGACTGACATCCCGTTCACTAATCCATCACGACTTCCACGATCAATAATCACTTGATCAATCCATTTATCCGGATTTCGGGCAATAACTGTTCCACTTATTGTATTATAATCGGTTAAGGTGGCTTGTAATTCTAGCTCTTCTTGTAGTTTTTGATTTTCATTGGTTACGGTTGTAAGTTCCGCTTGCATTTCTGCTAATTCATTCAATTTTGACTTAAGTTCTTTATTTTCTTCAAAAGTATTTTGTAGATTATTGATATCAGAAAATAAGCCATTTAACGCATTTATCGGCTTAGAAACCACTCTTCCAGCTACTGAGGTGATATCATTTACTACTTGTTGAAGATATGGAGCAGACCCAAAATTATTAAATGAAAACCAGAGAATTCCTATAAAAAACATTAAACTAACTAATAAAGTGATTAGTTTTTTGTTATTAAAATATTGTTTCAACTGATCACTCCTCAACTTCACTCATTTTTTTGCATATTTAAAGGCCAAAGAGTTGGTCTTTATTAATAGAAACCACTCAAATTCTCTTTAGACTTTTTCAGTTAGCTTAAACTTTTTTCCCTTGTAATAGTTCAACATGCTTTAAGGTTAAACCCGTTCCCATTGCTACACAATTTAGTGGATCATTTGCTACAAAGACAGGAACATCTGTTTCATCTGAAATGACTTCTGCTAAACCATTTAATAAAGCTCCTCCACCGGTTAAAACAATTCCACGATCAATCACATCTGCAGAAATTTCAGGAGGGGTATCTTCTAAGGTCTCTTTAACGATGCTCATAATATCTGAAACCACTTCACTGATTGCTTCGCTAATGTCTGTGGCTTTAATAGAAATCGTTTGAGGTAATCCTGTGACCAAATCACGTCCGCGTATTTCTGTCTCACCAAGTTCTTTTGCTGCCTCAGCGGATGCACTACCTAATTCAATTTTTACCGATTCGGCCGTACGCTCACCGATTAATAAATTATATTTATTTCGAATGTATGAAATAATAGCTTCATCCATTGCATCTCCAGCTGATCGATTCATTCGTCCAGACACAATTCCTCCAAGAGAAATTGTTGCAACATCTGTAGTTCCTCCACCAATATCTACCACCATACTACCTGTTGGTTCATTTACCGGTAAATCAGCTCCTATCGCTGCGGCAAAAGGCTCTTCAATCAAGAAAGCATCACTTGCTCCAGCAAGTCTTGCAGCATCAATTACTGCTCGTTTTTCTACTTCTGTTCCACCACCTGGTACACAAATAACAACTTGAGGTTTGGAACCAAAGCGACTGCTCGTTTTATTAATAAAATATTCCATCATAGCAGCTGTTGTATCAAAATCAGCAATCACACCATCTTTCATTGGCCGCGTAGCTACGATACTGCCAGGGGTACGTCCAATCATGTTATTGGCATCTTCACCTACAGCCACAATATCCCCTGTTTCTTTCTCTAAAGCAACTACAGATGGTTCACCAATAATAATTCCTTTACCTTCTACATAAACATTTGTATTTGCTGTTCCTAAATCTATTCCAATACGTTTTTTGTTAAACCATAAAACCATGAAAAATCTCCTTTTGTAAAAAATCTATTGTAAGATTTGATTCCTTTATTTCTAGTAAATATTTTTCTAGCTGTTGCAAAATACATCTACTTCAATGATTTTGCCTATTGCCTATTGTACCTGTTTATTTACCCTTTTGCATTAAGAATGCAAAAAAAAATATGAAAATCTCTTTAATTACCGAGCACATAGTAAGTGTATGGATTATTTACTTTAAAATAAGAAAACCGAGGGACAATACTGCCTCCTCGGTTCATTATTTGTAAAATTAATTTTTACAATTCGATTTTAAAGAAATTAAGCTTTTTGAACGTTAGCTGCTTGTGGTCCACGGTCGCCTTCTTCAATATCGAAAGTAACTGTTTGACCTTCTTCTAATGTTTTGAATCCTTCTTCATTGATTGCTGAGAAGTGTACAAATACGTCGTCTGCACCTTCACGTTCGATAAAACCGAATCCTTTTTCTGCGTTAAACCATTTTACTGTTCCTGTTTCCATAATACTATGTTTCCTCCTCGTGCCTTATTGCACTTATAAAATTCACATATTTGCAAGGTACGAATTGGAATGCTTTGTTACACATTGTATTTCCTTCCTTACTAAAATGCTACAGTAATAATAGCACCCCTAATTAAAAACTTCAAGTATTTTAACTTTTATTTGAAAGAATTCTTCTTGTTTTGTTGATTAGGTTTTACATGAGTCCTTCTTCTTTCAAACTCAAATATTTATTTTCACCAATGATAAAATGATCCAGCACTTCTATTCCCATCATTTCTCCTGCGTCCACCATTCGTCTGGTAAAAGAGTAATCGGCTTCAGAAGGCTCCGTATTTCCCGAAGGATGGTTGTGGGCTACTATGATTCGAGCGGCAGAATAGCGGATGGCTCCTTTAAAGATTTCCCGTGGGTGGGCTACACTAGTATTAAGCGACCCAATGAATATGGTTTCTTTTTTTACAATTTCGTTTTTGGTGTTTAAGTATAAAGCGACCACATTTTCTTGGGTTAAGTTAGATAATTCGTTGGTTAAATAGTTTCCAACCCAACTGCTGGAAACTACAGTACCTTCTTTTAATTGTGGAGCTACGGCAATACGATGTCCTAATTCGGTAGCAGCCATAATTTCAATGGCTTTGATTCTTCCGATTCCTGGTATTTTCATTAATTCTTGTACGGAGGTATGGCGAAACATGTGTAAATCTTCTACTTCTCTTAAAACATCCATCGCAAGGTTCACAACGTTCTTATTTTTTGTTCCGGTTCTTAAAAGGATGGCTAACAATTCATGGTCAGCCAGTGCTTTTGGACCTAAATTCTCCAATCTTTCTCGTGGGCGAGAGTTATTTGGGATTAGTTGAATATTTGTTTCTTGTACTTTTTTGCTCATAAATAAATCCTCTTTTCTTTAATATATAAATACCCCTACTATATATATTTGCAAAAAAAGTGGATTTTCTTTTTTAAAATGCAAAATACTTTAAATTATTTTGAGGATTCGCTTAGCTACGCCTTCTTAAAAAATTTGCAATCCTAAATTCCACCTTTTCAAACCGTGTTATTTTTCATAATAGAGGAGCTATCTTAAGAAGTTAAGTCACTTTTTTACTCCTCATAAATAAAAAAATTCTATAAAAAATAGAATCTTCCACTTAGCTGTATATAAAAACTGAGTAAATCTTGGTGTTAAACCAAAATTTACTCAACTCTAATCAGCTATTTTTGCTTTTTATTTATTCTTTTCTTCTATGAAGTCAATCACATGGTGTAAATTGGGTAAAATAGCGACTGCCTTTTTTGCGGTCTGTTCATCTAGTTCAATCATATCTGGGATATGAATCACTGGAATATTTGCGCCCGCTGCTGCTAGAACACCATTTTTAGAATCTTCTAAGATCAAAGCTTCTTCTTTATTATCAATTCCCGTTTTACTAAACGCTTTATTAAAAATCGCTGGATCGGGTTTAGCTGTTGAGACTTCATCCCCACCAATCACATCTTTGAAGTAATGACGAACGTCTAAGCGTTCAAGTAAATGCTCGACCAATTCTCGATGCGTACTAGAAGCCACTACTGCAGGAATTTCTTCCTCTTTTAAATAATCCAACAATTCAATTAAACCTTCATGTAAATCAACTGGACCATTTCTTAGTTTATCTTCTAGTTCTACTTGACTATCTTTTAAAAACTGAGCCAATAAATCATGGTCTTCATACATTTCATGCATAGTATTGACCATAATATCATTTCCCGCACCAATAAATTTGGAATATACATCAAAGCTATATTCCATACCCAGTTTATCGGCGGTTTCTTGACTGGCTCTATAATAGATTTTTTCAGTATCGAACATTAAGCCATCCATATCAAAAATAACTGTTTTTATTTTACTCATTACGAACTCCTCAACGTCTTATTTTAAATGATTTAATTTCTTTATTTGTTCTTCTACAGATTGATAACGATTTTTATATTCTTTTTCTTTATCCCGTTCCGCTTGCACCACATTTTCTGGGGCATTTTGAACAAAACGATCGTTTTTTAATTTCCCTTGCGCTCGTTTAATTTCGCTGTCCCATTTTTCTAATTCTTTTTCTAAGCGAGTAATTTCTTCTTGAATATCTACTAGACCTTCAAGCGGCAAATAAACATCTGCTCCTTTTATCACAGCAGATTTTACCTCATTTGGAACAGAAACTTCGGTGTCAATCTCTAAATCACTCGTGTTACAGAAACGTTCGATGAAAGCTTGATTTTTGATAAAAGTTTCTTTTTCAGCTTCAGAATTTGCCTTCACAATCATATCCACAGGCTTAGATAATGGACGATTTACTTCTTGGCGAATATTTCGAACGGCCTTAATTAATTCAATCAACATATTCATATTGTTGCGCGCTGTATCATCTGTAAACTCTTCGTGAATGACTGGATAATCTGCTACCACGATTGATTGACCTTTGTGAGGGAGATGTTGCCAAATTTCTTCCGTTACAAACGGCATAATTGGATGTAAAAGACGTAAGGTCTGATCCAATACATACGTCAATATACTTCGTGTTGTTATTTTTTGCTCTTCTGTTCCTTCATTTAGAATTTCTTTGGACATTTCAATATACCAATCACAATAGTCATCCCAAATAAAGTTGTAAAGAGCTCGGCCAGCTTCGCCAAATTCAAATTTCTCAAATTGTTCTGTGACATGAGCAACTGTTTCATTTAGTCGAGCAAGAATCCAACGGTCAGCTAATGTTTTTTCACCTTCTAAGTTAATGTCTTCGAATGTGAAATCTTCTAGGTTCATAATTACGTAACGACTAGCGTTCCATATTTTATTAATAAAATTCCAGGCTGAATCCATTTTTTCATAACTAAAACGAACATCTTGTCCTGGTGATGAACCAGTTGTTAAGAACCAGCGTAATGCATCTGCTCCATACTCGTCAATAACATCCATAGGGTCAATCCCATTTCCAAGAGATTTACTCATTTTACGTCCTTGTTCATCTCGAATTAATCCATGAAGTAAAACATTCTTAAATGGGCGTTCATCTGTAAATTCAAGGGCTTGGAAAATCATTCGTGAGACCCAGAAGAAAATAATATCATAACCGGTAACAAGCGTATCTGTTGGATAATATCTTTGGAAATCTCGGCTGTCGGTATCTGGCCAACCCATTGTCGTAAATGGCCATAAGGCAGAACTAAACCATGTATCCAATACATCCTCATCTTGTGTCCAATTTTCTTGATCTTCTGGTGCTTCCACCCCTACATAAACTTCTCCTGTTTCATTATGGTACCAAGCGGGAATGCGGTGACCCCACCATAATTGACGTGAAATCACCCAATCATGAACATTTTCCATCCAGTTCACAAATGTTTTTTCAAAACGTTCTGGATAGAAGTGTACCTTATTTTCAGTTTTTTGATTTTCTAATGCATTTTTTGATAACTCATCCATACGCACAAACCATTGAGTAGATAAACGTGGTTCAACTACTACTCCTGTACGCTCTGAATGTCCTACACTATGAACCATGTCTTCGATTCCAACAAGTAAATTTTGTGCTTTTAAGTCTTTTACAACTTCTTTGCGCGCTTCAAAACGATCAAGTCCTGCATAAACACCGGCCTTTTCATTCATTGTGCCGTCAGGATTCATAACATTCAATCTTGGCAGATTATGGCGATTACCAATATCAAAGTCATTAGGATCATGAGCAGGTGTAATTTTCACAACGCCTGTTCCAAATTCTCGATCAACATAACGATCTGCCACAATAGGAATTTCTCGATTCATTAATGGGAGAATAATGGTTTTTCCAATATAATCTTGATAACGCTCATCTTCTGGATGTACAGCAACTGCCGTATCCCCAAGCATTGTTTCTGGTCGGGTAGTTGCAATTTCTAAATAATCTCCACTATCATCCGCTAAAGGATATTTCATATGATAGAAAGCGCCATTGATATCTTTATGCTCCACTTCGATATCTGATAGAGCTGTTTGCGCTTTTGGATCCCAGTTAATGATATACTCTCCACGGTAAATAATTCCTTTATTGTATAAATCAACGAAAACCTTTGTTACTGCTTGGTTTAATCCTTGATCAAGAGTAAATCGTTCACGTGCATAATCCAGAGATAAACCGACTTTCCCCCATTGTTCACGAATATTTGTAGAATATTCGTCCTTCCATTTCCAAGCTTCTTCTAAGAATTTTTCACGTCCCAATTCATGTCGGTTCGTTCCTTCTTCGCTTAGTTTTTCTTCTACTTTAGCTTGAGTAGCAATTCCGGCATGATCCATTCCTGGCAACCATAAGGTATCATAACCTTGCATTCGTTTTTGACGAATAATAATATCTTGAAGTGTAGTATCCCAGGCATGTCCAAGATGCAATTTCCCCGTAACATTTGGTGGCGGAATCACAATGGAATAAGGTTCTGCTTGCTCATCTTCACTTGCTTTAAATAGATCCAGTTCTAACCACTCTTCATATTTTCCTTTTTCAACTTCATTTGGTTGATATTTTGTAGACATTTCAGTTTCTTTTGCCAAAATAATCACTCCTTGTTTATTAACCATATTATTTAAATCATTTAGCTTCTTATCCACCTGTAACTTTGATAAAACACTCTTTAAAATACAAAAAAGCACTCATCCACTAAAGGACGAATGCTTTTTAATCGCGGTACCACCTAAATTATATGTAGAAAAATAAATAGTCTACATATCTCTCTTCGCAGGGATAATGGTCTGCCCGCCATTTTGCTCACAAGCTACCTTCAGATTTCATTTATAAGGACTTTCAGCAATTGTCCTCTCTCTGTAATAAATTAAAAATCTTACTCTTCTTGATCAGCGCTTCATTTTCATATTAAAATATTTCTCATTAGACAGCCTATATCTTACCATTTTTTTCAAAAATATCAAATATTTAATGCCTATTTTACCAGTTCATTTCTTTACGGACTTCTGTAATCTCAATTCGTTCATTAATTAATTCCACAATTTTGTGTAAATCTTCTTCAGAACCTGTGGGCACACTCATTGAAATGATACTTGTTCCAAAATTTTTTTGATTGCTTTCTTGTAAGATACGTTTAAAAACTGACAAGCGATCCAAATATTCTTCTTCATTATATAACTTGATTCCAATATATTGCTTTCCATGAATATTTTCTAATTTTGCTGTTTTCATCGTTTCAAATGGAATGTTTTCTTTAGAACCTAAAACATTGGTTTGATTAATAATCCCACGATCATTAATAACTAAAGCATTTTTTGGGAAAATAAAGCGATAAAGAACATAGAAAAAAGAATAGCCAAAAAAAAGAACACCCATACTCCCACATATAATCATAATCATATTCGTTGCTTGTCCAATGAGGGATAAAATAAAGTCGGTATCCATTCCTAAATAGAGTAGAAAAAAACTTAGACAACATAAAACAAAACTCAAAATTACCATTGGAAATAAATCAGCTCTCGAATGATCATAGGTTATTGTTTCCATGATGGCCTCCTTCATTTTACAAAAACCCCAAACCATCTAAATCAATCACTTCATTATTCATAGCAATAAACGAAAATAGAGTTCTTTTAACACACATCATTTCCAAAGAGATGATTTCCTTTTTTATCTTCACATAAACATTAATGATTTAAAGATTTAAAGTCAATACGAAAGACTTTAAATAAGCAAATAACAAGAGATCCTAAGTTTAGAATCTCTTGTTATTTTTACAATAAATCTTCAAACATTTCTTCATTCGTCTGACTGTTTGTAGAATCCGATCCAATGACTTCAATTTTTAAATCGGATAGTGCTTGTTCGATTAATTTTTCGACATCTAAAGCTTTTTCATATTCAATAACTCTTTGTAAATTCGGTTTTGTTTTCGGACGAGGAGGCGTAAAGATAGTACAACAATCTTCAAAAGGTAAAATAGATAATTCATACGTATCAATCTCTTTTGCAATATCAACGATTTCTGTTTTATCCATAGCTACCAGCGGACGTAAAATAGGCGTTGTTGTCACTTCATTAATGGCTAGCATACTTTCTAGGGTTTGTGATGCCACTTGTCCTAAAGATTCTCCGTTCATTATCGCAAGCCCTCCACGCTGTTGTCGAATCCTATCTGTCAAACGCAACATCATACGGCGGGTCACTGTCATAATGTAACCTTCCGGAATATTCTTTTTAATTTGTTCTTGGATTTCAGTAAAGGGTACCTCAATAAAAGGCACTTGCCCACTATATCGAGCCAACTTTGCCGTTAGATCTTTTGCTTTTTGCAAAGCTTTGGGGCTAGTGTAAGGAGGACTAGCAAAGTGAACCGCTTCAACTTCTATTCCTCGTTTCATCGATAAATAACCAGCTACCGGAGAATCTATCCCTCCCGATAACATAAGCATCCCTTTACCCGCTGTTCCTACAGGCAAGCCCCCCGCTGCCGGAACCGTTTCGACAGATAAATAAATGCCATCATTACGAATCTCCGTCCGAACTGTTAAATCCGGATCTTTCATTTTTACATCCAAACTCGGAAAACTAGTCGCCACAGCAGAACCTAAAGAACGATTTAATTCCATCGTATCGTATTCAAATGCATGGTCGGCTCTTTTAGTATTGATTTTAAAACTTTTAGCTTCCTCCACAAAAGGACGAACGATCTCAACTGCTCCTTTTTTTGCAGCTTCTAATGTTTTTTCAACTTGAAGAACTGGGGAAATCGTTTGAATTCCAAAAATATCTTGCAATCTTTTTACTACCTCATCCGCAGGCTCCCCATTCAATTCCACATACATTCGATCCCTAAACCAGCTTATTTCTACATTCGGATAAGAATCCTCTAGCGCATTTTTTACATTACGCCCCAAGCGATCAATAAAAAAATTAATGTTTTTCCCCTTGGTCGATAATTCACCATATCGAATCATTAACTGTGTTGGTTTCATTTTTAATCTCACTCCTAATTTTTCTCATTTCATCTTCAATTTTTAATTATTCTACCTTTGTCTCTTTGTTTTCTTCTACCCTTGTTCCAAAATGACCTAAAAAATAGGCGTATTTCATTTTTCTTTTGTCGTATATATAAAAGCTAACCATTAATGACTTCAAATTGATCAAGCAATTCATCAAAAGCCCTTATAAATTGTTCAACTTCCTCTTCCGTATTCTCTGCTGAAAAACTGACGCGATTGGCGGTTTCAGCTACATGCTTAGAAACACCCATTGCATGCAAGGTACTTGAATCGACATCCAGTGCACGGCTTGAACATGCGCTAGTCGTTGAAATATAAATCCCCTTTTCTTCTAAAGCATGAACCGTCACTTCTCCACGAATTCCGTCAATGCCAAAACATAAAATATGGGGCGCATGGCCTTTCGGTGAAAAAATAGTCACTTTTTCTTTTGTGTTTAAATATTCTCTTAATTTTTCTTGAATGTTTCTTAGATGGGCTCTTTTTTGATCCACTTCTTCAAAAGATAAACGTACGGCTTTCGCCATGGCCGCAATGGCAGGCAAATTTTCTGTCCCACTGCGTTTTCTTTTTTCTTGGCCGCCTCCTGTAAGCAAGGGCGCCAATTGCCGACCTTCCTTCGCATAAATAAATCCAATCCCACGAGGTGCTTTAAATTTATGACCAGAAAAGACGGCAAAATCAATCCGACTATTTTCTCCTAAAGGTAAATCAATTAAACCTAATGCCTGCACTGCATCCACATGAAAGTGAATATTTGGATATTTTTTAAGTAAGGTACTCATTTCTGCAAGAGGTTGCATACTACCAATTTCATTATTTACAGCAATCACTGAAACTAAAACGGTATCTTCTCTAATCGCATTTTTTAAATCTTCGACAGAGATCACGCCTTCTTGGTTGACGGGTAAGTAAGTCACTTCCCAACCTAAAGTTTCTAATTGTTTCATTGATTCATAAACAGCAGGATGTTCGACGCTGGTTGTGATGATATGTTTACCAAAACGAGCTTTTTCAATAGCTGTTCCTTTAATCACCCAATTATCGCCTTCTGTTCCTCCGCTAGTGAAATAAATTTCTTCTGCTTTTACTCCCAAAGTATTCGCAATTTGTAGGCGAGATTGTTGGAGTAGTTGTGCAGATGTATCTCCCAGATGATGTAAGCTGGAAGGATTTCCAAAATAAGATTCACTTACTTTTTTATACGTTTCTAAAACAGAGTCTGCTATTTTTGTTGTTGCACTATTATCAAAATAAATCATTTTTATTACATCCTTTGATTTTTCTCGATTCGGTCGATAATATTAACACAAATTTTCATCATTTTAAACGATTGAACAAATATTTACAGGTTAAATAAAACAAGCTTTGACATAAAACAAGCCAGGACAAAGTCATTTACGAAGTGGAAGAACATCATCTTCTTCATTCGCAAATAACTACTATCCTAGCTATCGATTTAAAATTCCTGAACATTCTCTTTTTCGTAATTTTCTACGATTTCCTCATAAGCTCCTGGATCGACGTTTTCTAATTTTTCACGAACCAAGCGTAAAGCTGTGTCATAATCATAATCCTCTGTAAAGAGAGATTCACTGTAGCGGATTGTTTCCAAAATCCCTTTATGAGAATCTTTATAACGATACAATCGTTGGGAAGTGCGCTCCAGTAATTCGACTTGCCACACAATCTCTTTAGTCATTTTTTCTAGCTGGGCTACGTCTTCTTGGCACATTTTATGAATCTTTCGTATTTCGATTAATTGAATTTTTGAACGAGATAACTCCGCCGATAAATTTTCAATGCGGTCAGATGTTGAGAAGAAAAGTTCTAAATAATCTTTGGGCAAACCTGGTAATCGTTCATTTTCTAGGTATCGCTTCATCTCATACATACTTTGTTCCATATCCAACATATCTTCTTTAAGTTCCAACTCTTCTTGGCGATAACTTTCTAGATATTCTGAAACTTTATGATATTCATCATTTAAATTTTCTAACTGATTAAATGTTGATTCTAATGCATCGTATACAAGAGAGTAAGGAATGGACTGTTCTGTCAGGCGCTCATTGAGCTTATCAAAATCCGTTCGACATTCTTTCACTTGACTTTCTAATCGAGCAAGGATTGATGGTTCGTTATGAATTAAAACATAACTTTGTGAAAGACGATTGACGACATGATTTAAGCGACGATTTTCATCTTGCAAATAATAAATTCCGCGTTTTGTATCCTCAGCCAAATCATGAACAAGAGGTTTAGTTTCAACTTCTTTTTCCATCTTTTCATATAAACGGTCTATATCATCCGCTAGCACATCCATTGCTTCACTGGCTTTTTCTAGTTTAAGGTCTCGAATAAAATCATAAATCGCTTGTTGGTCTTCTTTTAGGGTATTGATATCTTCAATAATGGTATCTTCAGGGAATAAATACCCATTTTCAGTCATCTGTTCGTACCCATTACGTAAATCAAGAAGCTGTTGGCCATAAACATTATCAACCTTTTCAAGCAATGGCGGAATAGTGTCCATTTGTTCTTCCGTTTCTTGAATACTTTCATGTAAACTTTCTACTATCTTATTGGCTTCTTCATGATCCCCAGAAACCGTAAATTCAGAAAAATTAGTGAAATCTGCTTCCATTTTTCTCAATTTCTGTTCAAAACTCTCTGAAGCTGGACCAAAAGAAAAACTATAAGCAAGTAAAGATTTACGCACTTCATGATAGCGTTTCTTGATTTGATCAATCTTTTCTAAGTTTGCTTGTTCGCGTTCAATTAAGCCAATCAATGCTTCTTTTAAATCTTCGATATCTGCATTAATCTCTTGAATAGCTTCTTTTGCTGCATCTTGACTTTTTTTGGATTCAGGCAATCTATAACGATCTGTTGCTTGTTCCGCATCAAACAAATGATTTTCTAGCTTAGGATACTTTACAGATTCTATATCATGCCATTTTTTCTCAATGTCTTTGCGCAACTCATAAGATTGTCCAGTAATATTTAACTCGGCCATTTCTTCTAGTTCTTTATAAGGTGCTCGTTTCAGCACTTCATTTTTTTCTTCGTCTAATTCATTAATTTGGCTGTAGTAGTTATTCCGAACAAAATATGTAATTATAGCCGTTACAACGACCAATACAATTAGTATAATCAATGTAATCTGTAATAGACTCATATCGTTTCCCCCAAGCATCTATTTCTTTTACT
>DXAZ01000034.1 GCA_019116785.1 Candidatus Atopostipes pullistercoris
AAGAGATTGCGGAAGATGTGGGGGTATCTATTGCAACGGTTTCGAGAATCTTGAATGAAGATCCGACGCTCTCAGTGAAAGAGGAGACGCGGAATAAAGTTTATGATTCTGCGATTAAATTGGGGTATCAGTCGGAAAATTTTAAGCCGCTTATTCGAAATATTGCATTTTTGTATTGGTTAACGGAAGAAGAAGAGCTTGAAGATGAGTATTTTCAAGAGATGCGGGAAGAAATTTTCGCTCAAGCGGAAAAGAAAAATATTCGAATTTCTATTCACACGATAGAAGAAGGAATTGAAAGTGTTCCAGAAGATATTAATGGATTTATTGGAGTGGGGCCGTTTAATGACCGTGAGTTAGATTTTTTACATGAGATTACAGAACACGGTGTTTTTATTGATACGACTCCAGATATGTTGCATTACGATTCGGTGCGTCCAGATTTGTATCAAACGACAGACCAGGCGATTGATTATTTTTTGAAAAATGGACATGAAGAAATTGGTTTTATCGGAGGAACTTATTTTGATCGAAACGATCAAGTTGATTTGCAGGATAGTCGTGAACGAAGATTTCGCTATCGATTAGAAGAAATTGGAAAGCTAAATGAGGATTATATTTTTACGCAGAGAGGTTTTTCATTCCAAACGGGGAAAGATTTAATGGAAAAGGCAATCAAAGAGCTAGGTGATGACTTACCGACTGCTTTTTTTGTAGCATCTGATCCGATTGCGCTTGGTTGTTTACAGATTTTAAATTACAAAGGAATTAAAGTCCCTGATCGCGTCAGCCTGATTGGAATCAACAACAATAAAATCTCAAGATATATATCACCTCCACTAACGACTTTCGATATTGATCGACAAGCCTTAGTCTCAAATGCGATGGAGATGCTGATTGAAAGAATCGTACATTGTAGAACCTATCGGAAAAAATTATTTTTAGAAACGAAACTAATAGTTAGAGATAGTACACTTTCTTAAGATTCTTTCTGAAATAAATATCTTTTTAAAGGAGCCACTAAGTGGTTCTTTTTTAGTGCGACTAAAAAAAGACCATACGACTTTTGTGCTAATCAGTAAAATGTTTTACTAAAAAAGATAAAAAACCTATTTACTTTAAAAAAGTGTAATGCTATTCTTGTATTGTTAAAACGTTTACAAAAAATGAAAGGTGTGTAGAAATGTTTAAAAAGAAGATATGGTTAAAATCTTTAGGTCTAATCACTGCAAGTACGCTGTTAGTTGCTTGTGGACCGGGAGAGGATACATCCACTGAAACAGAAAATACAGAAGCAACGGGTGGTGAAACGCTAGTTGTTTGGGAAGATATTGATAAATCTGCAGGAATTGAAGAGGCAATTGCTGATTTTGAAGAAATGCATGATGTGACGATTGAAGTGGTTGAAAAAACGATCGCAACTCAAATTGAAGATATTCGTTTAGATGGACCAGCAGGAACAGGTCCGGATGTTTATACGATGACAGGTGATCAAATCGGAACTGCAGTCACAGAAGGATTAGTCAGTGAAATTCCGATTGATGATACTGTACAAGAAATTTATTCTGAAGCTGCAATGGACTCTCAAATTGTGGATGGAACTGTTTATGGTTTACCTAAAGCAGTTGAAACAACGGTTCTTTACTATAATAAAGATTTAATTTCTGAAGATGAACTACCTACAACCTTAGATGAATGGTTTGATTTTTCAAAAGATTTTACAGATGGTGAACAATATGGCCTCTTAGCTTTATGGGATCAAATCTATTATGCAAATAGTGTGATGAGTGGTTATGGTGGCTATATCTTTGGCCAAGATGAGAATGGAAATTATGATCCAAATGATATTGGTCTAAATAATGATGCAGCGATTGAAGGTTTAGAATCTGTTCAAAAATTTTATGATGAAGGACTATTTCCACAAGGGATTATTGGCGAACAAGGAATTAATGTTTTAGATTCACTCTTTAGTGAAGGGAAGGCAGCAGCTGTTATTTCAGGACCTTGGAACCAAGAACCGTTCTCTTCTGCGGGAATTGATTATGGAGTAACGACTTTACCTATTTTATCGAATGGTGAAATTATGAGTCCTTTTGTAGGGGTCAAAAGTTATAACGTTAGTTCATATTCAAAACATCAAGAATTAGCACAAGAGTTAGCGATTTTCTTAGCTAATGAAGAAAATACATTGAAGCGTTATGAGGAAACACAAGAAATTCCAGCAATTACTTCTTTAGCCGATGACCCAATTGTTACAGAAAATGAAGTGGCTCAGGCGGTTGCAGAACAGTCTCAAGATTCAGAATTAACACCAAACATCCCAGAAATGAATGAAGTATGGGAACCAGTCGATTCAGCACTACAAACGATTGCTACAGGAAAGGCTAGTCCAAAAGAAGCAATGGATAATGCAGTAGAAACAATCAAAGGACAAATTGAAGCGACTCATGGAGAATAAGCGCATAAGATAAATGTTTGAAATAAAAAAGAAAGTGTAGTTACAACGGCTAATTACACTTTCTTTTTAGAAATACATAGAGAAGGTGAATAGTATGCAGCATAGTAGGAAAGCTGCTTTATTTTCAATCATCCCAGGATTTGGACAATTTTATAATCGACAATGGGCTAAAGGAGCTATCTTTGTCGTATTGACGATGGCTTATGTTTTAGCTTTTGGCGATATTATCAATATGGGAATTTGGGGACTGGGAACTTTAGGAACAGAACTTCCTCGAGATAACTCTGTATTTTTACTGGCAGAGGGTATTCTTGCACTGATTGTTTTGGCTTTTGGTGCCGTGATTTATTATTTTAATATTAAAGATGCTTATAAGAATGGGAAAAAACGAGATGAAAATAAACCCATGTTTTCATTTAAAGATCAATATCAAGCAGTGGTTAACGAAGGGTATCCTTATTTAGTGAGTGGACCCGCTTTGATTTTACTTATATTTACAGTGATTTTCCCGATTTTATTTAGTTTTGCTTTAGCTTTTACAAATTATGATTTATATCATTCACCACCTGCAAATTTATTTGATTGGGTGGGGTTAAAAACATTTGCGAAAATTTTCACGGTTGATATTTGGCGATCTACGTTTTTTGATGTCCTAGGTTGGACTATCATTTGGACTTTGGTCGCAACCACTCTTCAAGTGAGTATCGGAATTTTCTTAGCGGTTTTGGTTAATCAAGAAGATATTAAATTTAAAAAAACAATTCGTACGCTCTTAGTTTTACCTTGGGCGGTTCCTGCTTTCGTTACGATTTTAATTTTTGCAGGAATGTTTAATAATAGTTTTGGTGCGATTAACAATGATATTTTGGCCTTTTTTAATGTCAGTCCGATTCCTTGGATGACGGATGCGATTTGGACGAGGGTTGCTTTGATTACGATTCAAGGTTGGTTAGGTTTCCCTTACATTTTTGTAGTAACGACAGGGGTTTTACAATCGATTCCGGATGATTTATATGAGGCTTCGACTTTAGATGGAGCGAGTGTGTTTCAACAATTTAAAAACATCACTTTGCCGCTTATCTTAACGAGTATGTCACCGATTATTATTACTCAATACACGACAAACTTTAATAACTTTAATATTATTTATCTATTTAATGGCGGTGGGCCAGCTATATCAGGGTCTACAGCAGGAGGAACGGATATTTTAGTTTCTTGGATTTACAAATTAACTATGCAATCCAGTCAATATTCTTTAGCTGCTGCATTAACGATTCTACTTTCTGTGTTCGTTATGGGGATTGCTTTATGGCAGTTTAGACGAACCGATTCATTTAAGGAGGTCGATTAATATGATTCAAACGAAAAAGCAGCGTTTTTGGCGGTTACTGCTGTCTTATGGGATTTTAATTTTGGTTATTTTATTGATTATTTATCCTTTGCTTTGGGCGATTGGTGCTAGTTTTAACCCAGGGAAGAGTTTAGTTAGTACAACAATGATTCCTAAAAATCCGACACTGGCTCATTATCGAGAACTGTTTGCTGGGAAACCAAGTTTACAGTATGCGCAATGGTACAGAAATTCTTTGAAAATTAGTATCTTTACGATGTTAGGCTCGCTAATTAGTGTTTCTTTTACAGCCTATGCGTTTTCTCGTTTTCGCTTTAAGGGACGTCAAACGAGTTTAATTTTATTTTTACTCTTACAAATGATTCCACAATTTTCTGCACTGGTCGCTTTGTTTGTTTTAGCTCAAATGTTGGGCATGATGAACAATCACTGGCTACTGATTCTAATTTATATTGGTGGTCAGATTCCAATGAATACTTATTTAATGAAGGGGTATATGGATACCATTCCTCGAGAATTAGATGAGAGTGCACAAATTGATGGTGCAAGCAACACAACGATCTTTTTACGAATTGTGCTTCCGTTATCTAAACCGATGTTGGCTGTAGTTGCGATGAATGGTTTTACAGGACCTTTAGGGGACTTTATTTTATCTTCTACGATATTAAGAACGCCTGAATCTTACACGCTACCGATTGGTTTATATAACTTAGTGAATCAAGCACAAGGCGCAAGCTATACTACGTTTGCAGCCGGATCTATTTTAATCAGTATTCCAGTGGCTATAGTATTTTTACTTTTACAAAAGAATTTTGTATCTGGTCTAACAACAGGTGGTACAAAAGGTTAAATAATGGATAGAGAAGGGATGTTTAATTTTGGAAAAAAAGCAAGTGACTAAGGTTTCGAAACTTTTACATGGAGGAGATTATAACCCGGAGCAGTGGCGAAATTATCCGGAAGTCTTAGAGCAAGATATTGAGTTTTTGCGGATTGCCAATACAAATGCTTTTTCAATTGGGATGTTTTCATGGGCAGCTTTGGAACCTGAAGAAGGGGTTTATGACTTTGAATGGTTAGATGAGGTCTTTGATCGAATTTATGAAATGGGTGGACACATTTTACTGGCAACACCAAGTGGAGCAAGACCAGCTTGGTTGTCTCAAAAATACCCAGAAGTTTTACGAACCGATGCCGAAAGAAGAAAAATGTTACATGGTGGACGTCACAACCATTGTTTCTCATCACCAATTTATCGGGAAAAAATTCAAAACATTAATCGTAAATTGGCCGAAAGATACGGTGATCACCCAGCCCTAATTATGTGGCACGTTTCTAATGAATATGGTGGGGAATGCCATTGTGATTTATGTCAAGAAAATTTCCGGAAATTCCTCAAGGTAAAATACGACAATGATTTGGATAAATTAAATCACGCTTGGTGGAGTACTTTCTGGAGTCATACGATTACAGATTGGTCTCAAATCGAGTCTCCTTCTCCAATTGGTGAAAATGCTGTTCACGGAATGAACTTGGATTGGCGTAGATTTGTGACGCATCAGACGATTGATTTTTATAAAGCAGAAGTGGAGCCATTGAAGGAACTTACACCAGATATTCCGCTAACGACAAACTTTATGGCGGATAATCCAGATTTGATTCCTTTCCAAGGGTTAGATTACAGTCAGTTTGCAAAAGAAGTGGATGTTGTCACTTGGGATGCTTATCCTACTTGGCATAATGACCGTGAAAGTACAGCGGATGTTGCAATGAAAGTAGCTTTTATTGATGATTTGTATCGTAGCTTGAAGCAACAACCTTTCTTGCTTTTAGAATCAACTCCAAGTGCAGTAAATTGGATTGATTATAATAAAACTAAACGACCAGGTATGCATTATTTATCAGCCATGCAGATGTTAGCACATGGTTCAGATAGTAATATGTATTTCCAAATTCGAAAATCACGTGGGTCTTCTGAAAAATTCCATGGGGCTATTATTGATCATGATATGGATATGAATAACCGAGTGTTCCAAGAAGTTAAAAAAGTTGGTGACCAAATGGCTAAAATACCTGAATTAGTCGGTGCACCAAGACCTGCAGAAGTAGCTGTTTTGTATGATTGGGATAGCAACTGGGCGATTGATGATGCGCAAAGTTTTGGAAAAGATTCAAGATTATATCCACAAACGGTTCAAGAACACTATCGTGCATTTTGGGCGAAAGATATTCCGGTTGATGTTATCACTAAAGAACAAGAATGGGAGAATTATAAATTATTAGTCGTTCCGATGCTTTACTTGATGGACGAAGAAACTATTGAACGTTTACAAAAATTTGTTGAAAAGGGAGGAACTTTAGTTTCTACCTATATTACAGGAGTTGTGGATGAGCATGATTTAGTCCATTTGGGTGGTTGGCCAAAACCTCTACAAGAAACCTTTGGCTTAAAACCACTAGAGACAGATACTTTGTATCCAAAAGATCGAAACGCTGTTACCTATGCCGGAAAGTCTTATGAAATGAAAGATTACGGAACGGTTATTGAGGTAGAAAGCGCAAAACCTGTCGCATTTTACCAAAAAGATTATTAC
>DXAZ01000004.1 GCA_019116785.1 Candidatus Atopostipes pullistercoris
TAGGTGATACAATAGCCAACAAATTATCTTGGTCGATAATTAATTTATGATTAAATTGTGACATATCCAACATAATTCCACCCTCAACAGCTAATGAACCACCACTTAAAGACGTTGCAGTACCACGTGGATATACTGGTATTAAATAATCGTTAGCCAGTTTAATAATAGCACTAACTTCATCTTTATTTTTTGGTTGTACTACAATATCTGGCAAATATTCGCCAAATGAAGCATCAAAACTATACGAAAAACGATCGGCTATATCGATTAAAATTTGCTCCTCTGAAAGTATTGTTTCCATCAATTTGAATATGTCAGTATTTTCTTTATTAACCATTTTTCCACCACTTTTCATTTAATATTTTTCTAATTGTTTATAAATATATAACTTTTTTCATTACTTATTATTTTATTATGTTGAAATTATTAAGTTCTTTAATATAAACCTTAAATGGTATAACGAATTTTATTAAAACTTACATGTTAACGCTTTCTTTTTATTTGTAAAATATTTACGTTTATTCATTAAAGTATAGTCTAAAAACATTGTACATCTCTATAGACAAAACATACGAAAAATCTCATAAATCAATTCATTATATAGTGTATAATAAACAATTGAATAACTTTAGTAGAATAGAAAAAGAACCAATAAAGTCACTTCTATGACTGTAAGTAGTTCAGTTTTGGAGTACAAAAAGTGAAAATGTAAACCTAAATGAGTATCAAATTGCAACTGAATTTGATACTCGTTTTTTATTGTTAAATCAACGTTTGTTGTTAATTTACACCACAAAATGTAAGTTAAAATGTATATAAAAATGCGAACGTGAAATAATTATTGTAGGAATGCAAATTGGTGTGTTAAAATGGTTACAATTTACTAAGCAAAAAGGGGTGCATTTTCCTATGCAATTTCTTGAGCCAAAAAATAAGAACGCTAAGTCTGTGGATTGGGAAATATCAGAGCAAGTAAGGGTGATAGTTAAGCAATACGCTGAATATGCAGAGCGTACTGAAAGCGAAGCAGTGGATGAATTCTTATTGAACATTTTAGACGATAAGAAGTTTATTGAATGGATTGCCAACAAGCGAAGTAATAAGCGGATTGTTGAAAAAATGGGTATCAAAGATAGAGTGGGTTGATAGACAATGACCAAGCTTAAAAGATTAGCCACGAAGGAAGATGAAATTGTAGATGTTAAAATTCCGATTTCAAACGAAGAATTAAAAGATAGGGCTAAACAATATGATTTATTAACTCCAAAACGATTTGCAACAAGGTATAACAAAATGTTGTTCTTGCCAACGTCTTTTAAATGGAACGGTTCTGAATATCCCATTCAATATAATTACTGCATCAATCCGTTTTGTTGTAATTTTGGGAAAGAACAGCACAAATTCAAAGATGTAAAAGGGAAACCAAGTCGATATAAAATGACTGGTAGTTCCAAAGATAAAGGTCATAAAGGTATGTACTGCAATGACAATCCTATTGGCAGAGGTGTATCGCAAAACTGTACAGTAACCCCTTTATCTAATTGGTCTGTTGTTGAAGAAATTAAACGCCTTATAGAAATCAATAGCATCCAAGATGTTGAGCCAGATTATCAATTTCATAAAGAAGGCTGCTCGGAAGAAGAATCAACCCCATTCAATGAGCCGAAGCAATTTTACAAAAGGGGGAAAAGTAGGGGCAAATCTCAACGCTATCAATGTAAGGCGTGTAAGAAGTTCACTAATGTTCTACCAAAAAGAGAAGAAACCACTACTTATCACCAACAAAAGAACACCATTCTTCCAATGTTCGCTAAGATGGTTGTTGGAAGGGTTTCAGTCAGTCGTACTTGTGATATTTTAGGAATTGGAGTTGGAACCTACTATCATAAGCTGGAGTGGCTGTATAGGCGTTGTTTGGAGTTTTTAGAACGATATGAGACACAACCCCTTCAAACAAAGAAATTTAACGAGATGTGGCTTAATACGGACAAGATGCACTACTACCTAAATAACGTCCGTAAGAAAGGACAAGGTTCAAAGAAATATACGGGGTTTGAAGACCTTAATATGCAAACGTATATAGTTGTATCTGCTGAGGTCTTATCAAGATATGTGTTCCGTTCTGATGTTGCCTATGATTGGAATATTTCAATGGATGAATTAAATGAAGATACAAGAAAATTCAAAGAAGACCATCTCAATACTTTTAGTCGTAAAAATGATAGGTTAGATTGGTCTTATTATCCACAAGAACCATCCGCTAACGATAGCGAAAATAGGAATGCTTATCTTCACGAATTAGGGAAAATTACTAATAGGAGTAGATTTGTCGATGGTTTAAATGTTGATGCTCCTTATACTACAACTGCTCACTATTGGTTAATTAAACAAATGGTTAATGCCGACGAATGGCGAATGATTAGTGATGATGACTTCTCTATTAGAAACGCCTTTTATAGAGTATTCACGAAAGAATTAAGGTTGAGCGATGCACATCATTTTATTTGCCAAGTTAACAAGACGAAAAGCAGAAAACAATGCTTAAAAGAATTCGGACAAGCAAAAGCAGAACTGCTCGATTGGGGAGATATCAGAGGATTCAAAACAAAGTTTCTACGGACTTTGGCATCTCATTATCTAACTGAATTACTAACAAGTCATCAATTCCACGAAGAGGCTATTAGTAAAGATGGAGAAAGATATCGCAAATATGCCGATAACCCTATCAAACATCCATTAGCCACTAAGGATAAAGGATTTTATTCAGTTGATTGTAGAACGGATTTATCTGCTCTGGAACCAAACGAAATCGCAAAGATGCTATTAAATGTTAATGACCATTCGACCAATAGCTTTATTCAACAGATAAGACGTTATATATCATCTCTTGAAAGACCATTAACAACAGCTCGTGGTGATAAGAAGAGCTATATTTACGCTAACTTCAATCCGAAGTATGCTCAATTTGCGATTACAATTCTAAGAACTTACTACAACTTTTGTCGCCCTTTTAAATCAGCGGATAAAAAGGTTTTGACACCTGCTCAAAGATTAGGGATTACAGATAAACAATTTGATTGGAAAGATATAATTTATTTCAAATGACAAAAAGAGCTTGGAGTAATCCCAAGCTCTTGTGCTTTATCTTTACTGTTCTTCTTCAATTAACGCACCCGTTAACTCAATAAGTTTTTTCTTTCATATACATGAAAATAGTAGTTATACGGATTTTTATCATTCTTTATCCCTTTTTGGGCAAATACCTCATTCCATTCCTCATAATTCACTTCTGGAAAAAAAGTATCTCCTTCGAATTCATGATGTATTTTTGTGATGTACATTTTCTCAACATAAGGGAAAAACAAATTATAAATCTGTTCTCCTCCGAAAATAAAAATTTCTTCTTCGTTTTTACATAACTCAAAAACATCTTCTAT
>DXAZ01000035.1 GCA_019116785.1 Candidatus Atopostipes pullistercoris
AATCATAATCACTTTCCTGCTTACCTTTTTATTATCGGAAGAATCTCTCTAAAAATTAACTTACCATAAGACTTTTTACAAAAAACAGTCTAATAAAATTATAGACTCTTTAAATCAAATAACAACATGATTCCAAAAAAAAATCTTCACAAATAAGTTAAATTTTTATACGAATTCTTTTGAACTTTATTACTTCTACCCATTATTATTAAGTTATGATAGAATAAAAGGACAGAATGAAAGTTAGGTAGGATTATGAGTAAAACACAAAAATCAGTCTATATTGCACTCTTAGCTGCCCAAGCAACGGTAATATCCTTAGTAGAAGGAATGTTGCCTAATCTTTTAGCGTTTGCTCCTGGAGCAAAAATAGGATTAGCAAATATGGTTACTTTGGTTGCTATCTTCTCTTTATCTTTTAAAGATAGTTTTAAAGTGGTCACCATGCGTTTACTGCTTACTTCTTTATTGGGTGGGACTTTATCCACATTTATGTATAGTTTTGCGGGGTCATATTTAAGCTTTTTTGGTATGCTCCTCGTACGAAAACTAGGACCTGAAAGAGTAAGCTTTATAGGAATCAGTACAACTGGAGGAATTCTTTTTAATGTAGGTCAATTAGTTGTAGCTAGCTTGATTGCGCAATCTTTTACCGTCATGTTATACCTTCCCATTTTATCTTTTGCGGGAATTATTGCTGGAATTGTTGTTGGAATTGTGGGAAATTTTATGATGAAAAATATTGCAACGATTAAAAAAATGCAAAGTGAAGAAGCCAAAACGAATGATTTGTCCCGTAGATGGTACGAAGCTTCTCTCAGTGACTAGAAAAGAAGTTATAAATTACCATCTTATTCTCTAAATAAAATCTAAAAACGACTAGTTCTATAGTGAACTAGTCGTTTTCTTATATTATTTTTTAAGACTCCGCCATTAATTATCAGAATCTTCTTTGGATAGCTTCCAGACAGCTAACAAATAAAAAACAACTCCGGATAACAAAACATAAAGTATGCTTTGAGTAGTTGTCATATAACCGTCTCCCCACGTAAAAATAACCCCTAAAGTTTCTTTTACTTCTAAAATTAATGCATCAGGCGCAGCACTCATTTTTTGAAATTCATTACGCATTAACGCTTTACGTAAGAGTGATGCGGCTTGAGTAGATGGAACAAACTTAATGATTGAGACCACCCACTCAGGTAAAACACCTACAGGAATATATACCCCTGCAATGAAACCTGAAAGTGATCCTACTAATGAACTAATTACTGAATAGGCTCCCGATGAATCAATAAAAAGAATAATTAAATACATCAAGGCTGAGTTTGAAAATACAGTAATCAAAATAAGCAGCAATACTTGTAAGAAAGTCACAAAATCCATAATCGTTCCATATTGGAAATAGATAATGATCTCCCCAAGCAATAATGTAAAAACAGAAACGAACAAACTAATGGCAATAGCAGCTCCAATATATCCGCCCACAACTTGAGCTTTAGATATTGGAGTTGAATGAAAGTCTTTGGAGATATCTTTTTCGTCATCTTTTACTTTAATACCAAAAGCCGTTAACGTAGTAGAAATAGAATTAATGGCTAAAATTCCTGCAATTAACCAATTAAACATCATTAAATCCGGATCAATAAAATCAGCAACCTCTACACTTAACGTTCCTTCTAAGAATACAAAGTATAAACCAATTAAAATGAATGAAGAAAGGAAGGAGAAAAACACGGTCATTTTATCTCTAAAAAACAATTTAATATTTCTTTGAATTAAAGCCAACATTATCTTAACTCCTTTCCTGTTACATTTAAAAATACGTCATCCATACTACCTTTGAGAACTTCATAACTTTCTATCTCTTTGACGTATTTTCCAGAAAGGGCTACCGCATCAAGCGTCGACTCTAAATAAATCGTCATAGAATCCCCAGTCCACTCAAAGGACACACCATCCGCTTGTAATTTTTCACTTAAGCTTTGATCTTTTGGCGTAAGGATTAATTTATTTTTAGCATATTTTTCTTTTAATTTAGAAGGAGTCCCTTCTTCTTGAATCTCTCCATGGTCTATAATCATAATTTTATCCGCTTGGGCGGCTTCTTCCATATAATGTGTGGTTAAAAAGATAGTTAAGTTGTTTTCTTTTTGCATTCTTTTTATTGTCTGCCAGACTTGTTGTCGCGACTTTGGATCTAAGCCTGTAGTTGGTTCATCTAAAAAGAGTATTTTGGGTCGGTGAATTAATCCACGTGCTAAATCTGCACGTCTTCTCTGTCCACCTGATAATTCACCATATGGACGATCTTTTAAATCTGTAATACTCGTTATTTCCATCGCTTCTTGTATTAATTCTTGAAGGATTCCTTTATTTTTCTGATACAGGCCCCCACGTAAACGCAAATTTTCTTCTACTGTTAACAAATCATCTAATACATTATTTTGAAAAACAACACCAATCATTTCACGTATTTTTTCATTGTCTTTTCCTATTTTGTATTGTCCGATTTGAATAGTCCCAGAACTTGGTTTTAAAAAAGTACACATCATCTCAATGGTTGTACTTTTTCCCGCGCCATTTGGACCTAAAAAAGCAAAAAATGAACCCATTTTTACATTGAAGTCTATTCCTTTAACGGCTTCAATATTTCCATAATTTTTTTTAAGATCATGAACCTCTATAATATTCTCCATACGATCTCCCTCATTTAAATAAGCTGAAAACATTTAATTTATTTTTTTATATCCTTTATCTATTATAGTGATATTTTGTCCTTATGCCCATTCAATATAAAAAACTCTTAAAATAAAATTGAGTGACTCATTATCGGTAATTTCCCGAGAATAGAGCACTCAAATTAAATAACCTTTCTATATTTTTTATAAATAGTTTATGGTTATTTTATTGATTGACCCAAGTGAAATTCTCATCCGTTAAATTGAACTCATTCGTAATGCCATCTGATGTGTAAATTTCTTCATCTGTTGAAATAAAAACCGCTTCAATATCTTCTTGACTATTCACAAAATCAAGACCCTCTTCAAGCCCCAAACCAAAAACAACAGTTGATAACGCATCACCATCAACAGAATGATCTGTAATTACAGTAACTCCGGCCAAATCATTGTCGAAAGGATACCCCGTATCAGGATTCATTAGATGATGATATGTTTTACCTTCTTTTTCAATATATCTTTCATAAATACCCGATGTCACAATTGATTTATTTTTTAAATTAATGGAACCTACAATATCACCACGAGTGGAATCAGGATTTTGAACCCCTACATTGAATCCACCTGTATCTCGAGTGGGCGAATCTCCCATAATAACTACATTTCCGCCTAAATCAATAATAGCTGTTGTAACCCCTTGATCCAATAAAACTTCCATGACTTCATCTGCAATATACCCTTTGGCAATTGCTCCTAAATCAATTCGCATACCTTCTTCTGTTAAAAAGACTGTTTGTTGATCCATATCCAGTTTTACTTTTTCGTGATTTACTAATGGGAGAGCCTCTTCAATTTCTTCTGGATCTGGTACTCTAGCATCATCAAAACCAATGCGCCATAAATCGGTAATTGGACCAATGGTATAGTCAAATCCACTGTTAGGAATCGCACTGTATTTTTCAGCTGTTTCAATTAAAGGAAAAACATCATCGGAAACTTCGACGGCTTTTTCTCCTGCCGCTTGGTTAATCGCATCAATTTCTGAGCCTGGACCGTTGGAAGTTAACTTTTTATCAAGTTCTTCAATTCGAGCCACAGCATCGTCCAATGCCTCTTCTTTCCCTTCATCGTAAACACGCAAAACAATGTAAGTGCCCATCAAAAACTCTCTGCGTTCAGCCGGTTCCTCCATCAAAGTCGTTTCAGCTTGTGGTGGTGTTTGATTTTCATCTTCTTTTTCGTTTTCTTTATTGCAAGCCACTAACAGCAAAAGAACAACATTTAAAAACAAGAGAAACACTGGTTTTTTATTTTGAATTATTCGTTTCATACTAAACTCCTAATTTTTAATCTTATTATAAACTAAAAAACAGGTAGGAAAAAGCTCATCCTACCTGTTTATTTATTGAAAGCTTTAAATTTAATAATTACTCAGCATTATCTACTTCAATTGTTTCTGTATTTCCTTCTTCTGCTGCATCAACTAATTGTTGCGCATAGTCTTGGAATTTTTCTGAAGTATGAGTGGCTCCAGTTACGACTTCAACATCTGCTGGAACTTGTTTATCTACAAGTTGTCCTTCTAAATCAGGTATAAAGTCTTGAGGGCCTAAACCATCTACATCTGTCATAGTTTCTTGATATTCTTCATCATCAATTTTGTCGTTACCTTCTTCATCTTTACTTTCCCAAGTTGCTTCAGTAATTTCTCCATCAATAACAGTAATTTCTAAAGCTTCTTTCCAACCTGTTTCCCCAAAGTTAAGGTCTTCAATACGGTATGATCCATCTTGTAGCCCTTCTGTTGTTTCAGTTGCTGCATCCTCTTGTACATCTTCTTGTACATCTTCTTGTGTATCCTCTGGTGTTTCTTCCGGTGTATCGGCTGAGTCACTGCAACCCGTTAATACTAATGCTGACGATAAAAATAAAACTGATAAAA
>DXAZ01000036.1 GCA_019116785.1 Candidatus Atopostipes pullistercoris
GTTTAAAATTTATGATTTGAATTACAAAGAAGTGAGCCTCCCTGTGGAGCGCTTAGGCTATGGAATGAAAGCATTAGACATATCCATCGGACCGATTATATACGACACGGTTTACAGCAACGGTAACCGTGCAGACACACCGATTAAACGCTACCCTAAAGACAGAGAAGTCAGCATCAATATATTAACAACTTCTGCAGATACGATTGATTGGCGCATGAAGCGTGACAAAGTGCATTCTTTCTTCAGACGACTTGGTGTGTTCTATGTCGCAGAATCATATCAGCCGTTTAAATTATTAAAAGTAATGTTAGATGAGGGGTACGAAGTTGACCGTCCTGTGACACGATGGGGTTTAGCTGAAATTCCTCTTAAAATCATCGACACACCATTTAAGCAATCCCTCTACACAACCGGCACTATCGGTTCGGAGGGTATGCTGTTCAATAATAAATGGGCATACGGAATGGGTACATGGTTTGCGGAAACCTACTGGCAGTATGAGTTTACAGGTGTGAAGCCAACGTTTTACAATGCTGGAGATGAAGAAGTGAAACTGATTCAGCAGAAAGAAAGTTTAATCACTTTGAAAATCAATGCAGTACCAACTAATGGACTGATTGATATTGACGACGGTGTGACGACATTTAAGTTGTGGTACGACTTTAAAGTCGGTGACGTCATTCGGATTCACGGTAAGCACGTTACGCTGAACGGAAAAAACGTTCTGGGTGATACGAACTTTAATTTCCTGACAATAAAAACAGGATGGAATTATTGGGATGTGCGGGGAGTACCTGGTAATGATTACGAATTTAAGATAGATTTCAGATATTTGTATGACTGACCTTCGGGTTGGTCATTTTTTTATTATAGAAAAGGAGTGATAATGTGGTAATTCCTAAAATTAATAGCGCACATGGTTCGGATACTAGGAATATTCTAAACCGAGCAATTGAAGTTTTGAATCAACAAGGCAAGACCATACAGGATTTAGTCGCAGAAGGGCAATTAACACCGGAACAGTATGCAGAACTAATTAAAACAATTAATGGCATGATAGAAAATGGGCAACCTGCCGCAATCACTGAAGAGATGCTCTCGCAAAAAGTGAAAGAAATGATGACAGGCGGTAGCGTTGCAGTTGTTGGTGAAAAATCATTACTCAAAGAAAATTTCGTTAAAGAACAAGTGTTTCCATCTTTCACAACTTTTTACAAGCCACTAGAATACGAAAAATTTAATGCGACCGCATCAAGTTATCATACCAGCCTCGTATATAATGGTAAAACTGGAAGTACAGCTTTTATAAAAGTAGTGCCAGGAGAAGAATATGAAGTACGAGCGTTTGGCGATGATATAGATAGGTTCAGAATATACGGATTACGCGATGGTAGATATAAAGAAGATTTTAAAACAATAGGGGGATCGACTCCTATTCTTTCGGTTATCTACACAGAAAACGATAATACCAGAAACACAAAAATAAGAGTGCCTTCAAGTTGTAATTATATAGCTGTATATTTAAACTCCAGAGGACAGAATGTTCAATACAACTTAGATGTCTATAAACCTTTGAGTGATGTTATAAAAGACGTTGAGGAAATGAAAAAAAGTTATGAATATCCCGTCACTTATATACAAGGGTGGACTGATGCTAATGAGACATATGTCGAACGAGCAAGAGTAGGTACAGTTGCATTTATTGATGTTAAACCATTCAATAATTACATTTTAAATGTTGAGGAAGGAACAGAAAATAATAGGTTCAGAGTATATGGTATGAAAGGTAGGGATTATAAAACCAATCTTGAAAATGAGGGTGACAGAGTAGGCATTCGCTCTACCCTTTACAGTGATGATGCGAAAAAATCTGTAGATATTTATGTGCCAGAAGGTATAAATTCAATAGCTGTATATCTAAGCAATAACTCAACTTTAACGAACACATTGGATGTTATTGAGAAAACAGACGATTCAAACGATAAACTCATTGAATACATCGAAAAAAAGAATGGCAAAAGATACTTCACATTAGGTCAACCAACTGTTTATTTCTCGCCGGAAAACACTATAAATCCAACTGGGGTAACAACAAGTGATTTATTAGATGTGTATGAACCATTGGTTAGTTCTGAAATTGTGAGTAAAAAAATACTCGGAAAAGATGGGGCTAACAATGATCTGATAGAATACACTTATGAAAAACCGAGTCCAAATGTAGTTTACTATCAAGGTTTCGAGGATTATCCGTTAAATTATACCGACAGTAAAAAAATGAAAATACTAATAATTGGCGGGGCGCACGGAGACGAAAAAACATCGCAATTAGGATTGTCTTTGTTTTTAAAAGAATTAGTTGAAAATACTACTGATGAAAACTTAGCGTTTATAAGAAATAACGCAGTTTTAAAAGTGATTCCGATGATGAATCCCACAGGTATTGATGCAAATACAAGGAATAATCATGCTGGGTCTGATTTAAACAGAGGTTACAGAGCGCAAGTTCAAGAAGAAAATAAAATCGTTTCTAAATGGATTGAGGATAATCAAGATGCAATCGCATTACTAGATTATCACGATAGTTCCAGAACCGTGTCATTTTGGCCAGCAGAAGAAAACGAGATTTATCATGAGTTATTTTACACTGTAATGGCAAACGTCAATGATAAATGGTCAAGCGAAAACTCAAGTATTAATAATCCTGTAGGGGAAATGGTTATCAATCCCACGAACACTAACAGCCAAGCCTTTGCGCATGATTTAGGGATGTTAGGTGTAATAGTTGAAACTTCAAGGAATAGCAGCACATTAAATGGCGGAACTAATGCAAGTCATAATGCGGCAGCTGTTAAATATGGGAATGATTTATTGATAAACACGATAATTGCGATTATGAATTATTACAGTTAATCCCTTGATAAAAGAAAGCGAGGTGAACCACCATACTCACAGTAACATCTTTAAACAACGTCGCATACGCAGCAATTGCGGAAGTGCCACGTAAGCAATCTATCAACGGAGAGCGTGAAATTACGCTCTCTTTTTTACGTGGCGACATTAACGATAAATTTATCGCAGACATTGAAACGGGATGGACGGCACAATTCAAGGGCGATAAATACCACCTATTTAACGAACGTGAAGATCAGCACGGGAATAAAGAATTTGATGCAGTATTAGACTTCTTCCACCATTTCAACGGACGATGGCACATG
>DXAZ01000037.1 GCA_019116785.1 Candidatus Atopostipes pullistercoris
AAACTCTTGTAAAAAAATACCTACTGATAGTCCTCTAGGTACTAAGTTACGGTAAGTTTTCGTTTTTCCTAAAATGACTTTAATGATAGGAGCGATGGCTTTTTTAGGACGTAATTGCGGAAAAGGGAAGGCTAAATTTTTATAATTAAAGATTCGAGTTTGTGGTTGATCATTCCAAGTTCTGTACCGTTCAAACTCTTCATCATTGAAACCTGTTAAAAAAGGGCCAGGATTAATGGTTGCGACTTCAATATTAAATTCTTGAAGTTCTTGTTGGAAAGCTTTAGCTATCGCTTCTATGGCAAATTTAGAAGATGAATATGGTCCTGAGAACGGATTTACCATCAGTCCAGAAATCGAAGAGATAAAAATGATTCGGCCGTATCCTTTATTTATCATTTTTTGAGAAAATCCTTGAGTCAGTAAAAAAGTACCAAAGACATTCACTTCATATTGATTTCTGAAATTTTCCTCAGGAATGTCCACTAAGGCCCCACCTTCTTTCACAGCCGCATTATTTACTAAAATATCAATGTCCCATTCCCAGGCTTTCTTTCGATCTGCTGGATCGGTGATATCTATTTTTTCAACAACCAATGGGATTTCAAGCGCTTCTGCGTCTGCTTTTAGAAGATCTGCTTGGAATTGTGTTTCTGTTGTAGCAATAACTTTCTTACCTAACTTGGCAAGGGTGAGCGCGGTTAATTTACCTAATCCACTTCCAGAACCTGTAATTAAAATAGTTTCCATAGGCATATAAATTCCTCCAATTTTCTTTATTTGGATTCTCACCTAAACTGTAGCAGTAGTTGTTGAAATATAAAATTGATTTGACCTCTAATGGTTAAATAAGTCATTTATTTTTGTTGTTCATTTTCTAAGCAGGCATATAACTGTGGGAAATGCTCACATTGAGGATTTCGTGGGTGACAAATTTCTCTTCCAAAATTAATCATTGCTTGATGAGCAGCTCCCCAGAGTTCTGGAGGAATGACTTCACATACTCTCTTTTCAATGTCTTTAGGTGTAGCATTTTTTTCAACAATTTGATGATGCTTGCATACTCGAGTTACATGAGTGTCTACCGCAAAAGCAGGTTCTTTGAAAGCCACACTTAAAAGAATATTTGCAGACTTTGGCCCGATTCCTGTAAGGGACTCTAATTCTTTTCGAGTGTGAGGCACTTCACCGTCAAACCGTTCTAATAATTGTTGACTGCTCTGATAAATATATCTGGCTTTATTTCGATACAAACCAATTGAACGAATATATGGTTCAATTTCTTCGGGAGAAGAAGCAATGACAGCTTCTGGATTAGGATAGCGTTCGAATAGAGTAGGGGTGACTTTTGCTACGGATTCATCCGTTGCTTGAGCACTTAAAATAACCGCCAGCAGTAATTGAAAAGGATTTTCATAATGCATAGTTGGGGTAGCTTCTGGATATAAATGAATAATTTCTTGGATGACTTGTCTTGCACATTGTTTGGTTAACATCGTTAATACCTCTCTTTTCATAATTACTAATGTAGTATATCAAAAGGAAGAGTCTTTTGTCTGATTTATTTATTAATAAATTAAAAATGATGGTATAAAGTCAGTATTTCGTGTCATTCTTTGATAGGATAAGGATACATAAGATTTAAAAGTTAAGGAGGAAAATAAATGAGTGATAAAATTGAACAATTAAAAGAACAATTAGCAGATAGCCAAAAAATTGTTTTCTTCGGTGGTGCAGGTGTTTCAACAGAAAGTGGTATTCCTGATTTTCGTTCTTCCAACGGTTTATATATGAAAGATAGTGGAACGCATGTTTCTGCTGAACAAATGGTTTCACATTCTTTTTACAAACGTTATCCTAAAGAATTTTTTAAATATTATTTTGAAAATTTAGTATTTGAAGAGGCTAAACCAAATCAAGCACATATTTTTCTTAAAGAGTTAGAAGATCAAGGAAAGAAGATCAGTATAGTTACACAAAATATTGATGGCTTACACCAAAAGGCAGGAAGTACAGTAGTCCATGAGCTGCATGGCTCAACATTAAGAAATTATTGTACACAATGTCACCAACAATATAAGATAAATGAATTAGAGTTAGATAATGAGGGCATCCCTCGTTGTCCAAAAGATGGTGCTATTGTACGCCCGGATATTGTCTTGTATGAAGAAGGACTAGATCAAAATGTTATCCAACAAGCTGTCAAAGACATTCAAAGGGCAGATATGTTGATGATTGCAGGAACTTCTCTGATTGTTTATCCAGCAGCTGGTTTAGTGAATTACTTTAATGGAGATCATTTGGTTGCTATTAATAAATCATCCATTCGTGTCCCAGAAGGAACTTTAATGTTTAAGGACTCCATTTCCAATGTTTTTTCTAAATTGTAAATTATAAGAAATGAAGATCAATTTTATACTAAAAGAGCGCTCTTATATGAACTGCTCCTGACTACTTAAGAAGGGGGCGTTCACATTAATAGGCGCTCTTTTATTTTTTATTTATTCTTTTTCTTGCCAATCCATGGGGTTCATAAATTCTATATGACGGATATCTTCTAAAGTTGTGTCAACCAAGCGTCCGTTTTTTAAAAGTAAATAGATTCTATCTTCAAAAGTACCCGAAACCATACAAGGGACATCTTTAAAATAAGCACCGTTTTGTAAAATATTTGCTTGAATTAAAACGGGATTTCCTGTGTGATATGCTTGTCCTAAAATTTCACTAATTTCTAAGAGAGATTGTTTGGGTTTAGCTGTAACATCTTTTAACTGCTCTTTTTTTTCCATCTTTGAGAGAAGTTCCGTATGGTCAGATAACATCAAGCCTAACCACTTCATTTTCCCACGATCTTTGTACCCTAATTGATCAGGAGTTAAACGAATAATTTTCTTCTCCATATATATTCATCCTCACTTCTAGTTATTTTCTTCGGTATTTGCTTGGTGACCACCCAATAATTTACTCCGTTGGAAAGCCATACCATTTTGAATTAAACTACTAGCATGTAAAAGAGAAGTGTAGCCATATTTTCTTCGAACTAAATCAACGACTTTATTCAAACGCTCGTCTTTTAAAACATCTTCTGTGCTTTCAAATAAGCTTAATTGGTAATCTTGTTTAGGAGCAATTTTATGAAAAGTAACATTAATTATTCGAACGGGATAGGGCTCATAATATTTTCGGAACAAACGATTCATATAATTTACTAATTTTTTAGAAGAATCTGTCGGTTCTATAGTCATTTGATGACTAAAGCCAGGATGATTGGTTTGTTTAGAATAACCGATTGTTAACTTTACAATACTGGTTGTTAACCCATGTTCCCGTAATCTCATTGCATTCTCTTCGGTTAGTTCGCCAATAACTACTTGAACATCATATGGATTTATATAATCTCTATTCAAAATTTGATTTTTTGAAAAAGAGTTTTCTTTTGGAGTAAAGTGATCCGATAAAATTGTGCGGTCAATTCCGTGCGCATGAAAGAAAAGTTGTTCTCCAATAATATTAAAACGGTCTTTTAATTTATGAACATCATATTGAGCCAAGTCTTTTAAATTATGTATACCTAATTGATTTAATTTTGCTTCTGTACGAGAACCGATTCCCCAAAAATCTGTCAGTTTTTCAATTTGCCAAATGGTACTTTCGACATCTTTATAACCCCAATAGGCCTGATAGTTATTTTTGTCATCTTTTTTCGCTTGGTGATCTAAAGCAAGTTTTGCAAGTAAAGGATTATCACCAATGCCTACCGTTGCTATAAGGTGTAACTCTTTCCAAATATCTAATTGTATTTGATGAGCGATTTCTTTTGTAGTTCCAAACAAAGCATGAGAAAAAGTAACATCCAAAAAAGATTCATCACTACTATAAACGTGTAAATCTTCTATAGAGACATATCGTTTAAAGATTTCGACGATTTCTAAATTCTTTTTTAGATAAAGTGCCATACGAGGTTCAACAATTTCTATTTGTGAATGTTTGGGTATTTCGTAGACTCTTGTTCCTGTTTTTACGTTATAGAGTTCTTTCACGCGAGGAGACGCTGCAAGAACGAGCCCACCGTTATTGTCAGGCTTACTGACAACTGCTATCATAGCTTCTAAGGGATGTTGATGACGTTCTACTGCTTCAACGCTAGCAAAAAAAGATTTAATATCAATACATAAAATATCACGATGAGGTTCATTTGAATAGTCCATATAGAGAAGCGTTTCTTGCTTTTTACTCATGAATTTAGCTCCTTTCTAGAACAATATACCGAATGTGTGTTCGGTTATTATTATAAAAAAAGGATAAAATATAGTCAAGGGGAACAAATGAAGATTATTAATTATTTTAATTAATACTATGAAGGGAATTGTTTATAAATATGGTAAAATAAAGAAAAGACAAGGAGGAAATAGAATGTCTTTGGATTTAGGAAGTTATATTTATAAAAATATGCTAAAAAAAGCTACATACTACCAATGGAAAATTATTGTGGATCGTTCTAAAAGAGCCATAGAAATTTATTTTACGATATCACTAGATATACCAGATGAACAGTTTGTCCAAGATGCCAATGCTAAAGTGAATGAAGCAGGACAGTTGAATTTTGAAGAAGTGGTTTGTTTTTATGATGAAGCCAATAATAAAATTGTTCCAAAAAATTATTTAGTAGCCGTCCCTCTAAATATAAACACAGGAATAGAACAAGGCTACGTGGATGCTTTTATTAAGCAGTTAAATATTATCGCCTCAAATGCTAATGGACAAATAAGAGAATACTTAACCGATGAAACCCAGAGTGAATTTTCACTCGTATGGAATGAACAAAATATGGAAAACACAATACATACCATGAAGGAAACAAAAAATTATCTCACAGAGACATTAACGATTGAATTTGAAGAAAAAGCGTCATTGATTGATCAATTCAAGGAGGAGCATGATGGCGGAATGGAAAGAATATAGCGTTCATATTAATGAAGAGGCGGTAGAGAGTGTTTCAGAGCTATTTATGGAATTAGGATCTGCTGGAGTAAGCTTGGTTGATCGGACTGATTTTGAAACGATGCCTGAATATGGATTTGATTCGTTATGGGCATTAGATGAAGCAAAGTTTCCGACTGACGGTGTGGTGATTAAAGGCTATTTTCCAGTAGAAGCGGTGCATTCAAATTTAGAAAAAACACTTCATCAGCGACTCGAAAAATTAAAAGCGTTTGATTTGAATGTGACAAATTATACAGTGGAATCAAGAACGTTAATGGATTCGGATTGGAATAATAAATGGAAAGAATTTTATCATTCTGTTCCGATTACACGTTATTTAACGATTGTTCCTGAATGGGAAGAGTATACAAAAAGAAAAGATGATGAGCAACTGATTGTAATGGATCCAGGTTTAGCCTTTGGAACAGGTACCCATCCGACCACACAGCTATCTATTCAAGCATTAGAAATGGTTTTACGTGGAGGAGAAATAATTTTAGATGTAGGGACTGGTTCGGGTGTTTTGACTATTGCTAGTTCACTTTTAGGTGCTGCAGAAATTCATGCGTTTGATTTGGATGATATTGCTGTACAGTCTGCTAAAAATAATATTCATTTAAATGAATTAGCAGCAAAAATTACAGTGAAAGAGAATAATTTATTAAAAGATGTTACAATAAAAGCAGATGTGGTGGTTGCAAATATTTTGGCTCCTATCATATTAGAACTAATACCTGATGCTATGCGTGTTTTAAGACCAGGTGGAACGTTTATTTCATCAGGAATTATTAAAGAACAAGAAGAAGAAATCTTGACTGCATTAAAAAATGAAGGGTTCAAAATCCGACAAATTAATCAAATGAAAGATTGGATAGTTATTATTGCTCAAAAACCATTAAATAAATAATAGCTCTCTATATTTTAAAATTTGGATGATTTAAAACTTTATAAAAAAGGGGTATTTATTCATGGAAAACATTGCTCAATATATTGACCATACAATACTAAATGCGGATGCTACAAAAGCAGATATTCAAAGAGTTTGTGAAGAAGCAAAAGAATATAACTTTAAAACCGTTTGTATCCAACCGTACTGGGTAAAATATGCAAAAGAAATATTAGGAGACTCAAAAGTAGGGGTGACTACAGTTATTGGTTTTCCACTAGGAGCAAACACAACTGAAATTAAAGTAGCCGAAGCTAAGTTAGCAGTAGCTGAAGGGGCATCTGATGTTGATATGGTGATTAATATTGGTGCGTTAAAATCTGAAGATTATGACACCGTCTTAAAAGATATTCAAGCAGTTGTAGATGCCGTTACTGGCCAAGCAATCGTAAAAGTGATTCTTGAAACTTCTTTACTCACAAAATCTGAAAAAATCCGTGCTTCAGAGTTAGCGAAACAAGCCGGTGCAGATTTTGTTAAAACGTCCACTGGTTTTTCAACTGGAGGAGCTACATTGGATGATGTCCAATTAATGCGTGCCACAGTTGGTCCAGATATGGGGGTAAAAGCTTCAGGAGGGGTTCGTACCTTTGAAGATGCTAAGGCAATGATTGAAGTAGGTGCAACTCGCATTGGTGCCTCAAGTGGCATTTCAATTATAGAAGGCTCTAAAGAAGTAGAGTAATTTTAATTAAGAAAAATAATGAAATTTCTTTCATCATGGGCTTAAATGAATCAGTTGAAAACAAAGACCATAATCGTTATAATTAAGAGAACAAACCAGCACTGACCAGTGCTGGTTTTTGTAAATCATTTGTAGGATAAAAAAAAGAAGGTGTCTGAAATGACGAAAAAAACAGATTATACAGCACAAGAAGTCATTGCATTATGCTTAACTTATATGAACAGTGAGCATGTTAAATTCGTCAATAAAGCGTATGAATTTGCAGCGAATGCTCATAAAGAGCAAATGCGAAAATCGGGAGAAGAATATATTATTCATCCGATTCAAGTTGCCGGTATTCTCGCTGAAATTAATATGGATCCTGTAACCGTCGCAACAGGCTTCCTTCATGATGTTGTTGAAGATACAGAATATTCATATGACGATATAAAAGAAGAATTTTCTGAAGAAGTAGCTGATTTAGTAGAAGGGGTTACTAAATTAGGAAAATTTAAGTTTACGTCGAAGCGTGAACATCAAGCAGAAAACCATCGAAAAATGATTCTAGCTATGGCACAAGATGTACGTGTAATTTTAGTGAAATTAGCTGATCGTTTGCATAATATGCGTACTTTACGATTTCATAAAGTTGAAAAACAAAGAGATATTGCGACAGAAACACTTGAAATTTATGCCCCTTTAGCTGATCGATTAGGTATGAGTCGTATTAAATGGGAATTAGAAGATTTATCTCTTCGTTATACAAATCCACAACAATTTTATCGTATTGTCCATTTGATGGATTCTAGACGTGAAGATCGCGAACAGTATATTAAAGACTCTATCGAAGCAATTAATGAATCGATTGAAGAATTAGATATTCAAGCAGATATCACCGGACGGCCCAAGCATATTTACTCTATTTATCGAAAGATGAAGACGCAAAAGAAACAATTTGAAGAAATTTATGATTTATTAGCTATTCGTGTTATTGTTGATTCCATAAAGGATTGCTATGCGGTTCTAGGTGCGATTCATACTCAGTGGAAACCAATGCCTGGCCGTTTCAAAGATTATATTGCTATGCCAAAAGCAAATATGTACCAATCTTTACACACAACGGTACTTGGTCCAAATGCGACACCACTTGAGGTTCAAATTCGGACTCATCAAATGCATGAAATTGCAGAATATGGGGTAGCCGCACATTGGGCTTACAAAGAAGGGGTCACGACAAAAGTTCAAAATGATCAATTAGGTGATCAGCTTTCTTGGTTTAGAGATATTATTGAACTGCAAAGTGAATCAAATGATGCGTCTGAATTTATGGATGCGATTAAACAAGATTTCTTTACAGATAAAGTGTACGTTTTTACCCCTGGTGGCGATGTAATGGAACTTCCAGATGGTGCCAGTACGCTTGATTTCGCTTATCATGTTCATTCAGAAGTTGGCGATAAATCAACAGGAGCCAAAGTCAACGGAAAGATTGTCCCGTTAAATTACAAATTGAAGACAGGAGATATTGTAGAGATTATTACTTCCTCTTCTTCTGCTGGCCCAAGTAGAGATTGGCTGAATTTTGTCAATACATCCAAAGCTAGAAATAAAATTCGCCGTTACTTTAAAACTCAAGATCAAGAAAATGCCATTGAACATGGACAAAAGATTGTTACAGATCTAATCTTGGAACTCGAATTAGATCCAAAAGATTTCATGACTGATGAAATAATGAATAAGCATGCAGAAAAATTTAATTATAAAGATAGTGATAGTCTCTATGCAGCTATTGGCTTTAATGAGATTAGACCATTAACCGTCGTTAACCGTTTAACAGAAGAGGCCAGAAAAGACCGCGATAGAAAATCATCAAAATTATCAAACGAAGCGACGATTGAGAAAAAGCAAGAACCTGAAAAAGTGACCATTCATCATGAAGATGGTGTGGTTGTAGAAGATGCTGAAAATCTATTATTACGATTAAGTAAATGTTGTAATCCAGTGCCTGGAGATGAAATTGTAGGGTATATTACAAGAGGACGAGGAATTTCTGTTCATCGAAAAGATTGTCCAAACGTTGTAGCAGAAGCGGACTTAGAAAATCGTTTAATTGAAGTCGAATGGGAAAATAAAAAAACAGAGAAAATTTATGATACAGATTTAGAAGTTTACGGTTTTGATCGATCAGGTTTATTAAATGATATCCTTGAAGTGATTAATAGTATGACCAATCGATTAAGCAATATAAATGGCCGTGTAGACAATAATCAAATGGCAACCATTCGAATAACGATTGGTATTCATAATATAAAAGAATTGGAACGTATCATTGATAAACTCAATCAAATTCCAGATGTCTATTCCATTCAACGAATTACGTTATAAAAATTAAAATACGAGCGAAGAAAGTGGTCGAACAAAGTGAGAGTTGTGATTCAACGTGTATCAAAGGCGAATGTAGTCATTGATGAAAAAGAGAACGGAGAAATTGGGCGTGGTTTTCTTTTACTGGTAGGTGTGGAAGAAGAAGATACAAAGGAAGATGTAGATTATTTAACTCGAAAGATTTCTAATCTACGCATTTTTGAAGATGAGGCGGGAAAAATGAACCTCTCTTTACGTGAAGTAAAAGGAGAGATTCTTTCTATTTCTCAATTTACACTTCACGCAGATACCAAAAAAGGAAATCGTCCCAGCTTTATAAAAGCCGCTAAGCCCCAAAAGGCTGAATCGCTTTATGAAGAGCTTAATCAAAATCTGCGCAATGAAGGATTTAAAGTAGAAACTGGAGTTTTTGGAGCAGATATGGCTGTTTCTTTAATCAATGATGGTCCGGTAACGATTCTAATCGATTCAAAAAATAAATAAAACAAAAACTCAGTAAGTAAAAGCGACAAATCGTTGCTTCTTTACTTACTGAGTTTTTTTATTTTTAATTATTGGCTATAATATTCACGTAAAGCTTGATAAATAGCTTCTACAACAGAGGCTTGATAGGATTGTGAATCAATATATTGTAGATCTAAATCGCTGTTCATATAGCCTAATTCAAGTAGAACAGCTGGTTGTTGATTGGTTCGCAATACATAATAATCACCCATCCGCACACCATTATTAGTTAAAGGAGCACTTTGTGTTAAGTAACGATTAATTGTATTGGCGAGCTCAAGATTTGATTCATAATAATAATAAGAGGTTGTACCACTCATCGTATTGGCTTGTTCAACAGCATCATAATGTAGGCTAATAAACGCATCAGCATAGTTTGCATGAGCAGTTTGTACACGTTGTTCTAATGAAATATATTGATCAGATGAACGAGTCAAGATAACATTTGTTCCTGCATCTTCTAAACGATTTTTTAATAATTGAGCGGTATTCAATGCTACGTCTTTTTCAACAATTGATTGATTGGATGCCGTTGCTCCTGGATCATAACCTCCATGGCCCGCGTCAACAACAATTGTTGCTTCAGCTAAAGAAGACACCGTACGTGCATATTGTGCTTCATTTGTTTCGGTAGTTGTTTCTGTCTCATCGGCTTCTGTGTTTTCTTCAACAATACTAGAAACCCAAGCGGCTACATAACCTGTAGTATTTTCATCGATTCGAACATGATACCAATCTTCATTGTTTTCAATAAATTCAAACCTTTCGCCCGGTTGAGCCGTATGGATTATTTCGCCTTCGGTTGAAGGTAAGGTTCGAATGTTTGTTGGAGTGTCTCCCATTTCTACAAAAGAGGTGGAGGTGTCTGAATTTGTTGTTTGACTTTCAGCACTCTCAGCATTTGTAGGTGCATCGATCATTTCTATGTAACTTCCATGAATCCAAGCGACTCGTCCCATATATAAAATTTGATACCAATCACCATCTTGATAAAGGACTTGTAATTCAGCATCTTTATAAACAGTTCCTAAGATTTCTGATTCAGCATTTGAAAACTGTCGGATATTTACTGCTTCTCCTGTGACTTTTGCAAATTGTGCGTCTCCTTGTGTTATTTCTCCGGAGCTGACTAACCAGCTAGCCACCCAACCCACTTGATCATTGTTTAAGCGAACTTTATACCATTTGTTTTCTTCACCCAAAAGAAATAAACGATCATTTTCTTTTGCTTGAGTCAAGACTTCATGTGACAAACCGGGTCCTAAACGCACGTTCAAAACAGCCGTCTCCACTCTGACGGTATTTTCGTTGGCTAACGCAACCATCGCACCAAAAGTTAAACTGATTAAAAGAATAAAGAAAGCAATAAATGCTTTTTTATTGGGTAATTTGTTCTCTATCTTTTTTGTAATTGTGTTTGAGGACATAAATTTACCTCCTATTTAGCTGAAAACGGCTTATATAATAAGAATAGTATATCAATCTTAAATTAGTTTGTAAATACAAGCATTAAACAAATTGTAAAATGAAATTAATTTTTTTACTACATAACTAAAAAACTCTCTTTTTTAGTTATATCTGGGTGTTTACGCAATTGACAAAAGGGGGGGCCTATGGTAGGATTACTTGTGATAACTTTTTAATAAGTGAGATCCAGAGACAGAAAAAGTAATTTTATTTAAACTATTTACAGAGAAGGTTTTGTAGTTGAGAGAAGCCAATAGTAAATAAAATGAAAGACATTCTTGAGGATGACAGGAAAACTGTCACGTTAAAGGCGTTAACAAAGAGGGAATAATTTGTTTTATTCCAAATAAAGGTGGTACCACGTTACGTCACACTAAATATAAACTTACACGTCCTTGTTCGAAAGAATAAGGGCTTTTTTTATTGAAATTTTACAGAGAGGGAGAAACCATGAAATACCAAAAAATAAGAGGAACTGCTGATTTGTTACCTAATGAAACCAATAAATGGCAGTATGTAGAAAATAAAATAGAAGATTTATTAGAAAAATATTCTTACCAAGAAATTCGTTTGCCTATTTTTGAACAATTTGAATTATTTGCTCGCGGGGTAGGAGAAACGAGTGATATCGTTTCAAAAGAAATGTATGAATTTTACGATAGAGGGGATCGACATCTAGCTCTTCGTCCTGAAGGTACAGCAGGCGTCGTCCGTGCTTATGTAGAAAATAAAATATATGGACCTGAACATCATAAACCTGTTAAATATTATTACACAGGCCCTATGTTTCGTTTTGAGCGCCCACAAAGTGGTCGTATGCGTCAATTCCATCAAATAGGTGTTGAAGTGTACGGTAGTAATAATCCTGCTGTAGATGTTGAAACTATGGCATTAGCGATGGATATTTTTAAATCTTTCGGTATTAAAGACTTAACCTTAGTGATTAATTCATTAGGAAATACGGAATCTCGCTTGGCTTACCGTGAAGCTTTAATTGATTTTTTAACTCCTCATTTTGAAGAATTAAGTGACGATTCTAAAGAACGTCTGCATAAAAATCCTTTACGTGTCTTAGATAGTAAAGATAAAAAAGACCAAGAGATTGTAAAAGAAGCACCTTCTGTTTTAGATTACTTAGATGAAAACTCTAAAAAGCACTTTGAAGAGGTAAAAGATATGTTAGAACTTTTAGAGGTTTCTTATGAAGTCGATCCAAATATGGTGCGCGGTCTGGATTATTATAATGATACCATTTTTGAAATAATGACCAATGATCCAAATTTTGGAGCCAACACAACGATTTGTGCTGGTGGACGTTATGATCAGTTGGTAGAAGAGGTTGGGGGGCCGGCGACTCCTGGTTTTGGTTTTGCTATTGGTCTTGAACGTTTAGTGATGTTACTAGAAGGCATTCATTATGATTTTCCAAAAAGACATCAACTTGATGCTTACATTGTAACAATTGGTGATGAAGTGAATAGTGAAGCTTTAAAATTAGCAAATGTACTAAGAAAACAAGGACTAATTGTAGAAAGAGAATTTATTGGCCGTAAACCAGGTAAACAATTTAAAACTGCAGATAAATTAAATGCGAAAACAGTATTTACTTTAGGTACTCAAGAATTACAAAATCGTACAGTAAATATGAAACTTTTATCAACAGGTAAAGAAATTTCATTAAATCTTGAGGAAATATACGCCGATAACTTTAAAAATGAATATTCGAAAATACTAAAAAAATTAGAAGGTGAGGATTAAAAAATGAGTAGAACAAATTATTGTGGAGAAATCACTAAAAAGAATATAGGAGAAACCGTCACCTTAAATGGTTGGGTACAAAAACGACGCGATTTAGGTGGCATGATTTTTATTGATTTAAGAGATCGTACTGGTTTAGTTCAAGTGGTATTTAATGCAGAAGAAGGGAATGGTTTATTACAAACTGCTGAAACACTTCGTGCAGAACATATCCTTGAAATTACAGGAAAAGTAGTTGAACGTTTAGAGGGCGCAGTCAATCCCAATATGGCAACAGGTGAAATTGAGATTGAAGCAACAGAACTAAAAGTTTTAAATACATCTAAAACCCCTCCGTTTGAAATTACGGATCAAATTAATGTGTCAGATGATTTGCGACTAAAATATCGCTATATTGATTTACGACGTCCTCGTATGCAAGAAAATATTTTAATTCGTCATGAAGTAAAAAAAGCAATACGCAATTATTTAGATGATCATGGATTCATAGATATTGAAACACCTTATCTAACAAAGTCGACACCTGAAGGAGCGCGTGATTATTTAGTCCCTTCTCGTGTCCATCAAGGTAAATTTTTTGCTTTACCGCAATCTCCACAGTTATTTAAACAATTATTGATGAGTTCTGGCTTTGATCGTTACTACCAAATTGTTCGTTGTTTCCGTGACGAGGATTTGCGTGGAGATCGTCAACCTGAATTTACACAAGTAGATATCGAAACTAGCTTTTTAAGTGAAGAAGAGATTCGTCAAAATACAGAAAAAATGTTGAAACATGTCGTTAAAGAAGTCAAAGGTCTAGAAATTAAAGAAGACTTTCCAATGATTACTTACGATGAAGCTATGAATAATTACGGAAGCGATAAGCCAGATATTCGTTTTGAAATGAAATTAAAAGATGTAAGTTCTGTGGTAGCTAATTCTGATTTCCGTGTCTTTACTTCTACAATTGAAAATGGTGGTTTTGTAAAAGGATTAGCTGTTAAAGGCGCTGCGGATGAATTTACTAGAAAGCAAATTACTGAATTAGAAGAGATTGCTAAAATTCATGGCGCAAAAGGATTAGCTTGGATTAAAGTAACCGATAAAGGATTAACAGGTCCAATTTCAAAATTCTTTGCGGAAGAAGAGATGTCAAATAAATTATTAGAGGCAATGGATGCTGAAGCTGGAGATTTATTGTTATTTGTAGCGGATAAAAAAAGAGTGACGCATGATGCCTTAGGTGCTTTACGTGTTCATTTAGGAAAAGAATTAAATCTATATGACCCAGAAGAATTAGCCTTTATTTGGGTAGTAGATTGGCCTTTATTAGAATTTGACGAAGATGAAAATCGTTATGTAGCTGCTCATCATCCATTCACCCATCCAAAACCTGAAGATGTAGATAAATTAGCGACCCATCCAACAGAAGTTTATGCTCAAGCCTATGACATTGTATTAAATGGTTACGAGATTGGTGGAGGTTCTATCCGCATTCATGAAAAAGAATTACAAGAGCAAATGTTTGAATCATTAGGATTTACACAAAAAGAAGCTGAGAGTCAATTTGGCTTTTTACTCAATGCTTTTGAATATGGTTTCCCGCCTCATGGAGGTATTGCTTTAGGATTAGATCGACTTGTTATGCTTTTAGCAAATGAACCAAACATTCGTGAAGTGATTCCATTCCCTAAAAATGGTCGAGCAGTTGATCCATTAACGGATGCACCTACAGTTGTGTCAGACAACCAACTGCATGAATTAGCCTTGCAAGTTACAACAACTCCTAAAGATAAAAATTAAAAAAGATAAAGAATTAAAACAAAGGAGAATGTAAATGACACTATTAGGGTCACATGTGAGTATGAAAGCTCCCCATATGGTCTTGGGTTCAGCAAAAGAAGCCACTTCTTATCAGGCAAATACATTTATGATTTATACCGGGGCACCACAAAATACGCGTCGTCGAGCAATAGAAGATTTAAAAATCCCAGAGGCTCATGAATATATGAGCCAAAACAATATAGACGTGAAAGATATTGTGATTCATGCTCCTTATATTGTAAATCTGGGGAATACATTTAAACCTGATAATTTTGAATTTGCGATTGAGTTTATGAAAGAAGAGATTCGTCGAGCGGATGCGATCGGGGCAACCCAAATGACAATGCATCCAGGTGCACATGTTGGTGCGGGCCCAGAAGCAGGGATTGATAAAATTGCTGAAGGTCTAAATCGTATTTTAAGTGCTGATCAAAATGTACAGATTGCTCTAGAAACGATGGCTGGGAAAGGGACAGAAATTGGTCGTTCCTTTGAAGAATTAGCTCAAATTATTGAACGTGTGGATTTAGAAGATAAACTATCTGTTACATTAGATACTTGTCATACCCATGATGCGGGGTATCCGATTAAAGATGATTTTGATTGGGTTTTAGATGAATTTGATCGAATTATTGGTCTAGATCGCCTAAAGGTTATTCATGTGAATGATTCAAAAAATCCACAAGGTGCAGCAAAAGATCGTCATCAAAATATCGGATATGGTGAAATTGGGTTTGAGAGTTTGAATCATATTGTCCATCACCCTAAATTAGCCCATTTACCTAAAATTCTTGAAACGCCTTTTGTAGGGGAAGATAAGAAAAATAAAAAAGCCCCTTATGCCCATGAAATTTATATGTTAAAACAAAAAACTTTTAATGAAGATTTATTAAAAGATATTATGAACGAAACACCTATAAATTAAATAGTAAAAAAGAAGCTTAAAAGTGTAGAATGAATACATTTTTAGGCTTCTTTCGTTTTTTTGAAACTAGGTAGCTTATCATTGACAGAAGATCTTAATTAAAAGAATTCAATGAACACCTATGCTATAATAATAAAGTAAATAAGCAGAAGGGGTGTCTCGTAGATGAAGGATAAAATTATTGTCATTGTTGGACCAACAGCTGTGGGCAAGACAGCATACAGTATAGAACTCGCTAAACAATTTAACGGTGAAGTGATTAGTGGGGATTCTATGCAGATTTATAAAACTTTAGATGTTGGTACAGCAAAAGTTACCCCTGAAGAAATGGATGGGATCCCTCATCATTTAATAGATATTAAAGAAACGGATGAATCTTATTCAGTGTCAGATTTTCAAAAAGATGCCTCCGAAGAAATCGAAAAAATGATAGAAAAAGGAAAAGTTCCTATTGTTGTTGGAGGAACAGGATTATATATTGAATCATTATTGTATTCTGTATCTCATAGTGGAGAAGCAGAGCCAAATTTTGAGTTAAGAGATGAATTAGAAGAATATGCAAAAAAAAATAGTAACCAGGAATTGTGGAAAAAATTAGATAAGATTGACCCAGAAGCTGCTGAAAAAATTCATCCCAACAATGTTAGACGAGTTATTCGTGCGTTAGAAGTGTATTATGAGACGGGTCAGTTGTTTTCTTCTTTTCAAAATGAGCGGAAGAAAAAAGAGGCTCGATATGAGGCTTATATAATATGTTTGAATACGGATCGTTCATTACTTTATGAACGAATTAATAAACGAGTAGATATTATGATAGAAGAAGGGCTGGTTGAAGAAGCCCAAAGTCTTTGGAAAAAATTAGGCCCCCAAGCAAATGCTCAAAGTACGAAAGGAATTGGCTATCAAGAGTTGTTCCTTTATTTTAATCATCAGATAACTTTGGATGAAGCTGTAGAAAAAATTAAACAAAATTCTAGAAGATACGCTAAACGACAATTGACTTGGTTTAGAAATCGATTAGAAAAGGTTCATTGGTATGATTTTATTTTAGAGCCTGAAGGAAAAGAAAAAAGTTTTATAGAAATCAAAGAATTTTTAAAGGATGAGTGATATGGACAGACCCGTTGAAAAAGGAATAGTTGTTGCGATTCAGACAAAGGAAACGGATGAAGATTTCCATTATTCCTTAGAAGAGTTGAGACAACTTGTCGAAAATACAGGTGTTGAAGTCGTGGGTGAAGTCACTCAAAAAAGAGAAGCTTTAGACAGTCGTACATTAATAGGTAAGGGAAAATTACAAGAACTAAAGCATCTAGTAGAAGAATTAGAAGCTGCCGTTGTTGTATTTAATCAGGAGCTATCACCTAGTCAGGTACGTAATATCCAAGAAGAGATTGATGTGAAGGTCATTGATCGTATTCAAGTTATTTTAGATATTTTTTCTTTGCGAGCGACCAGTAAAGAAGGTGCCTTACAAGTTCAACTGGCACAACTGAATTATTTATTGCCAAGATTAGTTGGACATGGAATTAATATGTCCAGACTTGGTGGTGGAATTGGGACGCGTGGACCTGGAGAGACAAAATTAGAAACGGATCGCCGTCACATTAATCGCCAAATTAATGAGATTAAAAAAGAACTAAAAAAAGTTGAAGGTCATCGTAGTCGCCGAAGAGAAAGGCGTCAACGTAGTCATTTATTTAGAATTGGATTGATAGGGTATACAAACGCTGGTAAGTCAACAGTTTTAAATGCTTTAACAGATAGTGAAACGTTTGAGAAGGACGAGTTGTTTGCGACATTAGATCCTATTACAAGACAATTAGAATTACAGTCAGGTCTCCAAGTTACGCTAACAGATACTGTAGGATTTATTCAAGATCTACCAACGGATTTAATCGAGGCTTTTCAATCGACTTTAGAAGAAACCAAAGATGTTGATTTGCTTTTGCATGTAGTTGATGCATCTTCACCAAATATCGACAGTCATGAAAATACTGTGTTAGAACTAATGAATGATTTAGATATGGATAATATCCCCATGCTTACGGTATACAATAAAAAGGATTTAGTAAAAGGAGCATTTTATCCAACATTATTTCCAAATATTATTATTTCAGCGATTAAGCCCGAAGATCAAAAACACTTAATTGAAAAAATTGAAGATACGATTCGAGGCTTATTGGAAGAATATAAAGTAGCTATTCCTGCTAATCGTGGAGATGTGTTAGCAAAATTAAGAACAGAGACAATTATTACCAATCAAGAATACGATGAAGAGTCAGAGAAATATCTTGTGACGGGCTTGACAAAAGATAGTGATTGGCTGGATTATTTATTTAATGATTTATAAAATTTCTCAAAGAAAAGGTGTTTATTTTTGAGTAATGAAAAAAAGTTGATCAATTTAAGTAAAGAAAATAAAATTGAAACAAAAGGCAAAACAGAAAACCTAAATCGAAAGCTAAAAAGTGAAAAAGATAAAAAGAAAAAACAAGATAATTCAAATAAAAAAGTATCTTCTAAGTCATTTCGGATGATTTCAAAGATAGAGCCGCAAAAAAGAAAAGGTCGTTATAATATTTATATTAATGATGACTTTGCTTTTGGCGTGGATGAAGAGGTATTGATTAAATTTGAACTGAGTAAAGGACTACATGTAACCAAAGAGTTGCAAAAGAAAATAGAAAATGAAGACTCTTATTACAAAGCCTATCAAAAAACACTAAACTATCTTAGTTATTCCTTGCGTTCTGAAAAACAAATCAGAGATTATTTAGCTAAACACGAACTTTATCATTTTAGTGACCGAATGGTTGAGCAATTAAAAAGTATGCGCTTGATTGATGATTTAAATTTTGCACAAAGTTTTGTTCGCTCACAAGCAAATATTAACCAAAAAGGTCCTAGAAATATCGAGCAAGATTTGAAAAAAAAAGGAATTAAGGAAGATTTTATTTTAATAGCTCTAGATGAATATCCTTATGAGCAACAATTAGAAAATGCGATACATCTAGCTTCCAAAAAATGGGAGAAAACGAGGAAAAACTCTGAAATTGAAAGTATTCAAAAAGTAAAAGCGTATTTATTAAATAAAGGGTATTCTTTTGATTTAGTGGATGAAGCCATGGCTGCGATAGATACGAAAAAAGATAAGAATGCTGAATACAATGCCTTAGTAAATCAAGGAGACAAAGCGCTTAAAAGGTATTCTCGCAAATATGAAGGCTATGAGTTGTCCCAAAGGATTAAAGGTTATTTATATAATAAAGGCTATCCTACAGAATTAATTAATCGTTATATAGATGAGAGGGAAATGGAATAAATTGTTTAAGATTGAATATACTAAAAAAGAACTCAAAGAAAAATTTAATATTGAAATGTGGACGGATGAAAAAATACGTTCATTTCAGAAAATTTTGATGGATTGGTACGACCAGCAAGAAACAGATCATAATTTTCCATGGCGAGAATCTGGAGCACCTTATAATATTTGGGTCTCTGAAATCATGCTTCAACAAACAAGAACCGATACAGTTATTCCATATTATGAAAGATTTATTGAAGCGTTTCCGACCATTAAAAGTTTAGCAGAAGCTTCTGAAGATCAGGTGTTAAAGATGTGGGAAGGCTTGGGTTATTATTCAAGGGCACGAAATTTAAGAGAAGCAGCTCAACAAATTATGATTCATCATGGGGGTATTTTCCCAAATAATCCAAAAGAAATTATTCAACTAAAAGGAATTGGTCCTTATACAGCTGGTGCAATTAGTAGTATGGCCTTTGGCTTACCTACTCCAGCAATTGATGGTAATTTAATGCGGGTTTTAAGCCGTTTATTTGAAATTGATTTAGATATTACAAAAGCTAAAAATAGAAAAGTTTTTGAAACGGTTGCTTTATATTTAATAGATGAAGAAAGACCAGGAGACTTTAACCAAGCTTTAATGGATTTAGGTCGTACAATTTGTACTCCGAAGAATTATTTCCCGGAAAGATCACCTGTGAAAGAGTTCAATGCCTCTTATCTTAATGATACTTGGCATAAATATCCTGTAAAAAAGGCGAAAAACAAACCAAAACCGGCTACTTATCTTTCATTAGTTATTCAAAATGAAATGGGAGAATATTTACTCGAAAAACGTCCAGATACTGGGTTATTAGCAAATACCTGGCAATTTCCTATGATTCAAGTGGAAGAAATTGTAACAGACGGGACTTGGAAACCCTTTGAACCAATTATTTTAGAAACTTTAAACCGAGAAAATAAAATGTATACTGAACAATTTATCGAAGAAAAATATAATTTGCCGATTACAATAAATGATCAAACTTCAGGAGTAGTAGAACATATCTTTAGTCATTTAAAGTGGTCAGTGTCAATTTTTAACGGAGAAAAAATTGCTTCTTCTCTAAATCAAGAGATTCCTAAAAACTGTGAGTGGGTGAAGCCACAAGATTTTGATCAGTACACTTTTTCAACTGTTCAGAAAAAAATATGGACAAATTTTACTGAAATTACTTTATTTTAAAGGGAATGGAGGAATAAAGAACGAATGAATTATTATTCAAGAAAAAAGAATACATCTAAGAGTAACATAGGGCGATATATTGGAATAATCATTGTATCAATTCTACTAATCGTTGCCTTAATTATAGGCTATAAATATTGGACAGGTAAACAAAGGAAAGAAAAGGCGAATGAAGTAGCGACTTCTTTTATAGAAGCGTTGGAAGCCAAAGATTATGACCAACTGACTAACACCTTATCTCCATCATCTTTAGAGGAAATAGGGTACACAGAAGAAAAAGTAAAAGAAAGGTACGAGACTATTTATGGTGGAATTGGGGCAAATGATCTTGAAGTGGATCATATGGAATTAGAAGAAAGTGAAGAAGACAATTCCTTTGTGCTTCGCTATGATTTAAACATGACCACTTCACTAGGTGAATTAGAAACCCAATCCTATGAAACAAATCTTCAAGAAATAGATAATGATTTTTTCGTTGCTTGGAATACACATTTAATTTTCCCAGATATGGATGAAGAAGATACCATTCAAATTCAGTTTACTTCAGGTAAAAGAGGAAATATTCTTGATCGAAATGGCGAGTTATTAGCGGGAGAAGGCAAGGCTTGGCAAGTCGGTTTACATCCAGCACAACTTGAAGAAGGTGAGGGAAAAGAAGAAAATCTCCAAAATATTGCAAAAACATTTGATATAAACGTGGAACAGTTGGAGCAGTTATTATCTGCAGAGTGGGTAACCGATGAAAGTTTTGTTCCTTTCGCTTTAGTAGATGAAGGAAAAACTCCAGAAATAACAGGTGTTGTTTATCAAGAAACTACTACGAGATCCTATTTTTTAGGTGAGGCAGGAGCACATCTGATAGGTTACATAGGGGAAGTTTACGCAGAAGATATTGAAGAAGATCCCTCCTTACAACCTGGAGACATTATTGGAAAATCTGGTTTAGAAGCTGCTTTCGATGATCGCTTAAGAGGAGGTAAAGGAGGGGAGATTAATATCCTAGATGAGGCTGGGGAAACAAAAAGCACCTTACAAAAAGCTCCTGTTGAAGATGGGGAAGATATTACATTAACCATTGATTCTAAGTTACAAAAACGTTACTTTGAAACTTTTGAAGGTGAAAAAGGTGGAGCAGTGGTGACAGATCCCACTTCTGGAGAATTACTCGTTTTAACTAGTTCACCTTCATATGATCCAACATTAATGGCCCGAGGAATTAGTGGAGACAAATATCAAGAGTATGCGGAAAGTCCAGATTCTCCATTTTTAGCTCGTTATGCAGCTCGTTATGCTCCAGGATCAACCTTTAAAATGATTACAGCAGCCATTGGTTTAGAATCGGGAACAACGAACTTAGAAAAAACACATACAATTACAAGTCTACAATGGCAAAAAGATGATTCTTGGGGAAATTATAAAGTGACTCGAGTTAGTGATCATCCAACAGAAGTAAATTTAGAAGATGCACTCATTTATTCTGATAATATTTTCTTTGCTCAAGAAGTTTTAGAAATGGGAGCTGAAACATATTTGGAAGGATTAAAGAAGTTCCCGTTTGATGAGACTTTTGATTTACCTATAAATATGAAAAAGGCACAAATTTCAAATAGTGGTTCCTTTGATTCACAACCCCTACTCGCAGATACAGCGTTTGGGCAAGGGCAGTTATTAATGAGTCCTTTACATCAAGCAATTTTTTATAGTGCATTTGCAAATAATGGAACGCTTACTTTCCCAAAGCTGGAGTTAAATTCTAACGAACCAGAAACCATGCAACCTATAGAGCCAAAAACAGCAGAAACGATTGAAAAAATATTAGTTCAAGTGGTCGAAGACTCAAACGGAACAGCCCATGTACTCAACAAATCTCCGTTATCTTTAGCAGCTAAGACAGGTACGGCAGAGTTTAAAGGTGAAGAAGAAGGAAATGATACAAATGGTTTTGTAGTCGCTTTTGATGCAGAAAATCATTCCTTCCTATCTACGATTTTTATCGAAGATAAATCAGGAAGTAGTGTCGCTAATCAATTTGCCTCCGTTTTAGCACAACATGAATAAAGTAAAGTAAGCTTCATATTTACAAATCTTATTTTGTTTGATTTGAGTATATTTATGTTACAATTTTAGGTGAGAGTTGTTTATTATTTGGAATAATAAACAAAAGAATAACTGAGAGTTGGCTAAATAAATGAAAAACAAACCAAAAGAAGGAGACATTATAACACTAAAAAGTTATAAACATGATGGAAGCTTACATCGCACATGGCGTGACACTATGGTATTAAAAACAACGGAAAAAGCGTTAATCGGTTGTAATGACCATACCCTAGTAATAGAATCAGATGGAAGACGATGGCGAACGCGTGAACCAGCTCTTGTTTATTTTCACGAAGAATACTGGTTTAACATTGTCACCATGATTCGTCAAAAAGGAATTTCTTATTATTGTAATTTAGCTTCTCCTTTTTTAATTGATGAAGAAGGCGCAAAATATATTGATTATGATTTAGATGTTAAAATATTCCCAGATGGAGAAAAACGTCTGCTTGATGTCGATGAATATGAAGTCCATGGGAAAAAATATAACTATCCAAATGAAATAGACCCTATTTTAAATGAACATGTGAAAATATTAGTGAGCTGGATAAGAAATGAAAGAGGACCATTTTCAAAAGAATATGTTGATTTATGGTTCAATCGATACAAACAACTAACAGGTAAAAAATAAAAAAAGCGATGTAGAGAAATCTACACCGCTTTTTTTTAGGAAAACAAAAAAACGTATCGCTTCGGTGTAATCACGGCAAAACGATACGTTAGTTAAGCCATTGAGTAACACCGTTTTATGTCAGCACATATCAGCTTACTGACATAAAAGGGTGGGTCAAAAGGCTTATAAAAAGTATTATAACATAGGTGATTATTAATGCAAATAAGAAATTTACTTAATAGTAGTACTTGCTTTCATCATTACTCATATTTTTTTCCATTGCTTCCTCAAATTTTAATAAACCTTCTTGAGTCTTTAAAATGGACTTTTGCGTTAAGTCATTTAATCTGTATGCAAGGTCTTTTTTAGTATCAGTTCCCTTTTGTGGAGCTAAAAAGAATGCACCAGCTGCTCCTGCAATTGTTCCTACGATAAGTCCTAAACTCATTAAATTTCTCGTTTTATTTTTACTCACAGTTTCCCTCCTAAAATATCGATATAGTATTGCTACGATTATATAATAGATTTCAATTAAGTTACAATTATACACTATTTTAATTGTAAAAATTGTTCAATAAGCATTTAAAATAATAGATTATCTGGCTCAAATCATTTATACTAGTTGCACAATGAATGTTTAATTTAAGAAAATTGAAAGAGAGAATGATTAATTTGAAGATTGGGGCTAGAACATTTAAAACAAGCCTTGCAATCCTACTTGCAATGATAATACCTAGATATATCGGCTTAGAAGATGGTGTTGGATTGGCAGCAGCTGCTGTTATATTTTCTATGATGCCTTCCGTTCAAGAAACATTTGATAAAATAGGAAGTCGGATGATATCTAATATTATTGGAGGTATCATTGCGTTTTTAATATCAAATTATATTGGTGATAGTAGCTTATTGATTGCAGTGGCTTCTGCTGTGCTAATTGCTATTTTAAATCAATTAAACTTAGGTAATATGATTGGACTTTCAACATTAACAACAATTAATGTTATGTTGTATCCAGGAAGTAATATTTTGCTAACAGCCATTCAACGAGTGGCAGCAACATTAGTAGGAGTGTTGATTGCCTTTTTTGTTAATACTTTTGTGCTTCCACCAAAATATGATGTGAAATTTTATCAATTAACGGTAAGTTTAACCGATAATTCAACGAAATATGTACGTTCTATGTTAAGAAAAAATGCTCAATTTCCTATAATGTCAGAAGATTTAAAACAATTAAATAAAGACCTTCGAACTTTGAATAAATATCATAAATATATGATGGATCCTGTTTATAAACGATTTATCAGTTCAAAATATTATTCATTATTACGATTTTTAGTAGTGTGTAGACAATCTATTAAAGTAAATCAAATTCTTTACGAAGTAGCTTTTATCATGCACGAATCAGAAAATACTATCAATCATTTACCAAAGGAATTACGAACATTGATACGTGAACGTATGGAAACTTTAATGACTGCCCATGAACAAATTTTATTAAAATGGAATGGTCGTGTTCTTCCAGAAAATGTAAACTTTATGAAATATAAAAATGATTTACGAAAATCTTTCATGGAAGCTTTTTATTTAGAAGCTTCTACTGAAGAAGCGATGGAGTATGATTTTTCTAAAGGAAATGATTTATTAAGAATTATGACCACAATTTTTGAATATGATAAGGAACTTCAACATTTTAATAAATTAACAAACAGTTTTGTTAAATATAAAAGAGACGATCAAATAAAATATAAATATGACTAAAAAATAATTTTTAAATGATTTAGAGTGTTAATGGAGGCGAGAGCTGAGCCATTGACACTCTTTTAATTGAGTTTCATCTTTTTAAAATCTTACAAATATTATTCCATTTTTGTTATACTAATAAAAGAATAAGGTTGGGAGGGAGTAAGGTGGATAATATCGCATTGAAAGAACAAATTCGCCAAAAAGCTTATGAAATTGGTATCGATAAAATTGGCTTTACTCATGCTGAACCTTTTTATGAATTGGAAAAATCCATTACAGAACAGCATAAAAAAGGGCATCAATCTGGATTCGAACATAAAGTTCTTAAAGAAAGAATTTATCCAGAGTTAATATTCGATCAGCCCAAAACTCTCATTTCCATCGCTTTGGCATACCCTTCTAAAATAAACGATCAACCTCCAAGAGTTCGTGGAGAACGAAGAGGGGAGTTTGCACGTGCCTCATGGGGATTAGATTATCACTTAGTTTTACAAGAGCATATTAACCAATTGGTTGATTATATGAAAAATGTATTAGGAGAAGACGCTGAATTTAAATCCATGGTGGATACAGGAGAGCTAATAGACGTAGCCGTTGCAGCTCGTGCGGGAATCGGATTTATTGGTAGGAATGGTTTATTAATTACTAAAGAGTTTGGTTCCTATGTTTATCTGGGAGAAATTATAACTAACATTCCATTTGAACCCGATCCACCAGTCGAATATGATTGTGGCGATTGCAGGCGTTGTATAGATGGTTGTCCAACGCAAGCATTACTTGGGAATGGTGAGATGAATGCGCAGAAATGTCTTTCTTATCAAACCCAAACCAAAAATTATATGCCTAAAAAATTCAGGAAATCCATGCGAAGTGTAATCTATGGTTGTGATATTTGTCAGATAGTTTGTCCATACAACCAAGGAATTGATTTTCACTTACATGAAGAGATGGAGCCAGATTATGAAAGGGTTCATCCAAAGTTAGAGCCGATGCTTACAATTTCGAATAAAGAATTTAAAGAACAATTTGGACAGATGGCTGGTTCTTGGCGTGGAAAGAAGCCTTTACAAAGAAATGCAATCATTGCTCTTGCCAACTATCGTGATCGGAGTGCTATACCGACTCTTTTAAAATTAATAGAAGAGGATCCCCGGCCCATGATTCGTGGAACAGCTGCATGGGCGATTTCTAAAATGATGGAGAAAAATCCAAACAAAGAAATTATTTCTTTTTTAAAAGAAGCCATAGATAAAGAAGAAGATTCTGAAACGATTGAAGAGTTTACTGAAGCTATTAGGCGTCTTGAAGAAAATATGTAATAAAATATTTAATTAAAGTTAATATAGAAAGAAGATATTGTACATGAACCATATCGTATTATATAAACCACAAATTCCACCAAACACGGGAAATATTGTAAGAACCTGTGCGGGGACGGATGCTCATTTACACTTGATTTTTCCGTTAGGGTTTAGCTTGGAAGATAGAATGCTTAAACGAGCAGGGTTAGATTATTGGAATGAACTAAAAATTACTTCTCATAAAAGCTTAAAATCTTTTTTAGAATATGCTAAGGATGGACAACTTCATTTAGTGACTAAATTTGCTCATCAAACATATACAGATGTTGACTACTCAAACACTGATGAAGATCATTATTTCATTTTTGGTAAAGAAACTACAGGTTTACCTGAAAAATTTATGAGAGAAAACGAGGAAAACTGTATAAGAATTCCTATGGATGACACACATATTCGTTCTTTAAATTTATCGAATACTGTTTCTATTATTATATACGAAGCGTTGCGGCAGCAGAATTTCCAGCATATGGATTTAACGAAACACTATGAAAAAGATAAATTAGATTAGGCTAAGTACGAAAGTACCAATTAGGAGGAAATATACAAATGACAAAATCAATTACCAAAGATGAATTAATTGTAGAAATATTCAATGCGATTACACATGGAGTTGTGGCTTTGCTTGGTGTGGTTGCAATGATTTTTCTGTTGGATAAATCATTGACTGGTCCCCAAATCGCAGTGTCTGAAGTGGTTGCATATAGTATTTATGGAACAAGTTTAATTATGTTGTTTTTAGCTTCAACCTTATATCATAGCTTTAGCTTTTCAGCTTATAAAGATCTCTTTCAAAAAATCGATCATGCCTCCATTTATTTATTAATTGCGGGAACCTACACTCCCTATCTAATGATTACTGTAGGGGGAGCAGTGGGCTACATCTTTTTAGCGATTGTTTGGATAGCAGCCTTAGCAGGTGTTATTTTTGAGGTTGTGTGGACTAATCGTTTCCCTAAATTAAGTACTTACTTATATTTAATTATGGGCTGGATGGCTGTCTTCTTAATTTACCCTCTATACAAATCTCTTCCAGTGAATGGGGTTATCCTTTTATTTCTCGGGGGACTTTCTTATTCAGTAGGAACGATTTTTTATAAGATGAAACATTTAGATTGGATGCATGTTATCTGGCATCTATTTGTGGCTGCCGGAGCTATATTTATGTATTTTAGCATTTATTTATATGTTTAAAATACATAAGGATTGAATGAATATTTAAATGTAAAAATTAACAGCTGGCCTTCTTTTACTAGAATAGTAGAGAGAAGGCCAGCTGTTTTTATGTTTAATATAGAACAAAAAATAGTTAATTTACATTTCATCAGGTGCTTGAATACCCAAGATTCTTAAATCTTCTTCAAGCATTAAAGCTACAGAATATACAAGGGCTAAACGACTATCTTTTTCAGGATGGTCATCTAGGACTCGTACATTCGCATAGAATCGGTTAAAGGCTTGGGCAACACTTAAAGCATGTTTTGCGATAATAGAAGGTTCAAACTCTCGATGTGCTCTAGTTAGAGTATCACTAAATGATTGAATAAGTTTGATAATAGACCAACTGTATTGATCGGTTAGTGAATAAGGGGTATCATCAATAAAGTCAGTTGCGTCTACATTTGCTTTTTTCAAAATACTTAAAGCGCGGGCACGCGTATATTGGACGTAAGGCCCAGTTTCTCCTTCAAATTGAACAATTTCATCTAGATTAAAATTAAAGTCATTGCGACGATCGTGTTGTAAATCGTGGAATAAAACAGCTCCTACACCAACTTGTTCGGCAACTTCTTCTTTATTAGAGAGCGTAGGATTCTTTTCGTTGATTAATAGAAGGGCGCGTTCTACAGCTTCATTTAATACATCTTCTAATAAAACAACTTTTCCTCGACGGGTAGACATTTTTGCGCCGTCAATAGAAATTAAGCCAAAGATAATATGGTGGATATCTTCTTCCCACTCATATCCCATCTTATTCAAAACAGCTTTTAATTGATTAAAGTGGTAAATTTGATCTTGACCAACAACATATAAGGCTTCATCGAAGTCATAGGTTCTTTTTCGATATAAAGCAGCAGCAATGTCACGAGTAATGTATAGCGTAGCTCCATCTTGCTTTTTAATTAGTGCAGGCTGTAAATCATATTCATCTAAACGCACGACTTGAGCGCCTTGATCTTCAATAAGTAGCTCTTTTTCTGTTAAAATATCTATGACTTCATCCATTTTATCATTGAAAAAGGCTTCGCCATCCATAGAATCAAAAGTAATTCCTAAGCGATCATAAATCGCGTTAAATTCATTTAAAGACTCTTTACGGAACCAGCGCCATAACTGTACGGCTTCTTCATCTCCAGCTTCAAGTTTTCGGAACCATTGACGACCAACACTTTCTAATTCTGGGTCTTCTTCTAGTTCTTCATGGAAACGAACGTATAACTCATTCAATTCAGCAATCGGGTTGGCCCGAACCTTTTCCTCATCTCCCCAAAGCTTATAAGCAGTGATTAGACGGCCAAATTGTGTTCCCCAGTCTCCCAAATAATTAATTTTAACAGGATTATAGCCAAGTTTTTCTACAATATTCGCCAACGCATTTCCAATAACTGTAGAACGCAAATGGCCCATAGACATTGGTTTTGCAATATTTGGAGAAGACATATCTAGGGGAATATTTCTTTTATTCCCGATATCGCTTTTCCCATAATTTTCTTTTTTAGAAAGGATTTCTCCTAATACTTCCGCGCTAACTTTTCCTTTATCTAAATAAAAATTTAAATAAGGACCTACAGCCTTAACGGAAGAAACAGCTTCAGAAGAAAAATTTTCTGCTAGATTTTCTGCAATCTCTGCCGGATTTTTACGAAAAACTTTGGCTAATTGGAAAGTAGGAAAAGCTAGGTCACCATGTTCTTCAATTTTTGGCTTTTCAAGTAAGTGGTATATTTTATCTGTTGTTAAATGATCACTCAATTGAGTGGATAAATCTTCAGCAATTATTTTTTTATAATCCAACCCAATACCTCCTCATAATATTTACGATCTTATTGATCTATTCATAACGTATAAATTCGCTATGATATTATAGCAAATACGAAACTTTTCAGCAAATCTCACTTTTATATTCAAAATTAAAGGCAAAGAATGCAGTGCATCACTTTGCCTAAATAAATCGTGTTTATGAAAGATTCATTTAACTCCAAACCCAATAATCATTATTATTTTCTAATAATTCGTTGGCTTCTGTAGGTCCGTTTGTATTTACTTCATATAAATAAAGAGGGCTCTCTGCTTTTGACCAAGCTTCACGTATGGAGTCAATATACTTCCAAGACTCGGCTAATTCATCCCAGTGTACAAAATTTGTTTTATCACCCATTAAAGCACTTAATATTAATCGTTCATAATCGTCTGGAGCATCAGCCGATGGATTAAAGATCAAATCAATAGGCTCTAATTCAAAAGCGTGTCCAATTTGTTTATTGTTTAGTTGAAGAGAAAGTCCCTCGTTTGGACCAATATGAATACTTAAAATATTCTCTTTAACTTCTTCAGTAGAGAAAAAGTTCATTGTGTCCTTTTTAAATACAATATTTATTTGCGTATTTTTTGCTTTCATTCGTTTTCCTGTTCGAATATATATTGGGACACCTTCCCAATTTTCGTGGGTTGATTCAATCTTGCCAGCAATAAAGGTTTCTACGTTCGATTCAGGATCTACTTCATGTTCAGAAACATAGTCTAAAATATCTGGATTATCTTTTGAAGTCGTATACTGACCACGCACGAAATTTTGGTTAATATTTTCTTGATTCACTGCTTTTAAATTTTTTAAAGCATCCACTTTTGCTTTGAGAATGGCTTTTGAATCATTTGAACTCGGTTCATTCATGTACAATAAACTCACAATTTGTAAAACATGATTTTGAACCATATCTCTTAAAGCTCCACTTTGTTCATAATAAGCTCCACGTTCTTCGACCCCCATATCTTCAGCAAGGGTAACTTGAATATTTGAAATGAAATGTTTATTCCAAATTTGTTTGAAGAGGGGATTTCCAAAACGAAGAGCTAGAAGCATTTGAATCATCTCTTTACCTAAATAATGGTCAATTCTGTAAATTTGCTCCTCTGTAAAAGATTCTAAAATATCGTTATTTAGAGCATTAGAATTTACAAAATCTGTGCCGAAAGGTTTTTCAATAATTAAGCGATTAAAGCCATTTTCAGTAATGAGATTTTCAGCTCTTAAATGTGAAGAAACAGTTCCAAAAAGGCTTGGAGATACAGAAAGATAAAAAATACGGTTTCCTTCAATGTCGTATTTTTCGTCTAATTGATCAGCTAATTTCAATAAGGAAATATAGTTTTCAGTATCATTTACATTGTGTGATTGATAACGAAAATGGCTAGCAAACTCTTTAGCCTCTTGATCAGATTCTTTAATGTCTTGAATCGAATCATAAACCACTTCTTGGTAATAAGAATCTGACCATTCCCTACGAGCAGTTCCAATCACTGCAAAGTTCTCATTTAAATAGTTCTTTTTGTACAATTTATATAGAGCAGGATATAATTTCCGATAAGCTAAATCACCTGTTCCACCAAAAATAATAAACAGAGCTTTTTTATTCTGTGACATTTTTAATCACCTTTTCTAATTTACTTAATTCTATTTTACTTTTTATTTAAACATGAAGCAAATCTCATGAAGCAACAAATCTAAATATAAGACTAGCACTAGAAGTTCGACTTTGGTAAAATATTAAAGAACCTAGTTAGGAGAGGAATAAGGAATGAAAAATAATTTTGAACAATTTAATTTAAAGCCTTTTTTATTAGAGGCAATCTCTGAATTAAATTTTAAAGAACCCACAGAGATTCAAACGGAAGTTATTACAAATATTCAATCTAATCGAGATGTTATCGCACAATCCAAAACAGGCTCAGGAAAAACACATGCATTTTTACTGCCATTACTAAATCAATTGGATCAAAAGGCAAACAATGTCCAAATAGTCATTACAGCTCCCAGTAGAGAGTTAGCTGAACAGCTCTATCAAGCCACGATTCAATTGACAAAAAAAGCACTATGGGATATTGAGGTTTCACGTTTTATCGGGGGAACTGATAAAAATAGACAAATTGAGAACTTACAAAGTAGCCAACCTGATGTGGTTATTGGAACCCCTGGACGATTATTGGATTTGATTCAATCTAATGAATTAAAAACAAATACGGCCTATGCCTTAGTCGTAGATGAAGCGGATATGACACTGGACATGGGGTTTATTGAAGAAGTAGACCAAATAGCAGCAACTCTTTCGCCTAATAGTCAGCTTCTTGTATTTTCAGCCACTATTCCTCAAAAATTACAACCATTTTTACAAAAATATATGAATCATCCTATTAGAATTGAAGTGGAAAATAAAGAAGTTATTTCAGATTTAATTGATAATTGGTTAATTTCAACAAAAAGTAAAGATCGGACAGAAGTCATTTATGATTTATTGACGATAGGGAACCCATATTTAGTTTTAATCTTTGCAAATACCAAAGAAAATGTTGAACAGTTAACTAAACAATTGATTGATCGAGGACTCAATGTGGGGATGTTGCATGGTGGATTAGACTCAAGAGAACGTCGGAGAGTCATGCGAGAAATTCATAATTTAGATTATCAATTTATTGTGGCTACAGATCTAGCCGCACGAGGGATTGATATTGAAGGAGTCTCTCATGTAATTAATGCTGAAGTTCCACAAGATTTGTCCTATTTTGTTCACCGAGTAGGACGAACAGGAAGAAATAATCTATCTGGAATTGCGATTACTTTATATTCACCTGGAGAAGAAGATGAAATTCAAACCATTGAAAATATGGGGATTACTTTTGAGGAAAAAACAATAAGAAACCACGAAATTGTTGATGCTCCTGAAAAAAGAGCGGAAAGAAAGAAACCGACAAAACCACTTGAATATGATGCTGAGATTGCAGGCTTGGTGAAGAAATCTAAGAAAAAAGTTAAACCTGGTTATCGTCGAAAAATAAGATCAAAAAGAAAAGAATTAAACAAGCAAAAGAATCGTCAAAAAAGAAAACAAAATAGAAAAAATAGATAGTAATTTATTTGAAGATAAGTTCAACTTCAATCGATGAATGAATGTTAAAAGAGACGAAAACCCAACATGTTTTGGGGTTCCCGTCTCTTTTTTAAATGATTTAATGGGGCTTTTTTTGTTTGTCAATGCGCTTTTTCATTTCAGTAATGCTTATATAAAATAAAAATAAAGAACTGAAAAGAGTGATTTCGTATTGATAAGCCACTTGAATTTGAAAAGCACTCAAAATTGCGATTAAAATAAAAGGTCCCATTGAAGCAAGTAAAGCAATTTTTGCATTTTGAAAGAAGGTCATATGGGTTTTTTGAACAATTGAAAGCAAGTTGGCAAATAAAGAAATGGGTATCAGTTGAATAATATAAAAGATTAAATTAAATATAAGTAATATAATGAGAAGAAGGATATACATTCCTATAGTAAAGTTTCCCATATTATCCATTGCTTCCATTAGAGAGTCAGCAGTCAAATAAGTGAAATCGTCATATGTAAATGAATATGTTGCATTTGCTGCATTAAAATAGATCTCATCTTTTAAAAGTCCGATAGAAATGGGAGCTGCTTGAGTAGGTATGTTTGATTCAATATCATCAGTAGTTATTCGGTCCTCGCTATCAAAGTAGAGCATAATACTATTTGTTTGATAAATATAACTTCCCGTATCACTTTCTAATTGACCATCTACGAGTTCAAAGTCAGGAATGGATGCTTTAATTTCTTGATAGTCATCAGAAAATTGAACCGCTATGGGGAACATTTCAAAGATAGATAAAAAAGTTAAGATTAAACCAGTAAGAAGTATCAGTGAAAAGTAGTGAGAATTTTTCATGTTTCTAGCTGTATATATTTCTTTAGGTTTAGTAAAGACGGTTTTTATATAAGTAAACATAGCTTTCTCCTTCTGTATAAGATTGCGTACTTATTTTAGCGAAAGGAAAGCCAAAAGTAAATGAAGCCAAAAGAAATATATTTTGACGAATTGATGAATTTGTTATATATTTAAACAAATTTTAGTACATAATAATTTAAGAGAATAGATATTTAGGAGAACAAGATGAATAAAAAAACAGATGTATTTCAACTAACGATTCTTAGTATGCTTTTAGCTATTTTAATTGCACAAACCTTTATTCCCATGCTTGGTTATATTCCCTTAGGGCCGATTGATGTCACGATTGTTCATATTACAGTCATTTTGGCTGCTGTTTTATTTGGGAAAAAAACAGGATCAATTATTGGATTAGCTTGGGGACTTTTAAGCATGTTGAGAGCTTATATGCAACCAACCCCTTTTAATGTAGTGTTTTTAAATCCATTAATTTCAGTTGTTCCTCGATTAATTGTGGGGTGGATAAGTGCTGTTGTGTTTATTTTCCTAAGCGAAAAAATATCTGACAAAATTTCTTATGCAATAACAGCAGCAATAGGGACGTTTGCGAATACTTTTTTCGTGTTAGGTGGAATATATTTATTTGCGAGTGAAGCTTATGCAAAAGCTCTAGGTATTCAAGAATCCGTACTATTAGGAGCTTTAGGAACAATTGTTGCAACCAATGGTGTAATTGAAATTATTGCAAGCGTTATTATTTTACCTTTAGTCGCTTTGCCTTTGAAAAAAGTAATAAATCGAAGAACTCCCTCTTTATAAGGATTGCTATTGATTTTTTTAGGAAAGAATAGAAGTCATTGGAGTTAGTGCTAATTATTTTACCTTAAAATTTATATGTGCTACACTGCATTTAAGTGTTAGAAACAGATAATAATCAAGGAGGAGTTTTTACATGACTTATAAATTGCCAGATTTACCGTATGCATATGATGCCCTAGAACCATATATTGATGAAGAGACGATGAAACTTCATCACGATAAACATCATAATGCTTATGTAGAAAAGACGAATAAAGCTTTGGAAGGTCACGACGATTTACAAAATCTATCGATTGAAGAACTTGTAACAAAATTAGATGAAGTGCCTGAAGACATTCGTACAACAGTTCGTAATAATGGTGGAGGACATGTGAATCATTCATTATTTTGGGAAGTGCTTTCTCCAAATGGTGGCGGTGAGCCAACAGGTGAATTAGCGGATGCAATTAATGAATCGTTCGGAAGCTTTGATGATTTTAAATCAGAATTAGAAACAGCTGCAACTGGTCAATTTGGATCAGGATGGGGCTGGCTTGTAGTAGATAATGGAAATTTAAAAGTTACAAGTACACCAAACCAAGATTCTCCTCTAATGGAAGGACAAACGCCAATTTTTGGAATAGACGTTTGGGAACATGCTTACTACCTAAATTATCAAAATGTACGTGCTGATTACGTGAAAGCAGTATGGAACATTGTTAATTGGGATGAAGTCGCAAAAAGATATAAAGAAGCTAAATAATTTTATAAAAATACAAGAATGAAATATTAAAGGTTTAATCATTGGTTCTTTGTACCAGTGATTAAACCTTTTTTATGATTTCTAATGCAAAACACCTCTCAATTTGTTAAACTACCATATAGAAATAGACGGTAAGAAATTGATGAGATTAAAGAGGTATAATGAATGGAAAACAAAAAGAAGAATCGAAAAGATCGTAATAAATCACATATTCCTTTTCGACTAAATTTATTATTTTTTATTATTTTTTTATTATTTGTAACTTTGATTATTCGTTTAGGATACTTGCAAATTATACAAGGTGAAGAATTTAAAGCTGAAGTTGAACGAACAGAAAGTACGACTGTTCGTGGGAATGTACCTCGTGGAGAGATCTTTGATTCCAAATTAAGACCTTTAGTCGCCAATGAAGCGAAAAATACGATTATGTACACTAGAGGAGCGAACACCAAAACTGAAAATATGGCACAAGTTGCGGATAACCTAGCACACTTAATTGATTTGCCACATACATCACCTTTTCAAAATGATGACAGCGATTTGACTGTACGAGATTTGAAGGATTATTTTTTTGCGACTAATGATGAAATGATGAAAGAGCGTATTGAAAAATATACAACAGAAAATAATATTAGCGAAAATGATTTTTCTTATTCCGATCAACTTGAATTAATTAGTGATGCAGAAATTATGGATTATTCAGATCATGAGTTAAAAGCGATCGCTATTTTTACAAAAATGAATTCAGCATATGCTTTAAGTACAGTTAACATAAAAAATAATGAAGTCACACAAGATGAAATTGCTCGCGTAAGCGAAAATTTATTGTTGCTTCCCGGTGTAACAACTGGAACAGATTGGGATCGAATTTATCCTCAAGAAGATACTTTACGAAGTATATTAGGGTCTGTTTCTTCGGAAAGTCAAGGAATCCCTAAACAACAATTAAATAGTTATTTAGCGAAAGGCTATTCAAGAAATGATCGAATTGGCCAAAGTTTTCTTGAAGCTCAATATGAAACAGTGTTACGTGGAAGTAAATCCACTTCAAAAACAGAAACAGATAATTCGGGAGATATTATTAGTCAAGAAGAAATCTTTTCTGGAAGTAAGGGAAATAATTTAATTTTAACCATTGATATGGACTTTCAAGATCGTGTAGATGATATTTTGTTAGATGTTCTTTCCAATAGACGAGGTTTAAACGAGAGTGTTTATGCAGTGGCTATAGATCCTAAAAATGGAGATATTTTAGCTTTAAGTGGAAAAAAAGTTGTCAATGGAAAAGTTAAAGATGATTCATTAGGTGTTATTTCCAATGCATTTAATATGGGGTCTTCGGTTAAGCCTGCGACTGTTTTGATGGGTTATATGGATGGGGCCTTAACCTTGGATAACAATACTATTGTAGATACACCTATGCGCATGAAAGGATCAAATAATATTTCATCAGTCTTTAATCGTTCTGGTTCCGTTTCAGTTAATGATATAACAGCCCTTCAATATTCATCTAACGTATATATGGCTCAAATTGCCTTGCGTATGGGAGGATATTGGAATTTCCAACAGGATCAAGGTGTACCAATTGATTATATAAATACAGTAGATAATATGCGAAGATATTATCGTCAATTTGGATTAGGTAGTGAAACTGGTATAGATTTACCAAGTGAAGCAACTGGTCAGCAAAGCGTTCCTCAAGATGCTGGTCAAGCAATGTTCTTGGCTTTTGGACAATTCGATACGTATACTCCTTTACAGTTGGCTCAATACTCTTCTACGATTGCAAATGGGGGAACAAGATTTGCTCCTCGCTTGGTTTCTGAGATTAGAGAAACAAATCAAGATACAGGAGAAGTTGGCTCTCTGGTTAAAGAGATAGAGCCCAAAATAATGAATACGATTGATGTTTCTCCAACAGTCATCGAACGAGTTCAACAAGGAATGTACCAAGTAGTAAACGGAAATTATGGGTTTGTTCCTGGTATATTTAATAGTGCTCCTTATGTTTCAGCAGGTAAAACAGGAACGGCACAAGCCTTTTATTGGGGAGCGAATAAATCAAAACAAGGGGAGAGTGTAACGAATGTTACTTATGTAGGTTATGCCCCTTATGATGATCCAGAAATTGCTATTGCAGTTGTAGTTCCTTATTTACCGAATCATAATACTGGGACCGTTCATGTGGACACATCTAGAAAAATATTTGATGCTTACTTTGAGGTAGGGGAGTATGAGAATGAAGAACCAACATCTGATGAAATACCAGAAGATGCAGGAGATCCTCTAGAAGATGAATAAAAAAGATGGGAAAAATTTCCCATCTTTTTAGCTTATAGAAAAATATAAACACTTCCTAATTCTTTTATAAAAGAATAAAGCTTCTAACTTGTTCAAAAGAACTAGTTAGAAGCCGTTATTTCTTACTTTGATGAATTATTTTTTAGTTTCACGGTGTAAAGTCATTTTACGTTCACGTGGGCAATATTTTTTCATCTCTAAACGTTCATCATTCGTTTGTCTGTTTTTTGTAGTAATGTAATTTTGTTCTCCACACTCAGTACATTCTAATGTAATATTTACGCGCATATCTTTCCCTCCAAATCAGAAAATAAAGTATTTACAAATCGAGTAAATACTTTGCGAATAATAGAATACCACGACTCCGATAATTATTCTAGTCTTTTTTGGTAAAAGTTCATATTCTTAAAGTAAATTATGTTATAATTGTAAAAGATTTCACTGCACAACGAAAGGGTTTATTCATGAAGACTAATTTAGATAATAGGTTTTATAAACTAAAGAGGCAGCCATTTGTGACTTATGGTTTATTGGCGGTGACTATTTTAATGTATTTGCTCATGACCTTTAACGGTGGAAGTGAGAATCCATGGACTTTAATGATTTTTGGAGCAAAAGTGAATGAATACATTGTTTATGGAGATTGGTGGAGATTAATCACCCCGGTTTTTTTACATATTGGTTTTACCCATTTATTATTTAATGGATTAGTCATTTATTTTCTAGGAATTGAATTGGAAATGATTATAGGCCATTTTCGTTTTTTATTATTATATCTATTAAGTGGATTGCTTGGAAATGCAGCCAGTTTTGCGTTCAATAGCTCGATTTCAGCAGGGGCTAGTACAGCGATTTTTGGAATGTTTGCGACAACAATTGTTTTGGGCAAGTTATATCCGTATCACTCCAAAATCCAAAGATTATCGAGAGATTATATAGCATTGATTATTATTAATGTGATCAGTGGTTTTTTCAATCAGTCTATTGATAATGCAGGACATTTAGGAGGAATGCTTGGTGGATATTTGATTATGTATGTTTTATCTTCGAAAAATGCGATCAATAATCCAACTAAGAAGCGAATGAAATATGGTCTGATTTACTTACTTAGTTTAATTATACTTATAGTCATAGGCTATATTAGAACAACCTCCTTTGTTTTTTAAAGGATTTAAATATACATTCAATTAAAATAACAATTGTAAATATATTAAAGGTAGGAGAATTTAAATGTTAGATAAAAAAGTCATTGGAATTGATTTAGGGGGTACAACTGCAAAGTGTGCCATTTTAAATACAAAGGGAGAAATCCAAACGAAATGGAGTATTGAAACAGATATTTCTGAGGAAGGCTCAAAAATTGTTCCAAATTTAATTGATTCGATTAATCATCAATTAGAGCGTTTTCAATTAACGGCTGAAGATTTTATAGGTATTGGAATGGGTTCACCAGGAACAGTAAATCGAGTGGAAGGAACGGTCATAGGTGCTTATAACTTAAATTGGAAAACAATGCAGCCTGTTCGTGAACAAATTGAAAAGGGAACTGGAATTCCTTTTTTTATTGATAATGATGCAAATGTTGCAGCTCTTGGAGAACAATGGGTAGGTGCAGGAAATAATGAACCGGATGTTGTTTTCGTTACTTTAGGTACAGGAGTAGGTGGAGGATTAATTTCTGACGGGAAGTTATTACATGGAGCAATTGATGCTGCCGGAGAAATTGGCCATGTGACCGTAGAACCAGATGGTTATTTATGTACTTGTGGTAAGAAAGGATGCCTCGAACAATATGCTTCGGCTACAGGAGTAGTTCATCTAGCGCGAGATTTATCTGAAGAATACGCTGGAGATTCTCAATTAAAATATTTAATTGATGATGGACAAAAAGTGGATGCTAAGATTATTTTTGATTTAGCGAATGAAGGCGATGCTTTAGCCGAAATGATTGTTGATCGTTTTGCTTATTATTTAGGTTTTGCTTTAGCAAATATTGCAAACTTATTAAATCCATCCACTATAGTTTTAGGCGGCGGAGTTTCTAAAGCAGGAGAATTTTTAGCCGAGAAAGTTCGAAAAGTCCTAATCGAATTTTCTTTTCCAACCATTCGCGAAGTAACAAAAGTAAAAATTGCTGAATTAGGCAATGATGCGGGTGTAATAGGGGCGGCTTCTTTAGTTTTAAATGAAATTGAAGACGTGCTAAAATAAATCAATAAAAATTAATTTTGTAGATGAAGAAAGGAATAATGATTTTGTTGAATGGAATTAAAAATTTTATTAGTAATATGAGTACATTTGCCTTGATTTTGTGGATTATCTTAATTTTGTGGGGAATTTGGGAGTTAATTCAATACTTTCGTAGAAAGAGATCAGCGGTTGCTTTGGAAAGTGAAGAATTCAAAAAAGATTTACGTAAAAAACAATTAATTGATGTAAGGGAAAAGGATGAATTTGATGCTGGTCACATATTAGGTGCTCGTAATATTCCTTTTTTTGAAATCAAACAAAGATATGTTGAACTGCGTAAAGATCAACCAATTTATTTATATGAAGCAGGAACTTATGCTGCTTATAGAGCCGCTATTGAGTTAAGAAAACATGGATTTGAAGATTTATTTGTACTTAAAGGTGGCTATGACAATTGGGAAGGTCGCATTAAACGCAATAAGAAAAAATTAGAAGATTAAAAATTTAAAATGGTGTAGAAAAGTAATAGTCAATACTTTTTTACACCATTTTATTTGTTTACTTTATTGAAGAGTAAATGAAGAGGGTTATTATCTATTTTCGGGTTTTTTAATGATGTGATGTAAACCTTCTTCATTTAAATAATTCACAATAGTACCTGCTGTTTCTTCAATAGATTTGTTAGCAACGTTGATAATTCTACAATTAAGTTTATTGTATAATTCATTTGCATAATCAATCTCTTTTTTTATGCGGGTCTTGTCAGAATAAACCGTCTCTGGATCTAATCCATAAGCAATCATTCTTTCTTTTCGTATCTCACTTAAAACTTCTACATCATTCGTCAATCCAATAATACGACTAGGATTTACCTCCCAAATTTCTTCAGGTAATTCAGATTCAGGCATTAATGGAAGATTAGCCACCTTATAATTGGTGTTATTGGCTAAATAAATACTTAGTGGCGTTTTTGAAGTTCTTGAAATCCCCAAAATAACAATATCCGCTTCTAAGAATCCTTTAGGTTCTTTCCCATCATCATGTGCTACCGCAAACTCTAAAGCTGTAATACGATCAAAATATTCTTTATCTAGAGGAGTCTGAAAATCTGACTCGGCAGCGTTTGAGGTTAAACCGGTGACTTCTCCAACTCGGTTAACGATTGGAGTTAGGATATCATGGTAGTCATCACAAATTCCTTTAGCTTCATTCTCTAAATATTCAGACATATTTTGATTGGCAAAAGTGTGAAAAACAATAGTGACCTCCGTTTCACTTTTTAACTCATTGACTATTTTATCAATTTCTGCAAACTCTGTAATAAAAGTATAATCTTTTATTACATATTCTAACTCAGAAAATTTGTTTAAGGCAGCTCTAGCAATATTTACAGCAGATTGGCCAATAGAATCTGAAACAACATAAGCAATTAATTTTGGCTGATTCGACATAGATAAATCCTCTCATATCATAGTAAAATAAGTTCTTGTAAGTTAACGTTCATTATATAGTAAAAGAGTTAAGAAAAAAAGCGATAAAATAAATTCCTTTCTTTTAAAAGATGTTTGAATGGAGTATACTGTTACTTGAGATAAGATTATAAAACATTGAAGGAATAATAGCATTACAAGGGTGATGAATTATGCCGTTATTAAAAGAAGCATTAAACATACTCAAAGAAAGTGATTTAAAAATAACAGAACGAAGAGTTGAAATGATTGAAGTGATGTATCAATCAAATCGTTATTTATCTGCTAAAGAAGTAAAGGCAGAATTAGAGGATAGTTATCCTAGTATAAGTCCAGATACTATTTATCGGAATCTTCATTCTTTTTCAACTTTAAATATATTAGAAGAAACAGAGATTAATGGGGAAAAATTCTTTCGAGCCAATTGTTATTTAGATGAACACCATCACCATTTTATTTGTACAGAGTGCGGACGTTCGCTAAAACTTCCTATGTGCCCATTAGATTATTATAAAGGGGAAATTGGGAATGCAGAAATTACGTCACACCGTTTTGAATTATTTGGTAAATGTGAAGAGTGCTTAAAAAAGAAAGAAACGACTTAGCTTATTATCTAAATAAGATAATAATTTAAAAATAAATCTTTTATTAATTGACCTAAAATTCATTTTTGTTTATAATGTATTATAGACTGTTAAGTTCAATAGCTTACAGAAAACATAACATTCCAATAGTTAAACTATTTGGATTAAGGGAAGACAAATTGTGAATATGAAACAAAAACTGTCATCCCCTGGATTGATGAGGGGAGGTAAGAACGTTGACTAAAACAAATATAAGAGATGGTGAATCTCTAGATGATGCTCTTCGTCGATTCAAACGTTCCGTTTCTAAAACTGGTACTTTAAGAGAAGCACGAAAAAGAGAGTACTATGAGAAACCAAGTGTTAAACGCAAGAAAAAATCAGAGGAAGCTCGTAAGAGAGAAAAAAGAAATAAAAGACGTTAATAATTTTGACAGCCCAGCGAATCGATTTTCGATTGTTGGGCTTTCTTTACATAAAAAATAAAGGGTGAGCTATATGAGTATTTTAGATCAATTAAATGAAGATATGAAAGCTGCAATGAAAGCCAAAGAAAAAGAACGTTTGACAACGATTCGAATGGTTAAAGCAGCACTTCAAAATGAAAAAATTGCTAAAGGTCGTGAATTGACTCCTGATGAAGAAATAACCATTTTATCGCGTGAGAAAAAGCAAAGAATGGATTCTTATGAAGAATTTTCAAAAGCAGGGCGAGAAGATCTCGTTGAAAAACTTGAAAAAGAATTAGAAGTAGTTAACCAATATTTACCCGAACAACTTTCTGATGATGAAGTTCGCTCAATTGTTAAAGAAACAATTGATGAAGTTGGGGCTGAATCAATGAAAGATATGGGGAAGGTCATGACAAATATTATGCCGAAAGTAGCAGGCGCTGCAGATGGCAGTAAAATTAATCAAATGGTTAAAGAAGAGCTATCCAATCATTAAAATTAATAATTAAAGAAGAAATCAAAAAGAGTGGAATGTAAATGTTTCACTCTTTTTTGAACGCTTATGTAAAACAAAAAAATGATGAGAGAACCTTTTGTTTTAATCGAGATAGCAGACAAACATAGCGTAAGATATGCATATATGATAAAATCAATTTATAATAAATTAAAAATAGAAAGGGTGTTTGATTCTTTGTCCAAAGAATTGATACAATCCATCCGCACGATGAAAAGTGATGAGCAAGCGATGTCAGTATTTGGAGCACAAAATAGTAACCTACCGATTTTTGAAGATGAGTTAGACATTACTCTTAATACAAGAGGAAAACAACTTATTATCAATGGGACTGAAGAAGCTGTGTTCGAGATGGGTGAAATTCTTTCTCAACTTGAACACTTAACTGAAAAAAAGATAACCATCCAACCGATGGATATTATCAATGCGATTCGCTTATCAAAAAAAGGCAAACTCGATCAATTTATTCGGATGTATGAACAAGAAATAACACGTGATTATAACGGAAGATCTATTCGTGTAAAAAATGTAGGACAAAATGATTACTTTCAAGCGGTTAAAAATAATGATATCGTCTTTGGAATAGGTCCAGCAGGTACTGGGAAGACTTTTTTAGCGGTGGCAATGGCCGTTGCTTCATTAAGAAAAGGTGAAGTGAAAAGAATTATATTAGCCCGTCCAGCCGTGGAAGCCGGTGAAAATCTAGGTTTCTTACCTGGAGACTTGAAAGAAAAAGTAGATCCGTATTTAAGACCTTTATACGATTCTTTATATCGAATTTTAGGGGTTGAGCACACGGGGCGTTTGTTAGAACGAGAAACTATTGAGGTTGCTCCTTTAGCTTATATGCGTGGACGAACTTTAGATGATGCGTTTGTCATTCTCGATGAAGCCCAAAATACAACCATTCAACAAATGAAGATGTTTATCACCCGTCTTGGATTTGGATCAAAAATGATCATTAATGGAGACATCACACAAATTGACTTACCACGGGGGACAAAAAGTGGGTTAATTCATGGTCAACGCACATTAGACCACGTGGATGGAATTGGTATGGTTCAATTTGATTCTTCAGATGTTATCCGCCATCCTTTGGTTTCAAAAGTAATTACTGCTTATGAAAAACAAGAGAAAATTGAAAAAGAGAATAAGAAAAAATAATTTTTATTAATGACTGGATGTGACAAAATTGGATATTGCATTATACGATGAAACAAAACGTGTAAAGCAAGAACAATTAGACTTGATTGAAGAGTTAATTCTTGCAACAGCGAAAGAATTAGGATTGGATCAAAACTTTGAAGTCTCGATTACAATAGTCGATAACGATAAAATTCAACAAATTAATCGAGATTATCGTTCTATTGATCGCCCAACAGATGTGATTAGTTTTGCGATAGAAGATAATGATGAAGAATTCGAATGGTTATTTGATGAAGAATTTAGTGAATGTACAAATGATCTCCCTAGATTGCTAGGTGACATTTTTATTTCATTTGATAAAATAAAAGAACAAGCTTCAGATTATGGACATTCTTTTGAGAGGGAGCTGGGTTTCTTAACTGTTCATGGATTCTTACATCTTAATGGATTTGATCATCAGACCAAAGAAGATGAAAAAGCAATGTTTTCCCTTCAAGAGAAAATTTTGGAGGAGAATGGCCTTGAGAGATAAAAACAGTAAAAACAAACCTTATAAAAATAGAACATTTTTTGATTCTTTTCGTTATGCTTTTCAAGGAGTTTGTACAGTTTTTCAAGAAGAAAGAAATATGCGTTTCCATATTTTGACAACCATTGTCGTTATTTTTGTGTCTTTATTTTTATCTTTATCAATGAATGAATGGTTATGGATTTTTTTGGTCTGTTTTTTAGTCATTATTATGGAAATTTGGAATACAGTGATTGAAAACACAATAGATATGTTTTCGCCTGATTATCATCCACTAGCAAAAAAAATAAAAGATATGGCAGCAGCGGCTGTGCTATTTACTTCTATTTTTTCTGTAATAGTTGGTGTAATCATTTTATTGCCTAAATTATTGGTATTCTTTCAGTTAGTCTAATAATATATATAAAATAATTAAAAAGGGGTCAGTTTATGGCAAAACTTTCAGATGAAACATTAACAAAAAAAGCAGAAAGTATGTTAGAGCAAGCTTATGTTCCTTATTCAAAATTTCCAGTAGGAGCGGCTTTATTAACTAAGGAGGGCGAAGTTTACACGGGATGTAATATTGAAAATGCCTCCTACCCGTTATCTATCTGTGCTGAACGTACGGCATTTTTTAAAGCTGTTTCTGAAGGAAAATTTGAGTTTGAAAAATTAGTGGTTACAGGGGCAACAGAAGGTCCTATTTCCCCGTGTGGAGCTTGTCGACAAGTTATGGCAGAATTTTGTGATCCAGATATGCCTGTTATTTTAACCAACACTCACGGTCATGTCTATGAAACAACAGTTGCAGGATTGTTACCCGGAGCATTTACGAATAAGGATATGGTTTAATAAAGATGATGAATAATAATGAAACGTTTAAATCAGGCTTCGTCTCGATTGTTGGTCGACCAAATGTAGGGAAATCTACTTTGCTTAATCAAATTATGGGTGAAAAGATCACAATAACGAGTGATAAAGCGCAGACAACTAGAAATAGAATTCAAGGGATTTATACAACAAATGAAGAACAAATCGTGTTTATTGACACACCAGGAATCCATAAACCTAAACATCAACTTGGGCGGTTTATGGTAGATTCTGCATTAAGTACCTTAAATGAAGTAGACTTGGTTTTATTTATGGTAAATGTTTCTGAAAAAATGGGCCCAGGAGATCGTTTTATTATGGAGCGATTAAAAAATGTGAGTACTCCTGTCTTTTTAGTTTTGAATCAAATTGATAAACTACATCCAGATGAATTATTACCAATAATCGAAGCTTATCAAGATGAAATGATATTTGATGAGATTATCCCTATATCCGCAATGAATGGGAATAATGTGGATCGTTTATTAGAAGTGATTTCCGCTTATCTAGTAGAAGGTCCTCAATACTATCCAAGTGACCAAATATCAGATCATCCTGAATATTTTATTGTCCAAGAATTAATTAGAGAAAAAGTTTTACAATTAACGCGAGAAGAGATTCCCCATTCTGTAGCAGTGATTACTGAAAGTATGCAAAGAGAAGATGAACATTTAATTGAAGTTCAAGCAACGATTGTAGTTGAGCGCAATAGCCAAAAAGGAATTATTATTGGAAAGCAAGGAAGTATGTTAAAAGAAATCGGCACGCGTGCTCGTTTAGATATCGAAAAGTTGCTAGGAAGTAAAATATATTTAGAGTTATGGGTGAAGGTAGCCGATGATTGGCGAGATACTCCACGAGATTTAAATCGATTTGGGTACAAGGATGAAGAATATTAAGTAAATTAAATATTTAATCTTAATAGTCAGGAGCCTAAAGGAATCAATGAAATAAAAAAGACTAAACAATAAAGGGAAAGTGAGGTTATATGGCGCATTTAGAAGAAATAGAAGGTATTGTGTTGTATCAGCGCAAACATCGAGAACGCGATTTTTTGGTTAAAATTTTCACCGAACGTTTTGGAAAGATTATGTTTTTTGTTCGTGGCGCTAAACGACCTCAAGGAGAAATCTATCAAGCAATTCAACCCTTTACTAAAGCAATCTTTATTGCAGATATCCGTGAGAATGGCTTAAGCTTTTTGCGAGGGGCAAAGGAAATTAAACAAAAAAGGGCTTTGCAGCTGGATATCTTCAGTAATGCCTATGCAACGTATATTGGTGCGCTATCAGATGCAGCAGTAGAAGATCATATTCCTTACCCTTCTTTGTATCGACTTTTTGATACTGGTCTTCAATTAATTGATGAGGGCTATAACCCAGAAGTCATTTCGAATATTTTAGAAGTTAAATATTTAGTGGTTTTCGGTGTTAGCCCCAATTTTAGTGCATGTAGTATTTGTGGGAAGACAAAAGGTATTTTTGATTATTCGGATAAATATCATGGAATTCTTTGTTCAGAACATTTCTTTAAAGATCCTCGAAGATTGCACGTTGATCCAAAAGCTGTTCACTTAATCAGATTATATTCTGTTATACAATTAAAAAAAATTGGGGATATTTCCATTAAAAAAAATACACAGATAGAAATCAAACGTTTAATTGATCATATTTATGATCAGTTAGTTGGTTTAAATTTAAAAAGCAAGAAATTTATTGATAATCTTTATAAATGGGAAGATATGTTAAAAAAAGATGATTGACAATTTATTTTAGAAGTGTAATATTAACACGTAGGATTTATTTTATAATATGGAAGAGTACATGTAGAAATTCTTATTGTTTCAGCGAATCTAGGAAAGTGAGAGCTAGGTCAATAAATACATTGGAAGGCACCATATTTATTTAAAGATAGGATTAAAAGTGCTAACTTTTTGTTAGAAATAGGGTGGAACCGCGAGAACTCGTCCCTATACTGATTGGAAAACAGTCAGTATAGGGACGAGTTTTTATATTTAGAGGAGAGAAGACAATGACTAAAAAAGCATTAACCTTTCAGGAAATTATTTTAACTTTACAGCGTTATTGGTCAGATCAAGGTTGTTTATTAATGCAAGCTTATGATACTGAAAAAGGGGCTGGAACAATGAGCCCTTATACTTTTTTACGTTCTTTAGGACCAGAACCATGGAATGCCGCTTATGTTGAGCCCTCACGAAGACCAGCTGATGGCCGATATGGAGATAATCCTAACCGTTTATATCAACACCATCAATTTCAAGTAGTTATGAAGCCTTCACCAAAGGATATCCAAGATTTATATTTAAATAGTTTGGTTGCTTTAGGCATTAACCCATTAGAACACGATATCCGTTTTGTTGAAGATAATTGGGAGAATCCTTCATTAGGATGTGCAGGCCTTGGTTGGGAAGTGTGGTTAGACGGTATGGAAGTGACTCAATTTACTTATTTCCAACAAGTAGGTGGGATTGAAGTAGATTCTGTAACGGCGGAATTAACTTATGGTTTAGAACGCTTAGCTTCTTATATTCAAGATGTAGAAAGTGTCTATGATATTGAGTGGGCTGATGGGGTAAAATATGGAGAAATTTTTAAAGAACCAGAATATGAACACTCTGTTTATACTTTTGATGAAAGTGATTTAGATTTACTCTTTCATTTATTAGATGCCTATGAAAAAGAAGCCACTTTGCTTATCGAACAAGGATTAGTGCATCCGGGATATGATTATGTTTTAAAATGTAGTCATATTTTTAACTTAATTGATGCACGTGGAGCTGTTTCTGCTACGGAACGTCCAGACTATCTACGTAGAATACGTACAATGGCACGCAATGTTGCAAAATCTTTCTTAAATGAAAGAGCAAAATTAGATTTTCCATTATTAAAAGAAGATACCAAAAAATGGATTGAAAAATATCAAATAGAAGAGGAGGCAAAATAAATGACAAAGACATTTTTACTCGAAGTGGGTTTAGAAGATATGCCAGCAGGTGTCGTTTTAAACACCCAAAAACAATTAATGGATAAAACAAGAACCTTCTTAACTGAAGCTAATCTAACTTTTAGTGAGATTATAGGCTATTCTAGTCCTCGTCGTTTTGCTGTGATGGTTAAAGAATTAGCTGAAAAACAACCTGATGAAACATTAACGGTTCGAGGTCCGGCTAAAAAAATTGCCCAAGATGAAGAAGGGAATTGGACAAAAGCAGCTATTGGTTTTTCAAAAGGGCAGGGAGGTTCTGTTGAGGATTTAATCATCAAAGAAGAAAAAGGAAAGCCTTATGTCTTTATTGAAAAATTCGTACCAGGAAAATCTGCTCAAGAAATATTAGAAGGAATGGACGAGGTTATTTCAAATCTTGAATTTCCGAAAAATATGAAATGGAGCAATCTTTCCTATCATTATGTAAGACCGATTCACTGGTTAGTAGCTTTATTAGATGACGAAGTGATACCATTTGAAGTGTTTGGGGTGACTACAGGAAGAACTTCACAAGGCCATCGCTTCTTAGGAGAATCTGTAGAAATTACAGTTCCAGAAAAATACGAAAGTTTATTAAATAAACAATCAGTTATACCAGATCGCGCAGAAAGACAAAACATGATTATTGAGCAAATTCATGGTTTATGTAAACAACATAACTGGGCTGTTCCTGCATTAGAGAGTGAACTATTAGAAGAAGTCACGGATTTGGTTGAATATCCTACTGCTTTCTATGGTCATTTTGATGAAGAATATTTAAAATTACCACGTGTTGTTTTAGAAACATCAATGATCGACCATCAACGTTATTTCCCAGTCCGTGATGGAAAAGATACTCAAGCGTTATTACCTTATTTTATTTCTATACGTAATGGAAATAGTGAGCATATTGAAAATGTTGCTCGAGGTAATGAAAAAGTACTAACGGCACGTTTAGCGGATGCAAAATTCTTCTATGCTGAAGATCAAAAAACAGAGATAATTGAATTTGTAGAAAAATTAAAAAATGTAGCCTATCATGAACAATTAGGTTCAATTTATGATAAACAAAATCGAGCAATAAAGATTATAGATGTTCTAGCAGATTATTTTGCTTTATCTGGTCCTGAGATTAAAGAATTAAAAGAAATTGCTGCGATTTATAAATTTGATTTGGTGACACAAATAGTCGATGAATTTCCAACACTCCAAGGAACAATAGGTGGTATTTACGCTAAAGAACATCATCTATCTGATGAGATAGCCGATGCCATTAGTGAACAATATTTACCACTTTCACAAGTTGATCCACTTCCTTCGACAAAACTTGGAAAGTATATCGCTTTAATTGATAAGTTAGATACCTTAATTCAATTTTTCTCTATTGGATTAATTCCAACAGGTTCAAATGATCCCCATGCATTGAGAAGGCAGGCAGTAGGAGTGGTTCGTTTAATGCTGGCATTGGATGTAAAAGATATCGATATCATCCATCTAATCGATGATATGGTGATAGCAAGTGATCTTCCAAAAAATCGTACAGCTCATCTGGAGGAGAACATGCAAACATTAAAGGACTTTATCTTAGCTCGATTAGAACAAATCATGAAAACAGACTATCATTTTTCTTATGATATCCGCCAAGCAGTATTAGCAACAAAGAATAAAAATATGATACGAATGGTAGAAGCTGGTGAACGATTAGAACAACATAAAGACGATGAAAACTATAAAAAACTTGTAGAATCTATCACTCGTATTCTCAATATTACAAAAACAAACGGGAAAACCGGTGAAATCAATGAACAACTTCTAAAAACAGATTCAGAAAAAGAGCTTGCAAAAGTTATTGACCAGTTGGCCGAAATCTTTAATCAAACATTAGATGCAAATAAACGTTATACTGCACTTGAGAAGATACATGAACCAATAACTGAATTTTTCAACCACAATATGGTCATGGTTGATCAACCAGAAATTAAAGAAAATCGTTTAACTTTGCTTAACAATCTAGCAAATATTACGATGGACTTTGCTGACTTTAGTCAATTAATTGTTTAAATGAATATACAACAAAAGAAAGTCACTTATTATACACAATTTTATTGTTTTAATAGGTGATTTCTCTTTTTGTGTGATATATTGTCAAATTTTTGTTATAATAAGATGATAGAAACTTTAAGGTAAAAAGGACTGAATTATTTGTTTAAAAAACAATTTTTTCCTGAAGCAACAATTAAATCTCTAGCAGCTAATCAATCGATTTATGAAAAAGGAGTTATGCTATTTAATAATGGCCAAGTCAAAGAATTGTCATTAAATGAAGGCAATCGATCCGTAGAATTTACAATTTTTGATGAACAGAATCAAAAAACGTATTTAAGTTTTTTAAAAAATGGACTTGCCCAAAAATATTCTTGTAATTGTACTGTTTTTCAAAAGCATTCGGGTGCATGTCAACATGTGATAACGAGTATGATGTATCTAAATACAATTAACCAAGATGCATTTAATGCTTTAAATGAAAATCAAACGATTGATACAAAAGAACCTTCTAGCCAGCTTCAGTTATTGCAAAAAAATCGGAGATTATTAGATCATTTATTTGAAGAAGCAAATAAAGATATAGAATCTAATGCAATGACTTTAACAAAAACACCACTTCAATTTGAATTTGTGTTAAATATGCACAAATCTAATCAGTCATTTGAATACGAATTGTATCTAAAAGCAGGGGTGGATCATTTATATGTGATTCATGATATTTTAGATGTTACAAATCATTTATTAGAAGGAAATGAATATACTTTTGGCAAACAGCTTAAATACACCCCAAAAGAATATTTTTTATTTTCTGAAGATCGAAAACTACTCACTTATATTAATGAGATTGGTAAAGCACAAGAAGAAATCTTCCAAATGCTTTATGTAGGTCATTCTTTAGAGCGAAATGGTGTATTATCCATACCACCAAAAAATGTAGCGACCTTGCTTGAATTACTAAGTAATGTTGAGGGAGGTTATGTTCGATTAGCCCCGCCTCCTCGTTTACTAAGTTCAATTAACCAAATACAACATCCTTTAATCGCAGAAGAAGGGAAAAAATTACCACTTATTTTTTCTATTGAACAAAAGAAGGATTTCTTTACTTTAGATATTCAAAGTAAATATAATAAGAGAAATATTATGGTTCATCCTGAGGCCAATATCGTTAATGTTGATTCAGTGTTTTATTTATTAAATAATAAACAATTTAATTTGGCTCAATTATTAATTGAAACAATGAATAATATGACAGAAGAACCCTTTAAATTAACCAAAGATGATTTAACTTCCTTTTATTCTTTGATTTTACCCAATTTAAAAGAACTTTTTTATTATGAAATTGCGGATGGAATTGAAGAGAATATCGAACATGAACCTCTAATGACTGAATTGTACATTGATTACGATCAAGAATCCTTATCCATAGAGCCTCATTTTAAGTATGGCGAAAATACACTTAATCCTCTTATTTCAGGTACAGATGAACAATCTATTGATGCCTCTTCTGTATTTATCCGAGATATGTATAATGAAAAGGATACACTCAATGTATTGTCTCATTATTTCAAGAAAGCTGAAGTTATTGAAGGAAAATATGTTTTCAATCAATTCGAAGATATCAGTACTTTTATCTATGATTCTTTGAGTGAAATTTCAGAACTCATGGAAGTTTACCTTTCCTCTGATGCTAAAAATCTAATTTATGACCAAGAGAATAAACCTGGTTTATCTATTGAAATGAATAAGCAAACAAATTTGTTGGATATAAAATTTGATTTAGCTGAGATATCTGATGATGATTTAGAGAATTTAATTATACAGCTACAAAAATCAGATTCCCGTTTTTATAAACTTAATTCAGGGAAAATAATTGATTTAAAAGAAGATCGTTTCGAAGAATTCTTTGAGAATGTGAATAAATTAGAATTAAAACCTTCCGAGATAGCTAAAGAGACTTCTGTTTCTTTATTACGCGGTTTATCTTTAGAAGAAGAGGATAACGTTTCTATCGGAAGTGAATTTAAAGAATTTATTAAAGAATTAAAAGAACCCAATCACTTAGAATTTGATCTTCCAAAAGGTTTAAACGCAACCTTAAGACCCTATCAAGAAACAGGGTATAAATGGTTAAGAATGTTAGATTATTATGGTTTAGGCGGCGTTTTAGCTGATGATATGGGTCTTGGAAAGACAATTCAAACGATTTCATTTCTTTTGTCTAAAATTGAAAACAAGGGTGGCAAATATTTAGTGGTTTGTCCATCAAGTGTTGTATTTAATTGGGAAAGAGAATTTAAACAATTTGCTCCCCATGTGGATTGTTTGGTAATTAGTGGCTCGATTGAAGAGCGAAATGAACAATTAGAATATGCTTTAAATGACGAGAATCTCGATGTGTTAATTACCAGTTATCCCTTGATTCAACGGGATATTGAACATTATAAAAAATATGTCTTCCAATCCATTATTTTAGATGAATCGCAAAATGTGAAAAATGATGCAGCGAAAACTACAAAAGCGGTAAAAAAATTAAGAGCCCAAAACATTTTTGCTTTATCTGGTACGCCAATTGAAAATAATTTAAATGAATTATGGTCTTTATTCTCAATTATATTGCCAGGGCTCTTTCAATCGAAAAAATCTTTCAATGAATTATCAGAAGAAGAAATTTCTCGAAAAATTGATATTTTTGTTTTAAGACGGTTAAAAGAAGATGTACTAGATGACTTACCACCTAAAACAGAAACGGTAGAATTTATTGAGCTTTCTGATGAACAAAAAAGACTCTATCAAACCCAATTATCTCTTATTAAAAATGATGTGGAGTCATTGATCGAACAGGATGAGTTTGAGCAAAATAGAATGCGTGTTTTAGCAGGTATGACTCGATTACGACAGATTTGTTGTGACCCAAGGCTGGTCAATCCTGATTACGAAGGAGGTTCTGCTAAATTAGACCGACTCTTGGAATATTTAAGAGAAGCATTAACGAATAAAAAACGAGTGGTCTTGTTCTCACAATTTACGAGTATGCTAGCGATCATTCGTAATATTTTAGATGAACAAAATGTTGATTATCACTACTTAGATGGAAGCACACCAAAAGAAGAACGATTAGAATTAACGACTCGTTTTAATGAAGGAGAAAAGGATTTATTTTTAATTTCTCTACGTGCCGGCGGAACAGGCTTGAATCTAACAGGTGGGGATACCGTTATTTTATATGACTCATGGTGGAATCCAGCCATTGAAGATCAAGCTGCAGATCGAGTCCATCGATTTGGTCAACAAAAATCTGTTCAAGTTATTCGGATGATTATGCAAGGGACGATTGAAGAAGGGATAAATGAACTTCAGGATCAAAAAAGAGAGTTAATAGATAATGTCATACGCAAAAGTGACAGTAAGAAGAGTCGTTCACTTACAAAAGATGATATTCTAAAATTATTAACCCATTAAGAAATATGTTGTTTATTGAAACGGGTGAGGCAAAATAATTGACATGTAACCTATGAATGGTATACTAAAAATCGGATTTATCCTAGGGTTTTTATATCGTTTTATAATAAAATATAATTATAGGAGGTGAGCATAGTGGTTCGAATCCCTGATGCGACGGTCGATGATATCAGAAAAAATACAGATATCGTAGATATCATTTCGCAATATTTACAGTTAAGAAAGTCAGGGCAAAATCATTTTGCTCATTGTCCTTTTCATGAAGACAAAACGCCTTCTTTTTCTGTAAATGATCAAAAACAAATTTTTTATTGTTTTAGTTGTGGTCGAGGAGGCAATGTCTTTAATTTTCTTAAAGAAATCGAAGGACTGACTTATCCAGAAGCGATTATAAAAACAGCCGAACTTATTAATTATCCTCTAGATCAAAATTTAATTTCAGAAGTTTCTAACCAAAAAGAAAATGAAGATTCAGCAATTGGTAAATTGTATTCAATTCATCGATTGGCTAAATCTTTTTATCATCATATCTTGGTGAATACGCAAATTGGAAAAGCTGCTTTAGATTATTTACTAGAACGCGGGATGACTAGAGAAACAATTGATGAGTTTGAATTAGGTTTCTCGCCCCCTCAGCGGAATGCTTTATATCTATTTTTGGATTCCCAAAAAGATGTTGATTTTGAATTGGATACTTATCAAAACTCAGGATTATTTTCATCAAAGCAAGCATCCGAGGAAGATGAGTTTTTAGATCGTTTTTCAAACCGAATTATTTTTCCGATTCATAACGAACAAGGAAGGGTGGTCGGCTTTTCAGGAAGAATTTTTGACAATGAAAACAGTTCGTTTCAAACAGCCAAATATTTAAATACACCTGAAACACCGCTATTCAATAAAAGTAAAATTATCTATAATTTTGACAAGGCAAAAGCTTCTGTTCGCCGCGAAAATGAAGCAATATTTTTTGAAGGATACATGGATGTCATTTCAGCGTGGCAAGCAGGCGTTAAAAATGCGGTTGCCTCTATGGGAACCAGTTTAACAGAAGAACAAATTAAAAGTATTGATCGCTTTACTGATCATATTATTTTAGCTTTTGATGGTGATGATGCTGGAAATGATGCAATTAAAAGATCCATTGATTTTTTAAACAAACAAACTCATTTTAATTTAGAAGTTATAACATTTCCTAGCGGGTTAGATCCAGATGATTATATCCAAAAATTTGGGAAACAAGCATTTATTGAGTTTTTAACGCATGGTCGCGATACAGATATTGGTTTTTTAATGCAGTATTATAGACGTGACAAAAACCTAGCAAATGAATCAGAGCGAATCACTTATATTGAAGAAGTCCTTCGCGAATTGACTCAAGTGGATTCACTCATTGAACGAGAGATATATTTAAGTCAATTAGCTGAAGAATTTAAACTATCTTTAGATACGTTAAAATCACAATTTGAATCCATAATGGAAGTTGTTCAAACAAAGCAGTTAAATGAGATGAAACAACGACAAAGGATGCAAAAAAATGAAAGACCTTCTCTACAAGTATCGTATCAAGATAAACCCAAATTCACTTTAGTTGAGCAAGCGGAACGAATGTTGTTGAATCGGTTATTTTATGATGAAGAAGCTTGGATTACTCTAAAGAAACTTGATCCCGATTTTCACTTTAACCATGAATCTCATCAATTAATTTTTATTCTATTTGAATCATATCGTGAAGATGATTTAGAATTAACGGATACTGAAGGGTTTTTAGACTATCTACAAGATGACCAATTAAAAAAGAAAGTGGCAGAAATTTTCTTAATTGATTTAGGAGAACTAAAGCAGGGAGAGATTAGTGACTATGTTCACGTTATTAAAAATATTTCACCCGTTAAAGAGACCATTGCACAAAAGACAGAAGAGCTAAAAGAAGCTCAAAGACAAGGAAATACAAGTAAGCAAAATTCCTTAGCTATTGAAATAATTAATTTAAATAAAAAGTTAAAAAATAATAAGCAATAAACAAGATTACTACTACGGGAGGCAATAATCTTATGGCAGAATCCGCAGATATAAAAAAAGATTATAAAACAGCACTTAATGAAATGATTAGCGAGATTAAGTATCTAAATCAAGATACTATTTCTTATATAGAACTTAGTGATAAGTTAGCTAAACCATATCATCTAGATGAAAAGGCAATGGACGATTTAATTCAAAAGCTTGAAGATGAAGGAATCGGAGTTGTCGATGAAGACGGAAATCCATTAGCAAAACAAGTTGAAAAAGAAGAAGAAATTGTAGAAGAAGCGCGTGAAGAACAATTAGTTGCTCCACCTGGAGTTAAAATTAATGACCCAGTACGTATGTATTTAAAAGAAATTGGTCGTGTCGATTTACTTTCTGCCGATGAAGAAGTTGAACTTGCGAAACGTATTCTTGAAGGAGATAAGAGTGCAGAAGATGAATTAGCCAGTGCTAACTTACGTTTAGTAGTTTCTATCGCTAAAAGATATGTAGGTCGTGGAATGAGCTTTTTAGACCTTATTCAAGAAGGTAACATGGGGCTTATGAAAGCAGTAACGAAGTTTGATCATACGAAAGGCTTCAAGTTTTCAACTTATGCCACTTGGTGGATTCGTCAAGCCATCACACGAGCAATTGCTGATCAAGCACGAACGATACGTATTCCAGTCCATATGGTTGAAACGATTAATAAATTGGTTCGTGTTCAAAGATCCTTGCTTCAAGATTTAGGTCGTGAACCGACACCAGAAGAAATTGGCGCAGAAATGGATTTACCTACTGAAAAAGTAAGAAATATTATTAATATTTCTCAAGATCCAGTTTCTTTAGAAACGCCTATTGGTGAAGAAAATGATTCTCATTTAGGTGACTTTATTGAAGATGGAGAGGCAATGGACCCTGAAGATAATGCCTCATACGAAATGTTGAAAAATGAATTAGAAGATGTTTTAGAAACCTTAACAGATCGTGAAGAAAATGTTTTACGCTTAAGATTTGGTTTAGATGATGGTCGTCAACGTACACTAGAAGATGTTGGTAAGGTATTTGGTGTTACTCGTGAACGAATCCGTCAAATTGAAGCAAAAGCTTTAAGAAAATTACGTCATCCAAGTCGCTCTAAACAACTAAAAGACTTCTTAGAATAAGACGAGCTAAAAGCATGGAGAATTATTTTTACCCGCTTTTAAAATGAGAAATAAAGGTTGAATGAATTTTAATAACTTTATTTGCTAATTTTTTTAAAATAAGATAAAATGTTTTGTGGTACTTTGCATTAGGGTAGTAAATTTGATATACTTATCCTTGATTTATTCAGATAAGAACTGAATGGTATTAATATTGAGTGGAAGGTGAAATGCATGAAAATTGTTGCGGAAAAACGCGCAAAAACAGGTACGTCTGCTTCTAAACAAGCACGTGCAGCTGGTAAATTACCTGCTGTAATTTACGGTAAAGCTGTTGATTCATTACCTGTGTTAATAGATTTAAAAGAATTTGAAGATGCTATTCGTCAAGTAGGATCTAATGGGGTATTTTCATTAGAAGTTGATGATGAAACTTATCAAGTATTCGTTAAAGAATATTCATACTATGCTACAAAGCCAACTTTATATCACGTAGATCTACAAGCATTTACTGCTGGTGAAAAAGTTGATATGACTATTCCAGTTTATGTTGAAGGTGAAGAAGAGATTTTAGAAGGGATTCTATCTCAATCTATATCAGAAATTGATATAGTAATTGCTCCTGAAGACGCTCCAACAGACTTTACAATCGACGCTTCAAAACTACAAATTGGAGATAGCTTAACTGTTGCGGATATCGAACTTCCTGAAAGTGCTGAATTATTAACGGAACCTGACGAAACAGTTGTTTCTGTATCAGCTCCTGAAGACATTTCAGATGATTTAGAAACAGAAGATACTGCTACAGACGTTATGCCTGAACCAGAAGTTATTGGGGAAGACGACGAAGATGAATAATTAACTTTAAAAGCCTCTTTCGGACAAAGTTTTATCTTTTGTTTGAAGAGGTTTTTTTGCATTATCATTGAAGAATATAAATTAGGGGATACCATGGGAAAAATACGTTTATCAAAAAGGTTAACGAAGGTAAGTCAGTATGTAAAAAAATCTGCACCATTAGCCGATATTGGTTCTGATCATGCACAGTTACCTATTTATTTAGTTCAAAACAAACAAGTCCCAAAGGCTGTGGCGGGAGAAGTCGCTGACGGACCATTCCAAATCTCAAAAAATGAAGTAGAAAAACATTCTTTAGAAGATAAAATTTCAGTTCGTTTTGGAGATGGCTTAGCAATACTAACACCAAAAGAAGAAGTAGGGACCATCACGATTTGTGGAATGGGCGGGCTTTTAATTAAAAGAATCTTAAAAGAGGGCATAGAAAATAAAACCCTCAAAAAAAACACTCGGCTCATTCTTCAACCCAATAACGAGGAAAAGGAATTAAGAGAATTTTTACAACTAAATAATTATGAAATCATTGCTGAAGATTTAGTTGAAGAAAACGAAAAGATTTATGAAATTATTGTTGCAGAATCTAGTTCAAAAGAGATTCATTATACAGATATTGAATTAACCTTTGGCCCATTGTTATTGAAGAAGAAGCCAGCCATTTTTTATAAAAAGTGGGAAGCAGAACTGAAAACCAATCAATATATTATTGAGCAACTCAAGAATACCACACATAAAGAAAAATTAAGAAACACGCAAAAACAAATTGATCAAATAAAGAAGGTGTTATCATGACAACAGTAAAAGAAATTGTTTCAAGGATTGAAAAGTTTGCTCCTAAAAGCTTGGCTGAGGATTGGGATCCAGTCGGTTTGGCTTTTGGTTCAATGAATCAAGAAGTTCATAAAATGATGATTGCTTTAGATTTAGATGCCATGACTTTAAAAGAAGCGCAAGAGAATGATGTAGACTTTATCTTTACTCATCATCCACCAATCTTCAAATCCCTCACAACTTTAAATGAACATGATACCCGTCGGAAAGAATATATTGAACTGATTAAATCGGATATTTCTTTATATGCTGCCCATACAAACGTTGATGCAGCTGAAAATGGGATGAATGATTGGTTAGCGAATTCTTTGTCTTTAAAAAGTCCTATAGAAGTGCTTGATACAACGACTGAGAGTTCTTATAAATTGTTGGTGTTATATACACCTTTAGAAGATGCAGAATCTATAAGGCGTGCTTTACATAAAAAGGGAGCCGGTCAAGTCGGAGACTATGATAACGTTTCTTATAATACAAGAGGAACTGGCCGATTTATTCCCAGTGAAAAAGCAAAACCTGCAATTGGTCAACCAAACAAAGCAGAACAAGTAATAGAAGAACGAATAGAAGTATTAGTCAAAGAATCTTTAATCGGTCAAATTATTCAAACCATTTATGAAGTTCATCCTTATGAAGAACCTGTTTTTCATTTGTTTGATATCGGAAAGAAAGACAAAGAGTTTGGTATGGGGCGAGTAGGTTCTTTAGCTGAACCTATAACTATTCAACAGTTAGTTGAAAAAGTAAAGGAAGCCTATCATCTTCCTTTTGTTCGCTGTGCGAATGTAAATTTAGAACAAAAGGTAGAAAGGGTAGCTATTCTAGGAGGTTCTGGAGAGAAATATTATAAAAAAGCCTTGGAAAAAGAAGCAGATATTTATATTACAGGTGATATTTCTTATCATGGGGCACAGGATATGATTCGCGATGGATTACCCTTTATTGATCCCGGTCATTTTATAGAGAATATCTTTGTTGAAAAGATGACCGAAAAACTTAAGAAGTGGAAAGAAGAAGAAAATTGGTCGTTAGAAATCATACCGGCCTCAAAACAAAAAGATGTCTTTACATTTAACCTGAATAATTCATAGTTTTTTAGAAAACACTCTAAAAGAGTGTAGCCTCGCTATTATTTTGTTTGTTTTCCAGCACCCTTTGGGTGTACAAAAAGAACCCCAATCTGCTATGGTTAAAGCGTCTAAACCTAACCAAAGAAAGGGGTCCTCTCAATGGCTAAATTACAGGAAAGATGCGTAAAATTCAACTCAAAATTGCTAGTGAATAATACGGGTGAGAATCTTTTCATGGATTCGAGCTTCTCAAAATTAGCCGGCTATCCTGCTGATTCATCCGCCAACTCACTGAAGGAATACCCAGTTACTTAAGAAA
>DXAZ01000038.1 GCA_019116785.1 Candidatus Atopostipes pullistercoris
TGATCTCACTACAGCAAAGAAGAGTAATTCGTACCCTAGGAAGAGTTATTTTGTTTTAAAAATTTTATTGTTTTTTCCCTCTGTATTTTATTTCTTTAAAGTTCGCAGTGTATTTCGCAAGTGAAAAGTGAACCACTTCGCAATTAAATTTTGAAGCACTCTAAAATAAATAATTAATCATCAGTTGATTCGTTTTTTAGCCATTCCTCCGTCTCACGCATTCTAAAAGATGGACCATTCATATTTAAAACGTGCGATTTATGTGTTAATCGGTCTGTTAAGGCAGCCGTTAATACTTGGTCGTGAAAAATTTCATTCCACCTTGTAAATGGTAAGTTACTTGTTATAATCGTTGATTTTCTTCCAGCTCGTAAGGAAAGATGAGTAAACAATAGTTCTGCACCTTCTTTATCAAAGGAGATATAACCAAGTTCATCAATTATAACTAAGTCATATTTTTCAAATTTCAGTTCAAACGAACGAAGCGTTCGATCTGACCTACATTCTTTTAATTGATTGATAAGGGAAGCTACCGTCGCAAAAAATACTTTATATCCTGCTAAACAAGCTTCCATCCCCATCCCAATAGCCGTATGGGTTTTTCCAGTACCAGGCGATCCTGTTAAAATGACATTTTGTCCTTCCTTAATGAAATCTAACTGTTTTAAAATCGGTATCTTTTGTTGTGCTTGTGGAGGCAATGCCTCCATAGATAATTCTTCTAATAATTTCTTTTGCGGGAAATTTGCCGCACGAATTCTATTTTGTTTCGCTCGAATAAATCTATCTTCTTTTTCCTGCACCAACACTTGATGCAGGATTTTAATAGCTTGTTCTGGGTCTGTAAATGATGTTTCTTCGTTAACTAGTTTTCGTATACTTGGTAATCTAAGATCTTTACACATTTGAATAACTTGTTCTTTCATTATCATGATGAAGTGACCTCCTCTAATTGATTAAATAATGCTGCATATGCCATCATGTTATTTTCCGCTTGCTTAGTTATATCGTCATTCTGCATTGAATGACCTTCACTCGATAGAGATTGTTCGCATAGAAACAAAATTCTTTCTGTCGAAACATGATCCATCCGTATGGCTTTAAGCTGCTCAATGGCGCTTATCACTTCATCAATATTGTTATTCATTTGTATATAAAGGAGTAACTCTAGAAATTCTTTTTCTTTTCCTATATAATGTTCGTAGTAGATCTTTTTTATTTTTGTTGGTGCTTGCCTCAAACATTCACTTTGGGCGATAGCACCTTTTTTTCTTTCAAATGTTTTTAAATAATGATTAATATCCATAATCCATTGATGCAATCCCCAACATCGCTCATGTGTAGCGACTAGTTCACCTTCCACAAATAGCTTTATTTTCTTTGCACCTACTTTGGCCTTAATATACTTTCCAACATGTCCCTCAGGGACAGAATAATGATTTTGCTTAAAAACAATCGTGCTATATTTATCCACTCTTACCTCAATCATATCTGCTGGATCAAAGGATGAAATAGCTGGTCTAGACTGCACTGCTTCTTGCCCTAATAATTCATGATGTGACACTTTATGTTCGTGATGAGTTCTCTTATTTAATTTTTCTAACGTGGTTTCTAAATGCATACTTGCTTCATTTAAACTTTGAAAAGAATATACCGACGAAAATGCTTTTCTACGAATGAAATCAACACTTCTTTCTACATGACCTTTTTCATTACCTTTTCTTGGTTGGCACAACCGAATGTTAAACCCATAATAATTCGATAAATGCACCATGCTGTCAGTTATTTTTCTTTCTGTGCCAACGAATTGCTTTACAACTGTTCTCATATTGTCATAAGTAAATACCTTTGGTATGAAGCCAATATGATGAATAAATTCAGTATGAACATCTAGCACACAAACCATAGATTGAGATTCATATATCCTCGCAAATCGATAATTACTGTACGGTAAAGTGAAAATCGCTAAATAATATACTTTTAATTTTTGATCAACCTCTAGCTTAATTTCTCCCCAATCAAATTCCACTTCATATCCTGCTTCGGCATGTCGACGAATAAATACTTCTTTCGCTTTTGATGTTTCTTTATTTACAAAATTACGTACCGTTGTATAGCTAATTTCGTGTCCTTCATCCAATAGTTTTTCATGCATATCTGTCATTTTCATTTGCTGCTTTGACATATAATGCTCTTTCTTCCACTGGTTTTCTTTGATGTAGCCTCTTAGTTTAGCTTTTATTTTTTCTGTTAATGCTCTTTGTTTTCCTTTTCTTTTCTTGTAAGTTGGAGGTCGAAGGACCTCTTCCGTAATCGGTAGATCTTGTACATCCTCGTATCTACTTTGTTTAAACTGCTTTATATATTTACGTACTGTATTTCTTGCCTTCTTTGTTTGTTTTGCAATTTTTCGCTCACTTACACCTTCTAAATGCAATTGGATTATTTTTTGCTTTGTCTTCAAAGTGATCACTCCAGCTTCCCCCTTAGCGACAGTTGCTAAGGATATTTTCTACTGAAGTGGTTCAGTTTTCAAGTGCGATGGTGGTTCATTTTTAGATTACCATATACAACGATTCGATTTATACCAAATTATATTGTCCTTCCGAACAGTTCTTGTTATACTTGTATTAAAGGTTTTAGTGATATATGTATTATCACTAATTGGGGAGACTGGACGTAAGTGTTGCTTTTCGAGGGCAAACACTTCAACTGGTCTCTTTTTTGTTGTATTGTGGACTTTATAGTTTGCAG
>DXAZ01000039.1 GCA_019116785.1 Candidatus Atopostipes pullistercoris
TTACTCCAACTGTTATCTTTTTGCATCGCTTGACGAATGAGTTGCTGCCATTGATCAGGAAAATCGAAATAAATCGTGAGTGCATGATCAATCGTATGCAGCATCGTTTCTACATTAAAATCATAAAATGAAAAACCCGTCCCTTCGACCGTCACATGATTATAAGGAATCACGGTATCTGCTAATCCCCCTACTTCATGCACAATCGGTAAAGTTCCATAGCGCATCGCATTCAATTGGCTTAAGCCACAAGGTTCAAAAGCTGAAGGCATTAAAAACAGATCGCAACCAGCATAGATTAATTGGGCGAGATTCACATCAAATTCAATCCGTCCTTTAAAATGATTGGGATATTTTTCTGTATAGTAGCGAAAAGCTTCTTCAAAATAGGGTTTCCCCGTGCCCAGCAAAACCAACTGTACGTTTCTAAAACTGAGCAGTTCATCCATACTATCAATAATTAACTGGATGCCTTTTTGTTCATCTAATCGCGTTACAATCCCCATCAGTGGAATATCTGGATTGATAGGTAAGCCGAAATGTTCTTGTAGAGCTTCTTTATTTTTTGCTTTTCCTTCTAAGTTTTCTATAGAAAAAGGAGCAGGCAAGCTTTCATCCGTTTCCGGATTATAAAAATCAAAATCTATTCCATTCAATATACCGACCAATTTATTTTTCACATTTTTTAAATCTTGTTCGAGTCCCACACCAAATGCTTTTGTTTGAATTTCATCCGCATAAGTTGGACTTACCGTAGTCACTAAATCTGAATAATAAATACCTCCCTTGAGGAAATTCACATTATCATAATATTTTAAGCCGTGTTCATGGAAAGCATCATACCCAATCCCAAATAAATCAGAAAGGACAAACTGATCATAAATTCCTTGAAACATTAAATTATGAATCGTTAAAACCGTACGAATATTTTTCAGCTTATTTTTCCATGCATACTTATCTTTTAAAAGAACCGGAATAACAGCGGTTTGCCAGTCATTTACATGGAAAATATCTGGAATATAATCCACCACTTCTAACATTTCAATCGCCGCTAGTTGAAAAAAAGCAAAACGTTCAGCGTCATCTTCATAATCATACAAAGTAGGACGATCAAAGTAATATAAATTATCAATAAAATAGTAAGTGACTTTGTCTAATTTTAATTCTTTAATGCCACAATATTGCTTTCGCCACCCCACCTCAACTGTAAAGTGGGTCACATCTTTTATATTTTTTTTATATTCATCGGGGATAAGTTGAACAAAATAAGGAAGAACAACACGAACTTCATGATCCTTTTGGGCGAGTTCTTTTGGCAAAGCGCCCAACACATCTCCCAACCCCCCACTTTTAAAAAAAGGAGCACATTCTGTTGCCGCAAACAATAATCTCATTAAATTCCCCTTTCCACAATTTCACCAGAAGACAAAACACGTGCTTCTTTTGGAATGACCAATGGATTTCCTTCTGTACCTTCTAATTTAGCTCCCTTTTCAACATGAACCCTCTTATCAAGAATCACATAATCTAACTGAACCCCTTCGTCAATAAAGCAGCCTTGTAGAACAATCGAATGATTGATTTTTGCATCTTTCAAGATAAGATTTCTCCTTGAAATTAACGAATTTTCCACTGTTCCATAAATTTCTGAATCATTGGCAAGTAAGGAGTTGGTAACATTGGAACTTTTTCCATAATAAGTAGGGGCTGAATTCTTGGATTTAGTACGTACAGGGGACTCACGATAAAATAATGCATTAAAATTATTTTCGATTAACATATCCATATTGGCTTCAAAATAACTTGGAATATCTTCAATTGGTTTTAAATAACCGGTGTATTCATAACCTTTCACTTTAATTTCAGGATGTTCGATAGCTTTCTTTAACACATTTTCTACAGAAACGATTTTTTGTTCTTCTTTTAAATCTTCCAAATAGTTTAAAAACACCGAAGTCTTAGCGACTAAAATATTTAAACCAAATGCAATAGGAGCAGGATCATACGGAATATCCACTAAAGGTGTAACTCCAATAATTTCATTTCCAGCATTATTTTCAAAATCATACGTTGAAAAAATGGTGTCTTTTTTAATCGCATTTCTTTTAATTTTTTTATAGGCTACTGTAATATCCGACTTTTCATCTAAATGGAATTTTAGCATCGAATCCATTTGTATATTCGCTAATATATTAGAGCCGATGAGGAGAACATATTCAGAATTGGCACTCTTAATAAAAATTTCATGATCTTCATAATAATCTCGATAGCCATCTTTTTGAATAATTTCAGATTTCATGCGAACTTGCGAATGAGTAAAAACGCCTCCACCAGAAATATTATCTAATCCCCAGCTTACGCCTGAGCGCATATGGTCATAAAGCGAACGCCCAGAACCGGAAATAAAAAGCGAGGCAGATCGTACTTTTGCATTAAATAAACCTGAAAAAGGAAAGTCAATTAAACGGTAACGACAAGCAATGGGCAAAGTGGCAACGGGTCTTTTCGTAGTAAGCGGTAATAATTTATTTTCTTCCTCAACTAAATTCAATATAGCAGCATATCTAGTCTTCATCTTTAAAGCCTCCCACTCTTTCTTCGTTACCGACAACAGCAATATCTCCCTTTTCACCTACTAAACGTGCCCCGTCGTATAGACGCGCATTTTCACCAATAATCGCTTTTTCGATAACACAATTTTCACCAATGACCGTATTCGGCATGATGACACTGTCTTTAACCACCGATCCTCGACCAACTTTTACATTATGACTTAATATAGAATGGTCAACCTCACCTGCTACATAGCAACCATCCGTAATCATAGAGTCATTGACTTTGGCATCCTTTACAATTTGTTGCGGAGTCGTATTTAGACTTTTCGAAAAGATACGCCAAGAAGAATCGCGAATATTTAATTCGTGATTAGGATCTAAAAACTCCATATTCGCTTCCCAAAGACTTTCAATGGTTCCAACATCTTTCCAATACCCTTCAAATTTATAAGCAAAAATCGATTCACTATTTCTTAAATAAGCAGGAATGACATTGTGCCCAAAGTCATCCATCGATCTTCCTTTATCTATTGCATCTTTAAGATATTTTTTCAAACGAGACCAAGTAAAGACATAAATCCCCATGGAAGCTAAATTCGATTTCGGCTTCTTTGGTTTTTCATCAAATTCGACAATCCGCCCCGATTCATCCGTATTCATAATTCCAAACCTTGAAGCTTCCTCCCAAGGAACAGGCATAACGGCAATAGTAAGTAAAGCATTTTTTTCTTTATGATATTCGAGCATCTTTTCATAATCCATTTTATAAATATGATCGCCAGATAAAATCACTAAATATTCAGGATCATATAAATCCACATATTCAATATTTTGGTATATCGCATGAGCGGTTCCTTTAAAAAATTTTTCCCCATCGATACTCGAATAAGGTTGTAAAATAGTCGCCCCACCACTATGACGATCCAGTCCCCAATTTTCTCCATTCCCAACATGCTCATTTAATACAAGCGGATGATACTGTGTCACAACACCTACTGTATTGATTCCAGAATTTGCACAATTCGATAACGCAAAATCAATAATCCGATAATTTCCCCCAAAGGACACGGCTGGTTTAGCGGTTTGTTTAGTTAATTTTCCTAAACGCGACCCCTGTCCTCCGGCTAATACCATAGCTACTGCTTCTATTTTCATATCATACGGAAGATAAACTTCCTTCGCCCCTTTATTTGTATTTTCGTTTGGCTATAAACATTCATCCTTTACGTATTTGTGCAATAATTGTTAGATAATGATTTTTATATTTCAGGCATTTCTTTTAAGGATTGGCTACGCCATACACACGATTTGGCGCCAAAACAATAACACTCATAGCAGGTAAAATCAGCTCAACGGAATGATTTTTTTGATGATAGGGCTCGGCTTTGGTTTTGAGGATACCTTGCCCTTCTACCCAAGTTCCCCCTAATTCCTTACGCTCCGTATTCCAAATCTCCATATAACTTCCTTTATAAGGAACACCTACACGAACTTGATGCCTTTCAACGGGTGTAAAGTTACAGCAAATAATTAAAAAGTCACGTGCTTTTTTCCCTTTACGCATAAACAACAAAATAGACTCATCTGAATTATCAGCATCCAAAATTTCAATTCCTTCTTCCTGATGATCTAATTCCCATAGAGCTCGGTTTTCTTTATAAAAAACATTTAATGCTTTTGTAAATTCTAAATGAGCCGCATTCATTTCATCTTCTAAACTTTGCCATTCCAATCCTTCATCGTACTTCCATTCTAAAAATTGACCAAATTCATTTCCCATAAAATTTAGTTTTTTCCCTGGATGAAACATTTGATAAGATTGAAGCGTTCTTAAAGCAGCAAATTGATTATAGCGATCACCAAACTGTTTATGCAGCATTGACTTTTTCCCATGAACCACTTCATCGTGTGAAAAAGGTAAGATAAAGTTCTCATTAAACGTATACATAAATGAGAAAGTAATCAACTTAAAGGCATCCTTGCGATACAAAGGATCCATCTCAAAAAATTTCAACGTGTCATTCATCCAACCCATATTCCATTTATAATTAAAGCCTAACCCCCCTTCACTAACAGGATGTGTGACTTTTTCCCAAGCTGTACTTTCTTCAGCAGCCACAATAATTGAAGGATGTCTTTGAAAAAGGATCGTATTTAATTTTTGAATGAAAGCTACCCCTTTTTTGTTATCATTACTGCCATCTTCATTCAGTGTCCAAGGCCCTTCATCATAATCTAAATAAATCATATTACTTACAGCATCTACACGTAGTCCGTCTAAATGAAAGGTTTCTATCCAAAAAAGAGCATTTGAGATGAGAAAACTCTGCACCTGATTTTTTCCTAAATCAAAATTGAGGGTTCCCCAACGATTATTGTTTGCTAAATTGGGGTCAGAGTATTCAAATTGAGGGGTGCCATCATAATAAGCCATCCCATAATCATTTCGATTAAAATGTCCCGGCACCCAATCCATCAACACACCAATCCCCTCTTGATGAGCTGCTTCTACAAAATCTTGAAATTCTTCAATAGTCCCAAACTTTGAAGATATAGAAAAAAAGCCGGTTGATTGGTAACCCCAACTAGCATCAAGCGGATGTTCCATCAACGGCATAAATTCAATGTGTGTATAGTTCATTTCTTTAACATAGGGGATCAGTTCTTCTTGAAGTTCTGAAAGAGTATACCAAGAGCCATCTTCATGTTGTCGCCAAGAACTTAAATGTACTTCATAAATATTTAAAGGTCTTTGGTAAATCGGCCAACGATTCCGGGCTGCTAACCAACCACTATCTTTCCAATTTTTCTGGGGGAGTTCTTTAACAATAGAAGCATCTTTTGGACGAA
>DXAZ01000040.1 GCA_019116785.1 Candidatus Atopostipes pullistercoris
ATCTTCATCAGACTCTTCTTCACGAGGATATTCATCTGTTCTCGTATCATTGGAAGGTAAGACACCATCTTCATACAAACTCTTAATTTCAATTTCATTAAGTGTTTCGTATTCTAGCAAGTGTTCTGCAATTAACTTCAATTTTGTCGCATTTTCTTCAATAATATGGATTGCTTGATCATGACCTTCTTTCAAGATACGTGAAACTTCTTGGTCAATTTCATAAGCAATCTGTTCAGAATAACTCTTAGACTGACTGTAATCTCTTCCTAAGAAGACTTGGTTATTTCCCTCATATTGAACAGGGCCAATCTTATCACTCATTCCATACTCTGTGACCATTGAACGAGCAATTTGTGTTGATTGTTGGAAGTCATTGGAAGCACCAGAAGACTGTGTGCCAAAGAAAATCTCTTCCGCCGCTCGTCCTCCTAGTAAGCCTGCAATTTGTTCAGTCAAATCTTTTTTGGTCATTAAATAACGATCTTCTTTTGGAAGCATGATGGCATAACCACCCGCTCGTCCTCGAGGGACAATCGTTACTTTATGAACAACTCGTGCGTCGCTTAATACAAGACCGACAATTGTGTGACCAGCTTCATGATAAGCGACCATTTTACGTTCTGTTTCATTCATAATTCGATCTTTTTTCGCTGGCCCAGCAATGACTCGGTCATGCGCTTCATCCATATCAATCGCTTCAATAACCGTACTTTCACGACGTGCTGCCACTAAAGCTGCTTCGTTTAGCAAGTTTTCTAAATCTGCTCCTGAAAATCCTGGTGTTTGACGAGCAATTAATTTTAGATTTACTTCATCTGAAAGAGGTTTGTTCTTTGCGTGAACTTTTAAGATCGCTTCACGACCTTTAACATCTGGACGACCTACCATAATACGACGGTCAAAACGACCAGGACGTAATAACGCAGGGTCTAAAACATCGGAACGGTTTGTGGCTGCCATAACGATGACACCTTCGTTCCCTTCAAATCCATCCATTTCAGTTAATAACTGGTTCAGGGTTTGTTCACGTTCATCGTGTCCTCCACCCATTCCAGCTCCACGTTGACGTCCTACAGCATCAATCTCATCAATAAAGATTATAGAAGGAGCATTCTTTTTCGCGTTTTCGAACAAATCACGAACACGACTCGCTCCCACACCAACGAACATCTCTACGAATTCAGATCCTGAGATAGAGTAAAAAGGAACGCCGGATTCTCCAGCGACTGCTCTGGCTAATAGGGTTTTACCGGTTCCTGGAGGTCCTTCTAATAAAACACCTGCAGGAATACGAGCTCCAAGTTGATTAAATCTTCTAGGATCTTTTAGAAATTCTACAATTTCAACTAATTCTTGTTTCTCTTCATCTGCACCGGCAACATCCGCAAAACGAACAGTACTTGTTTTCGCATCCGCTTCTTTGGCTTGTGAACGTCCAAAATTCATAACGTTTCTTCCACCGCCACCGCCTGCGCCACCTTGTCCTGCTTGATTCATCATGAAATATAAGAAACCAGCAAGCAATATAAAAGGCAAGAAAGTAATTAATAGACTTGTCCAAAGACCCGTACTCGGTTCTTCTAGCGATTCCATAGTGACGTCATTACTTTTGGTTATTTGATAAACATCATTAATAATTGAATCGTTTTGTAACATAATTGTGTTAAAGCCACGTGTTGTTGACTCTTCTTGTTGCCCGAAAAATGGAATGTCTCCTTCTCCATTTGTGGAGTCTTCTAATTCTTCACCTTTTTTGAAAGTCCCTCGTATTTCATAGACTCCTCCAGTCGGTTGAATCGAATACTCCTCCACTCGGTCATCTTCTAAATATTGAACGAACTCAGTACTCGTTATCGATGCAGTACTCTCTGTTGCTCGATTACTAGAAAACATTTGTGCAAGCCCTATGATTCCTAGAAATACAAGTATATAGAAGAGACTACTATTAAAAAAGTTTTTTCTCTTCATTTTATCCTCCATAACTAATTTACATTTTAATATTTATATTCTTAATTAACTCTAAAGCGATCGATCTAGCTAAAATGAATGAGCCATCCGATTGCCTCTCTACATATTAGCACAATAAATGATTGAACTCTATGAATATTATTTGACTTTTCCCAAAAAATTATAACTATTCGTTTAACGTCTCAATCAATAATAAACTTCTTCTTTTAGGATGCCAACATATGGTAAATTACGATAATTCTCGCGATAATCTAATCCATATCCCACAACAAATTCATCCGGGATATTGAAACATTTCCAATCAACTGTTAAATCTGTTACACGTCCTGAAGGTTTATCAAGTAATGTCACAAATTTCACCGATTTTGCGTTTCTTCGAATAAGCATATCTTGTAAATACTTCAGCGTACGTCCTGTATCAATAATATCTTCAACAATTAATACATCTCGGTTTTCTACTGAGCTATCTAAGTCTTTAACAATTTTTACTTCACCAGAAGATGTTTTTGAGGTTCCATAACTTGAAACATCCATCATATCATATTCTAAAAAGATATCCATTTCTTTAATCAAATTCGCCATAAAAGGAAGGGCTCCTTTTAATATTCCAACAACTAAAGGATTTTTATCTTTATATTCATCGGATAAAATTTGTGCAACTTCTTTTGTCTTTTTTTGAATTTCCTCTTCCGTAATTAAGACTTCTTTAATGTTGTCATCCATTTTCATAATCTTTTCTCCTCTTAATATTCATCTTTTTTATATTTTAGGACATAAATTAGTTTATCAGTTTCTTGAGCAGTAAACAAATTCATTTTACGATAAGAGATTAACCAAAGAATCCTCCCTAAGCTGTCTTCCACGAGCCAAGCTTGACTTCTTTGTTTTATAGGGGTTTTTTCATCAATAAAGATATCTTTAATCTTCTTACTTCCCTTTAATCCAGCATAACGCATCCGATCGCCCGGTTGCCGATGGCGAATCGTTAAAGGCAAATGGAGATTTTTTTCTTCTATTAATAAAGAATTTTCGTTCAGTTTCTCTTCATTCGTAGGATCTAAAAGAAATAAACCAATCTTTTCATGAGGAGACAACTGAACCCATTGATCTACCTTGTCTAAAACAAAATGTGCATTAGCTATCGAAGGTTCTTTAGGTTTTTGCTTAAAAAAGCGAACAGTCTCATATTCTTTCAAAGAGACAAAGCCACCTTGTAAATCAAGCTGTGTGTTCACTTCTCCATTCATAATCCAATCCTGAAGGAGCGTGATGTAGTTAGCTTTATATAAATCTTCTTCATTTTCATATAAACGATCCAACAAAACTTTGAGCACCATACGTTGGGTCGCAGCCGAAAGGTTTGAAAACTGCAAACGACTCAACACCCAACCCTCCTGTTTCTTTTGAGTCACCTCATTAAAAGTCGCCTCTATCGGTGCCCAAGAAACCTCTAAAAGATCCTCTAAATCCGCAGCAAATTGAACCACATGTTGGTCAAATTGCGAATTTTCCTTTCTTAACAAAGGAATAATCTCATTTCGAAATCGATTCCGCATATAATCCAATTCAAAATTAGTCGCATCCTCCATAAATGGCCATTGTTGCTCGTCAGCCAAATCATATAACATTTTCTTGGAAAAACCTAACAAAGGGCGCACTAATACTCCTTCGGAAAATGACTGAGAAAACTCTATCCCTGTCAATTGTGAAAGTATGCTTCCTCGAGTGAGCTTCATTAAGATCGTTTCGACTTGATCATCTTGATGATGAGCGGTCATTAAAACATTCATTTTTTCTTGTTTCATTATTTGTTCAAAGAAAGAATACCGAATATCTCGTGCAGATTCTTCGATGCCACTTTTTGGATGATCTGATTGGTCCCATCGAAAAGAATAAAAGGGAATTTGATAGTCATCGGCCAGTCCCTTAACAAATTCTTCTTCTTTATCCGCTTCTGGACGCAGTTGATGATTCACATGGGCGACACTTAATTTAGGTCGCTTTGCTTCCGGTATATTTTGCATTAAATGGAATAACACGATGGAGTCTACCCCACCTGAAACCGCAAGAAGAACGTGGTTATCCTTTTTTAAGAGATTATGTTCTTGAAGAATTTGATTGAAGTCTAAAAACACAGATCTATTCACCACCTAATCACAAATCCATGAGAAGTTGTTTCATACTAACTAAAAAAATAAGGCAGGAATTCCCTGCCTTCATTCATTTTATAATTTCAAAACATTTAATTACGACGTCCGCCGCGTCCACCACGCTTGCTTTCAGTATTTTTACGCAATGACGACAAACGTGTTTCACTTTCTTTTAAAAAGTCATTCATCAGTGAATCGAAATCTTGATTATTGTTGCTTTGCTTTTTATTGAACGGCTTGCTTGGTCGATGGCTTGATGTTTCTCTTTTTTTATATTCTGGTTTTGATTGTTCTTTTTTCTCTTCTGCTTCTTTTTCTCGGTTACGCATGGATAAAGCAATCTTACCATCATCATCAATTGAAAGGACTTCTACTGTAACGACTTGCCCCACTTTTAGTTCATCTTTAATATCTTCTACGAACTTATCAGACACTTCACTAATATGAACAAGGCCTGTCTTATTATCTCCTAAATCAATAAAAGCTCCAAACTTCGCCAATCCAGTAATCTTACCTTCTACCTTATTGCCAACTTCAAGTGACATTAAATCTTACTCCTCCTGATCATTTGTAACTATTATAACATGTTTACTGCTCGGATGTTATAAATTTTTCATTATATTCAATAAAAAACGGCTATTTTTTTGAAATACGAAAAAAACATGTCGCTATTTACGAATAAAGCAACATGTTTTTATTTATGTTTCCTTAAAATGTTCTTTTTTCTACGATTCTTCATCATTTTTTTCTAATTTCTCTTCTTCTGATAGGGAGTCATTGTCTGATTTTGCTTCTTCTTTTTCAGGAATATTAATTAATATTTCATTTGGTTTTGACACATTTAATTCTTGACGAGCCAGTTTGGCAATATATTCCTCATCTTCTAATAAACTAACTTCATACTCGAGTTGTTTTTGCTCTTCTTTTAAATCTTCCAACTCTCCCACTACTTGGGTATGTGTCTTGGTATATTCTTTGGTTGCTCGCTTATTATTAATAAGGGGCATACTCGTAAAACCAATTAAAATAAACCCTACAAAAATAATACTAAGCGTGCGGATACGTACAAATCGTTTACGTTTACGTTGACGGATACTATCTAATGTTTTATCGGCTGAATATGTATCAAGCTGCGTGACGTTTTTATTTTCTTTATGTTTCACCGCAATCAGTCCCTAAAAGTAATTGTTATACTTCATTATAGCAAGATTCATTTCATTTGAAAACTGTTTTCAGATAAAAAACAGGATTTTTTCACAAAAAATGTGAAGAATATGATTTAAGGACTACTCTTTCAAAAAATTCTGTCCAAGTGAGTAACTATTTTTACTCACTTAGACAGCTTTAAAGAGAAACGGAACAAGCAAGCTAGTTTTTAAGGCTCACTTGGGTAGATATTCATTATAAATGGATTCAAAAAATATTTTTTATTCCTCTGCAAATCTTTCTTCAAGAACCGTATACATACCTTCTGATTCGTGTTTTTTCGTTGTATCACGTAAATCTTCTACTCGTACAACCAATGTTTTATTTCCAAAAATAATTTCAAGCTCATCACCAACTGCAACTTTTGTAGAAGATTTTGCTAAGTTTCCATTGATTTTTACGCGATCTTGATCTGCAATTTCCTTCGCAATTGTTCGACGTTTTATAATTCGTGAAACTTTTAAAAATTTATCTAATCGCATTCTACAAATTTCCCTTTCTTTCCTGTTCTTTAATTTTTTGCCAAATAGCATCCACTTCTTCAGGGGTCTCTGCTTTTACACCATCAAAAACATGCGGATGCCGTCTACGCATTTTTTTGTTGATGCCTTCTAATACTTCTTCTAAAGAGAAGAGTTCTTCATTTTCACCAATACCCGTTTGATAAAGCAGTTGCATCAGTAAGTCACCAAGTTCTTCAACTACATTATTCATATCATCTTTTGCATAAGCTGCTTTCAATTCGTCAAGTTCTTCTTGGAAGTATTTAAGTAATTCTTCACCGGTTAATTGTTTTGCCCATACATCTCCATTTTCGCCTAACACTTCATCGGTATAGGATTGAAGGGTAGCAAAGGAATAGACCGCCTGATCCCTTTCAAGCGGTGGAACATAAACAGAACGTAGATTATGAACGCCTTCAAAATAATCCAATTCATACAAAGGCATCCAAAGAACGCTCTCTTCTGGACTTCCTGCTGCATCCACTATGGCAATCTGATGATCATCTGGATAAATTTCCATCAACGCCAATTTCACTTCACTAGCAATCAAAGAGTGAAAAACTTGCATAACAATCAGGTGTTGTCCTGGGAAAATATGATCACTATTTAAATCAAAAGAATCCATTAATTGAAAACCTTGAATCGGATCAATGTTAACCGCCGCAAATAAATCATCAATAAAACTTTTTCCACCTATAATTTTTGTTTGTTCATAATCATTTAATAATAGTTGAACCGTGGTTTCAGCAACGGCTGGATGACCGGGAACTCCATAGTAAACGTCCTTTGTTTCTGCCAGATGAATTAACTCTTCAACAATCGCTGGATAGACGCGTTCAAAATCTTCGTCAAATTCTTCATATTTATCATCAAAAGAGACAATATCTAATCCTTCTTTTTTTAATTCCTGAGCAGCAGGATGCTTTAATGTACGTAAATACAACTTATCCTGATTTGAAATCCTATCGTAAACTTCTTTAGGCATCTGTCCTAAATGTGTTGGACCTAACCCAAAAATATAAATGGTATGCATGAATATCTCCCCTCTTTTTTTACTTTCATCTATTCACTTATTCACTTTTTGTATCCACTTCAGCTTCAACACCTTCTGCCCAAGAATCTTTCTCATCTTTGTTCTCTTCGGTATAGGTATAAAGATTTTTAACAAATTTCAAAATATGTTGTAGCCATTCATAATCTTCCATCCCAGGTTTTAAATAAAATTCAACGGTTAGTTGCTCTCCTGGTTTCATATCAACTTTCAAAGGAATCCCGTCTAAAGCTTTGAATATTTCCTGCATTGGGATATTTTTTGTCCCTTTTGCAGAAAAGGTTACTTGAACTTCTGACCGTTTTCTCGTAATTGTTTCAACAAGAACCATCTCACTATAATACTTAATCAATCCAATAACCAATAAATCATCCACTTCTTGTGGGAAGTCGCCAAAGCGGTCAATAAATTCATCTTGTAACTCAACATACTCTTCTTCATCTGAAAGAGAACGAATTCGTTTATATAATTCAATTTTTTGACGCTCATCTTTCACATAGTCATTTGGAATATATGCATCTACATCCACATCTATCTCAACGACTGTTTTCTCAACTTCAGAGCTTCCTTGCTTACGTGCCACCGCTTCTTGTAACATTTGAGAATATAAATCAAATCCTACCGAATCGATAAAGCCTGATTGTTGTTGGCCTAATAAGTTTCCTGCCCCACGAATGGATAAATCACGCATCGCAATTTTAAAGCCACTTCCTAATTCCGTAAAGTCCTTAATGGCTTGCAGTCTTTTTTCACTTTCTTCAGTCAATAACTTGTTTTGTTCATACATAAAATACGCATAAGCCACACGATTACTTCGCCCTACACGTCCTCTTAATTGGTACAATTGTGAAAGACCCATACGATCCGCATCTTCAACCAATAACGTGTTGACATTCGGCATATCCACGCCCGTTTCAATAATCGTTGTCGTCACTAAAACATCATAATCCCCTTGCAAGAAATCATACAAAATATTTTCCAGCTGATTTTCTGTCAAGCGTCCATGAATAAAACCAACACGCGCACCTGGAACTAGCTCCTCAATATCTTGAACACGTTGTTCTATCGTACTTATTCGGTTGTGTAAGAAAAAGACCTGACCGCCTCGTGCCATTTCACGTTCGATCGCTTCGCGAATGACCAAGCCATTCATTTCTAAAACATAAGTCTGCACGGGATAACGGTTGGCTGGTGGAGTTTCAATGACCGATAAATCGCGCGCCCCCACCAAGGACATGTGTAAGGTTCTTGGAATCGGAGTTGCCGTTAACGTTAAAACATCCACCTCATTTTTAAGCTGTTTCACTCTTTCTTTATGTTTGACTCCAAATCGTTGTTCTTCATCGATTACTAGTAAACCTAAATCTTGGAACAAAATATCTTTTGAAAGCAAGCGATGCGTTCCAATAATGATATCAATTTGTCCTTTGCGTAAAGAAGAAACAATTTGATCCATTTGTTTTTTTGTGCGGAATCGGCTGAGCATTTCAATTTTTACTGGAAAATCAACAAACCGTTCAATGAAGGATTCATAATGTTGTTGAGCCAGTACAGTTGTAGGGACTAAGAAAGCAACTTGTTTACCATCTTGTACCGCTTTAAACGCTGCGCGCATCGCAACTTCTGTTTTCCCATAACCCACGTCTCCAATTAAAAGACGATCCATTGGTTTCTCATTTTCCATATCTTTATTGACTTCTTGAATCGAACGCAACTGGTCCGGCGTTTCTGTATAAGGAAAGGCTTCTTCGAACGCTCGATAATAGGCGTCATTTTTTGAAAAAGCAAAACCTTTTCTACTTTCACGTTCTGCATACAATTCAATCAGTTCATCGGCAATGTCTTCTACTTGTTTTTGAACTCGTGTTTTTGTTTTTGCCCAGGTTGTACCCCCTAGTTTATGAATACGGGGTTCTTTTCCTTCTGCTGATACATATTTTTGTATTAAGTGGAGTTGAGTTACCGGAATCAGTACCCGGTCGTGTTTTTGATATTCTATGGTTAAATAATCTTGATGAACACCACGAATTTCGACGGTTTCCATTCCAATGTATTTCCCAATTCCATGGCTTGCGTGAACGACAAAATCACCAGGATTTAACTCGTTGTAATTTTTAATTCTTTCGGCATTTGATATATTTAATTGTCGTCTTTTCTTTTTAGCAATCCGATTAAATAATTCTGCTTCAGTCAAGACGGCAATTTTTTCTTCGATTAATTCAAAACCTTGTTGTAGCGTATAAGGTAGAATTTGCAGTTGATCTTTTTGGATTTCATCTTCTGCACTTAAAACTTTTGCGTTTAGTTTAAAGTCTTTAAACGTGACTTGGACTTGTGTCGCTCGTTCATCATTTTCAGTCATAACGATTAGTTGGTAGCCTCGATTGAGCCAACCTTCAATTTCTGCTTTGATCATGGGCATTTGACCAAAAAATTTTTGCATTTCGCGGTAATGGAAGGCATGAATAGAAGAAACTTTTGTGCTCCCCATTCCTTTTTGTAAAAGAGAGAAATAAATGCGCGGATGATGAATTTTTCTTTGCTGTTCTAAAAAGTTTATACTAAATTTTTGTTGATCTAACAAACGATGCTGGTTCAACTGCGTTTCTAACCATGCACTTTCTTCTTGTTCTAAATTTTGGTTACTTTCTAAAATACGTGGATATTCATCGTATAACACAATCGCGTCATTTGGAATATAGTCTAAAATAGAGCTTTGATTTTCATATAAATAATAAGTATAAAATGAAAAACTGTCATCCCATTTTTTATTCTCCAAAGCTTCAATCGTTGGTAATAGTCGAGCACCTAATCGTTCCTTCGCTTCCTCATCTTCTAAGGTATGATTTGTTTTTTCATACGCTTGTTTGATTCGCTGGGTCGCCTCTTCCCAATGATCCATCGGTAATATATTTTCTGCGACAGGAGAGATTTTCACTTCGTCTAGTTGTTGGATGGATCTTTGAGTTTCAGCATCAAAAGAGCGAATTGAATCGACTTCGATATCAAATAATTCAATCCGTATAGGGTATTTTTCTGTGAGTGGGTAAACATCAATAATCCCCCCGCGAACACTGAATTCTCCTGGGCTAGCAACAATTTGTTCACGCTTATAGCCCATACTGACGAGTTGATTCATCAATTGTTCTAATTCGATTTCCCCATCTAAGTTAATCGTTAAATGGGCTTTTTGATAGATTTCTTTTGGCGGTAATAACCTTCGTGCAGCGGCTATCGGAATCAAGACAATTCCTGTTTTATTTGAAAGAAGAAATTCTAAAGCTTCTACTCGTTCGGCTTGTTCTTCTGGTGATGCAATGGATTGTTGGGCAACAATCATATCATTCACATTATAGATGAATAATTTTTCTTCTGGATAAAACACCCTTAAATCTTCACGCAATTGATTCGCTTGATGCAAGTTTGCTGTAAAAATAACCGTTTTTGTTTGTTTTTTTGCAATCCCAGCAATCAAGCCAGCCCGAGCAGAACCGGCAATTCCAGTAATTAGTTGTGCGGAATCTGCGGTCATCTTTTTTAAAACGTTTTGAAAATTGGGTTGATTAAATAATAAATCAAGCATCTGAGTCATTGAGAGATTTCTCCTTTCTAGTTTGTTTTTCTTCGTTCAATATTTTTACGCTCATTTCATTAATTAAATTTATTCATTGTTTCTTGAAAAGTATGAGAGTTAAACCAATAGTTGATGGCATCTTCTACTTTTAAAATAGCTTCTTTTATGTCTTCTACTCGTTCTTTTGGAAATTGACTAAGAACATGAGAAATAACTGTCTGTTTAGGAAACGGACGGCCAATTCCTACTCGAATTCGATTGAACTCTTTGGTTCCTAATTGTTCAATGATACTTTTCATGCCATTATGTCCTCCTGCGCTTCCTTGCACGCGCAAGCGAATTTTTCCAACCGGCAAGTCCATATCGTCATAGATAACAACAATATCTTCTCCAGTTAAATCATAATAATCCACCCAAGGCTGGATGGATTCACCGGATAAATTCATAAAGGTCTGTGGTTTAATCAAAATAATTTTTTCTCCCCCAACATGACCTTCTGCGTATAATGACTTAAATTTTGTTTGATTAAATGTTAAGCCTAAACTTTGGGCAATTTCATCAATGGCGATAAAGCCGATATTATGTTTTGTATTTTTATATTTGTTCCCTGGATTACCAAGACCAAAAACTAACTTCATTTGTACTAAGCCTCCCGAGTCATTTCTAGACAATCAAAAAAGCTGGGTAAGTCTCCTTACCCAGTTTACTTTCACATGAACCATTATAACATATTCAACCATCAATGCTCAAAATAACTCCTCGTTTTTATCGAATTCTCGTGGATTCGTAAGTGTTTTTTAAGACGAAAATTATGATGAGTGAAGTAAAAAAACTTACTCGTCTTTTATTCACTCTCTTCATCACATTTATGATTAAACAGTTTGAATTTTTCCATAAATTTTAGCGGGCGCAAAAAGATGGTGCTAACGAACCGACTTCGATTCATTAACACCATAAAATATACTGTATTTATTTTACTCTTCTGCGTCTTCTTCAGGTTCTGCTTCTACTAATGAAATCTTTTCAGAACGTACAAAATCTTCCTCATTTATTTCATCTCCAGCTTCACCTAAATCTTCAGGTGAAACTCCTACAACGTATTCTGCATCTGCTGAAGGGCTATCTACGGTAAATTCAATTTCAGGAGTGTCTGAAACCACTTCAGAAATCACACCATCTTCTAATAAGTAAGCATTATATTCTTCAGCTTCTGAAATAATGTTTACTGGAACTGTAGCTGCTTCACCAGGAGCATAACCCACTTCATAGCCTTCTGTTGTCCAAGTGCCCACTACTTCTAAACCATATTCTGGGAATGCTTCACCAGAGTCATCTTTTGCTTGGTTAATTAAGTCTTGACTACTTGAATCTGCTGTTTCTTCTTCTGGATCTGCTTGTTCTGTTTGTTCAGTATCCTCAGTATCAGGTTCTTCCGTATCGTCTGCACCACATGCTCCAAGAGCCAGTGTAGAAACCGCTAATAAGCTAAGTAATTTTTTATAGCTCATTTAGTATTTCCTCCTATTTTATATTAATCTGTGTAATTGCTCGATTAATTTTGTTTTCATATTAAATAATTTCGCTCAGAAATATATTAGCACAAAAGGCTCATTAAATACAAATATTAAATTAACAATTGATTAATATGTTTTTACTTTAACTCTCCTGATTTTTGAATAATTTTAATAAAGCGCTCCGTAAGATTCGCCGTATATCCCCATAGTCGATGTTTTTGTATTTCATAATAAGGAATTCGTTCCTTAGAGCTGTGCAACTCCATTGAATGGTACAGCTCATTTTGTTCATTTAAAAACTGTTCATTAACAACTGGAGAAAATTCCACTTCAAAATACGAAGGTTTATTATTGAGTAAATATTGAACAGGTACTGTATAAATTTTTTCAACTTCTAAATTGGGTTTAATCTTCTCAAACTCAACATCCACAAGTTCTCCAACAAAACAATAAATGATCATTCGTTGATTCACTATATAATCAATTTCTCCAATAATTTTTATGTTTTCCTCTTGTAAACTCAACTCTTCCATCGTTTCACGAATCGCCGTTTCTTCAAACGTCTCACCTGCTTCCACACCACCACCTGGGAAAGAAGAATCTCCAGCCTGTGAGACCGCTTGACTTCTGACTTCATATAGAATATGCAACTCACCATTTCTTTTGATTAAAGGTAAAAGTACCGCAGACTTCCTTATATTCCCATAGATTTCCGGCTCATAATTTTGCACAGCCGATCGAATTTTTTCTAACATATTTTTCGTCCTATCTTTTGTCTTTAGCGTTCTATCTTTTATCTCTAATTCATTATACTTTACTTTTTATCTTAATGAAATTTATTAACCGATTCAGTCACTTTTCATTTTTAATGAATGAGTTTTTTATCAAAAGGGCAAGCGAATTTATCATTTAAAAACCGATTTGTAGATATGAGGTCAGTCCCAACCTTTCTACAAATCGGTTAAAGTTTCATTTATTTTTTTACAATAATGTTGAATTATTATTAACTTCTAGAGGCTTCATAGATAGAATCTACTGCTTCTTTTAATGCTTGATCAAATTCTTCGTCGCTTTGATTAACACTTAGATTTTGAGTCAATGCACGAGAGAAGCTAGCAATTAAGCCATGGTTTGATTTCAATTTTTCATTGGCGTCGTCTGTCGAATATCCTCCAGACAATGCAACCACTCTTACTACTTGCGGATGATCGATTAAATCTTTATATAAATCAGGTTCAGTTGGAATAGTTAATTTCAACATTACGAACTGATCTTCATTTAATTGATCTAATTCTTTTTGAATCGATTCTTTTAGATAAGCTTCAATTTTTTCCTTATCTTCAGCCGCAATATTAACTTCAGGTTCAATGATTGGAACTAGCCCCGCATCAATAATTTGATAAGCTACTTCAAATTGTTGTTTAACAACGGCATCAATACCCTCTTCGTTATATTCTAAAATATTGGAACGCATTTTTGTCCCAAACATGCCTCTATCTACAGATTGTTTTAATAAAGAATCTAATTCTGGCATTGGTTTCATCAGTTGAACGCCATTATCTATATCCGCTAAACCTTTATCTATTTTTATAAAAGGAACAATTCCTTTATCTTTTAAATAGTCCCCCGTATATTTGTCTTCAATCTTGTTATTCATCGTGTGTTCGAATAAAATAGCACCAATGATTTTGTCTCCTGTAAATGAAGGTGAAGTGATTATTCTTGTGCGCATTTTATGAACAAGATTGAACATCTCTTCATCGTTTGAATATTCATCTTCATGAACGCCATATAATTCTAAAGCTTTGGGTGTACTTCCACCACTTTGATCCAGCGCAGCAATAAACCCATCTTTATTTTGCATAATATCAAATTCTTTTTGATCCATTTGCATATCCCTCCATAAATTTATATTGCTTAATCACAATACTTTTTCATCTTTCACATGATTAGTTTACTAAAAAGAAAGCTTAGATACCAATAAAACCAATTAAATAAAGGAAAAATATTTATTTTGTGTTTTTCCTTGTGTGTAATCCTTTACATAAAGTAAAGTGAATTTGAAAGATATTTTCTATAAGCGTTTTACAAAACAAGGAGGAAGAAAACGTGGGTAAAGAATCATTGAAAATTGTTACAATTGGTGGAGGTTCTAGTTATACACCTGAACTAATCGAAGGTTATATTTTGCGTAAAGATCAACTCCCTATTCGTGAAATTGTATTAGTCGATATCGAAGAAGGTAAAGAAAAACTCGAAATTGTCGGTGAAATGGCAAAACGAATGATTAAATCAGCCGGTCTTGATTGGAAGGTTACTTTAACTTTAGACCGCTTTGAAGCTTTAAAAGATGCAGATTACGTTACAACACAATTCCGTGTAGGCTTATTAGATGCCCGAGTAAAAGATGAACGTATTCCATTATCTCATGGTGTTTTAGGACAAGAAACAAATGGTGCAGGTGGAATGTTCAAAGCTTTCCGTACCATTCCAGTCATCTTGGACATTATCGAAGATATGAAACAACAATGTCCTGATGCTTGGCTAGTAAACTTTACAAATCCAGCAGGTATGGTAACAGAAGCAGCGATTAAACATGGGGGCTGGGAACGTACATTAGGTTTATGTAACGTACCTATTGGCCATACAAAAGGTGGAGCAGCTGCTCTTGATATGCCTGAAGAAGATTTATTCTTCCACTATGCAGGAATTAATCACTTCCACTGGCATAGAGTTTGGGATAAAGAAGGAAAAGAACGTACACAAGAAATAATTGATGTTCTTTACAACCCAGATAGCGAAGCTCGAGGCGACATGGAAAATATCCATGCGGCTAAATTCCTTTATGAACAAGTCAAAGATCTAGAAATGCTTCCATGTGGTTACCACCGTTACTACTACATTGAAGACGTCATGCTCGAGCACTCAATCGAAGAATTTAAAGAAGGTAAAACACGTGCACAAGTGGTTAAAGAAACCGAACGTCGTCTATTCGAATTATATAAAGACCCTGCATTAGACTACAAACCTGAAGAATTAACCCAACGCGGGGGTACACACTACTCAGATGCAGCATGTGAAATCATTGCTTCCATTCAAAATGACAAACATACAGAAATGGTTGTTTCAACGAAGAATAATGGAACCATTACTGATTTACCATATGATGCAGCAGTTGAAGTTTCAGGTGTAGTAACTGGTAAAGGATTCGTTCCATACAACTGGGGGGCTTTTGAAAATCCAGCTGCTCGTGGTATGTTACAAGTGATGAAAGGGATGGAAGAAACAGTCATCCGTGCAGCCATTACTGGAGATTATGGGGCAGCTTTACAAGCCTTTACAATTAACCCATTAGTTCCAGCAGGACAAACTGCAAAAACACTATTGGATCAAATGTTATATGCCCATAAAGATTACTTGCCACAATTTGCAGACAAAATTAAAGAAATCGAAGAAAATCAACCAGAAGATGTTCAATATATCGATGAGTTAATGAAATCAAACTAATTGATTGGTTGAAGCAACGCCATTCAATAACCAACCCCATGACTAGGATTTAGTTATGGGGTTTTTAATTATAAATCTTTTAACTTATCCTTTATTTAAACAAATTAAAAATTTTCTCCACTGTATTGAAAACGGTTGCAAAAACACACTTTTTGTTATATTGTGAACATATCAGATTATTTTTAATTAGAAAGGTTGGAAAGCAATATGTCAGGAGTTTTAATCAATGAAACGGTCCTACGGGATGCCCATCAAAGCCTTATGGCTACACGAATGTCTACTGAGGATATGCTCCCTATTATAGAAGAAATGGATAAAGCTGGTTATTATGCCCTTGAATGTTGGGGTGGCGCTACTTATGATTCAGCCATCCGTTTCTTAAATGAAGATCCCTGGGAAAGATTACGTGAAATAAAAAAACGGGCCCCCAATACAAAGCTTATGATGTTGTTACGCGGACAAAACTTAATTGGCTATCGACATTATGCCGATGACTTAGTCGATAAATTTATAGAGAATGCCGCCAAAAACGGAATTGATATTTTTAGAATTTTCGACGCTTTAAACGATCCACGTAATCTCCAAGCTTCTTTGAAAGCCGTTAAAAAACAGGGAGCTCATGCTCAGCTAGCCATCGCCTATACAACAAGTGATGTTCATACAATTGAATATTATACCGATCTAGCTAAACAATTAAATGATATGGGCGCAGACTCCATTTGTTTAAAAGATATGGCAGGCATTTTAACACCAGCCGTCGCGAAAGATTTAATTCCAGCGATTAAAGCAGTCATCGACGTACCATTAAATGTACATACACATGCCACAAGCGGGGTCTCACAAATGACCTATCTTGTAGCTGTAAAAGCAGGTGTAGATATTATTGACACGGCGATATCTCCCTTTGCGGAAGGAACAAGTCAACCTTCTACAGAGTCAACAGCTCTAGCTTTTAATGAATTAGGGATCAACACACATTTAAATATCGATAGATTAGAGAAAATCGCAGAATATTTCAAAAGCATCCGTAATAAGTATTTAGAAAATAAAACACTAGATCCCAAAATACTGTTCCCCGATCCAAAAGCTTTAATTTATCAGGTCCCTGGAGGAATGTTATCCAACCTAAATTCCCAGCTTCGCGATGCGGGCGCTAGTGATAAATATGATGCCGTTTTAAACGAAGTACCTAACGTACGTGAAGACCTAGGTTTTCCTCCATTGGTCACTCCTATAAGTCAAATGGTGGGAACACAAGCCGTATTTAATATTTTAACCGGTGAACGTTACAAAATGGTTCCGACTGAAATTAAAGATTACCTTAAAGGAAATTACGGTAAATCTCCAGCACCTATCCATTTAGAATTTCGTCAATCCATTATTGGAGATGACCCTGTCATTGATTCTCGTCCAGCCGATCATTTAAAGCCCGAGTTTGAGCAGTTAAAAGAAGAATTAGGAAATCTAGCTAAAAATGACGAAGATGTGCTTACTTATGCATTATTTCCTCAAGTAGGTCGTCAGTATTTAGAAAACAAATATAAAGAAGCATCTACTGAAATGGAGCCTATAAAAATTCAAGCACGTTATGCTAAGTCTATTTAATAAATGAAAGGAATAAACCTTGAAGGAGGAATAAGATGGAGTCCATTAGTATTATGGATGGATTAGTATTAACCATTGTGTCAATGCTGGTTGTCTTTATTGTATTAGCAGCCATTTGGGGGTTAGTCGAGATGGTTTCGGCCTTAATTAGCCGACAAGAACCTACCGAAGAATCTACCAAAACCTCACTGACGACATCCCATCCGCAAACGGTACATCACCAAATGGTACCAAATAAAAAATATCAACAAGTTGCTGAACTGATGGCTTTAGTATTAGCATCAGAAGATAAGCCGAATAAAAAATTTGAAATCATTGAATCTAAACGAGTGAAGTAAAGGGAGGAAATATCTATGAAAAAATATGAAATTGAAATCAATAATGAAGTTTATCGCGTTTCTGTAAAAGAACTTTCTGCAGATGCGGATATGTCAAATCAACAAACTACTCCAGAAGGTGAACCTCAAAAAAATATATCTAAAGAATCTACCCCTCAACCTGCATCAACAAAGAATGGAACTGAAGTGAAAGCTCCTATGGCAGGAACCATCTTAAGTATCCAAGTTTCAGCAGGACAAGAGGTTGTTCAAGGAGATACGCTCATTGTTTTAGAAGCGATGAAAATGGAAAATGAAATCGTAGCTCCTACTGATGGTGTTGTTGACGAAATTTATGTTCAAGCAAATGATCGTGTAGAATCTGACCAAGTGCTTCTTACCCTATAGGAGGTTGTTCATTCAATGATTAATGTTATACATAAGCTGATTACAACTTCTGGATTACTTAGTTTAACCATTCAAGAAGGAATTGTAATTACCCTTGCCCTTATTTTAATTTACTTAGCAATTGCTAAAGAATATGAACCATACTTATTGATTCCTATTGGATTTGGCATGCTACTAGCGAATCTGCCCTTAGCTGGTTTAATGGATCCTGGAACAGCCACAGAAAATGGCGGCCTTCTATATTATTTATATCAAGGCGTTGGATTGGGTATTTTTCCCCCTTTGATTTTCTTATGCTTGGGCGCTTCTACTGATTTCGGACCGCTCATTGCCAATCCAAAGACTTTGCTCTTAGGTGGTGCGGCGCAATTTGGAATTTTTGCTGCATTTTTTGGAGCTCTTGCATTAGGAATGACACCAAATGAAGCGGCAGCAATTGGGATTATTGGCGGAGCGGATGGCCCTACTGCCATTTATACTTCAACCCAATTAGCGGAACATCTTTTACCGACTATTGCGATTGCTGCTTATTCTTATATGGCACTAGTTCCTATTATTCAACCCCCCATTATGAGAGCATTAACTACCGAAAAAGAACGAAAAACTGTGATGACGCAATCACGCCCTGTTTCTAAAAAAGAAAAAATTGTTTTTCCAATTGTCGTAACTCTTTTTGTTAGTTTACTTATTCCCTCAGCCACCTCATTAGTTGGAATGCTTATGTTAGGAAATTTAATTAAAGAAAGTGGTGTCGTTCCCTTATTAGCAGATACTTTAGAAAACTCATTGATGTATATTATAACGATCTTACTTGGAGTTTCAGTGGGCGCTACTGCTAATGCAAAAACACTCTTATCTTTAAATACCATTATCGTTATCGCATTAGGATTATTTGCCTTTATTATAGGAACAGCCAGCGGTATTTTAATGGGAAAACTGATGTATAAATTAACTGGCGGGAAGATAAATCCGCTTATTGGATCAGCAGGGGTATCTGCTGTTCCTATGGCTGCACGTGTTTCCCAAGCGGAAGGCATTAAAGCTAACCCCAATAGTTATTTATTAATGCATGCTATGGGTCCAAACGTTGCTGGTGTAATTGGTTCAACAATTGCTGCAGGAATTTTGATTAATTTTTTTGGTTAAATCTTTCAAGATTTTATGTTTAAGTATTTAAAAAGTCTGGTCACTAGACACCAGACTTTTTTTAAGATTTATTTTAATGATTAACGGCAACTTTTTGGGCGTGTTCACTCGTTAAACGATACGTTATGAGCCCTAAAAATACTACCAAAGCTGCTATCAGCCAAATATTACTATAACTTACTACTTCCGCTGATTCTAGATTAAATAAATTCAGTTTATTTAATGCTGAAGACTTAAGTAAGTTACTATATAATGCTAAACCAATGGCTTGGGATGTTTTCATAGTTAAATCGACAAAGCCTAAACCTCTACCAACTTGTGAAGGTTCTAAGGTGGAAACAACATTATCAACTACCGAAGAATACATTAATGGATAGCCCATAGCGAAGAAAATCGCTCCAATTGATAATATAAGTAAGCTCTCTTCAATAAATAAAGCATTGATAACAAGTCCTATAATTAAGCTAGCTGAACCTAAATGGATCATAGCGTTTTTACCTATTTTATCATTAATTTTTCCAGAAACCATTCCCATAAACGTTGCGGCGATGAAGGAAGGGAATAGAACCCATGAGACTCTACTCAATTCAATACCATATACAGTATTGAGAACAAACCCAAAAGTAAAAGACAGAATTAGGAAAGAAAAATATAAACTAAATTCTACAAATAACGCACTTAAAAATTTATGATTTTTAAAGAAACTAATATCAATGAACGCATCTTCTTTTTTATTAATATAGATAAAGAAAACAATTAAAAGTAAAATAGTTACAAACAAATAAACTACATTCAATTGATTAAAGAAAATTAAAAGTGAGGATACAAGTATGCTAAATAGTGTTAAACCAACTACATCGATTTTCTTTGCTTCTTTTGATTCCTCATCTGGTAAAAGTTTAATTATAGAGGGTAAAAATACTAATGATATAAAAGGAACTAAGAAAATAAAAGGCCAACTAATTTTACTAATGTATCCACCTAAAACGACACCTATTGCTGAAGATAATTGGAACATTGCAGTAAAAAAGCCTAAGTATTTCAAACGAGTATTCCCTTCAAGATAACGGTTAATAAGCACTAAACAAAGCGAGCTCATTGAAGCAGCACCTATTGATTGTAGAATTCTTGATATAACAACCACTATAAAACTTTGTTGTAAAACAAAGCCTAGGATAGACCCTATTAAAAAAACAGACATTCCAATATATAACAATTTTTTTATTGGCAAAAAATCGGAAAGTGATCCAAAAACAATGGCAGCAATTCCTAACCCTAGTGTACTAAAAGTTACAGTTAGACTAGCAGTACTTGCGTCAATTTGAAACGTATTGGCTATTGAAGGCGAAACAATTTCAAAAGCTTTTGTAAGTAAGGATGCAATTACAAATAGCACCATCATTAGAGGGATGACTTTTTTTACTTTTTCTTCTGTTGATAACGATTTAGAATTGGTTGTGATCATAGCTAATACTCCTTATTTACAAATATTCTTTAAGCTCTCCATGAATAATTCAATAAATTTCGATTCATCTACTTGTACACATACTTCGGTACTTGGTGACCCTTCATTTAACTTATCCATTAAACCAATAGTGCGTCCTTTAGAAGCACCAGATGTTTCAACGGTCAAATCTATAGCTAAGGTAGAAGCTAATTCTGGATGTAATGCAATACCGACAGCTAAAGGATCATGTAGTGGACATCCATAAACTCCAGAAAGACGACCTTCATATGAACGGAAATAAAAATCAATCATATCAGCAATTAATTCACTATTTTTAGTATTTAATTTACGTAAAGCTTTCGTTTCATTTAAAGTAATCAAAGTCCTCATCGTTACATCTAATCCAACCATAACAATTGGTAAGCCACTTTCAAAAATGGTTTTAGCTGCGTTGGGATCTTCAATAATATTTGCTTCTGCATAAGGAGTTACATTTCCTGTAACCGTTAATGCCCCACCCATTATTACAATTTTACCTACTTTTTTTATAGATTCAGGTGCTTTAGTAAAGGCTTTAGCTAAGTTTGTTAAGGGACTAGTTGCAACAATAGTTAATTCACTCCCATGTTCCTCACAAGCTTCAATTAAAAAGTCTACAGCGTTTTTGGATTCAGCACTACGGGTTGATTTTGGAATATGAACATCACCAATTCCATCATGACCATGGATTTTTTTTGTAATTTCACGGCGTTCATAAGTATCTGATCCTAGTTTAGCCTCTGATCCTTTATAAACAGGAATATTTTGATGTTCCACTAAGTCTAAAATGCTTAAACTATTTTCAACAGAGGTATCCACACTAACATTTCCATATATAGAAGTTATCCCTATTAATTCGCATTCATTACTTCCTAAAGCATATAAAATAGCTAGTGCATCATCAATTCCAGTATCTGCATCTAAAATTATTTTTTTCATTTGTTTCTTCCCCCTAGTATTATTTTCTATTCTTATTATTTGAATGATTTCTTTGTAGAATCCGATTAATAATTAACCGATTTCATACTATGCTAAAATGATTAAAATCGTTTATCTATAAGGTTTAATCGGAATTATTCTCGTCTACTATGTAAAATGTGTAACCGGTTATATGTTTTAATCTATCATCATAAATTACTTATGTCAATACAAATTTTGAAAATGTTTTCTAAAACAAGAAATTCAATTAATCTACAAATTTCTTATTATATTTAGGACTATATTTTTAAATTTTTTAGCAATGTATTATTTACTTTGTTGATTTTCTATAACAGAAAACTTACACTAGAGAAGATCACTTTACGTTTTAAAATATTAATCGTGTCATTTTAAAAAAAGTTTTTTTGAATCATATACTAAAAATAAGGAGTGAGAGGATGGCTACCATAAGAGATGTTAGCAAACTTGCTGGGGTATCCGTGGCTACAGTATCTCGAGTAATCAATAAAAAAGGATATGTTAGTAAAGAAACAGAAGAATCTATTATAAATGCTATGGAAATGTTAAATTATACACCAAATGATGTGGCCAGAAGATTAGCAGGAAAAAAATCTAATACAATCGGACTTATAATACCTGATATATTAAATCCATTTTTCCCCGAAGTAGCAAGAGCTGCAGAAGATACAGCAAATAAACTTGGATTTAATTTAATATTATGCAACTCAGATGATGATCGAGAAAAGGAAAACCAATATTATGAAATGCTTATAAATAAGCAAGTAGACGGAATCATCATCGCATCCTATACAGCAACACCAACAGATTTAATTTCATTAATGAATAAAAATATACCTGTAATTGCATTAGACAGAGAATATAAAGGTTTTGATATTCCATTTATCAAAACAGATGACCAACTAGGTGGAGAGCTTGCGACAAATCACTTAGTCGAATGTGGCTGTAAGAATATCGCCCATATAACTGGTCCTTTATATATTGACTCTTTTAAAGAGAGACTTGACGGTTTTGAAAACATATTAAAGAAAAATGATTTATATAATCCACAATTAATCAGAGTCGATGAACTTTCATTAGTCGGAGGATATGAAGCGACCAAAAAATTATTAGAAGACGGAAAAGAAATAGATGGAATATTTGCCGGAAACGACATACTAGCCATTGGATGCTATAAAGCTTTAAATGATCTTGGTTATAACCTTTATGATGATATAAAACTTATTGGTTATGATGGACTCGAAGCAAATGTAGATTATCTAGAGATTTCATCCATTTCACAACCAACGTATGATTTAGGCAAATATGCTGTCGATTTATTAGTTAAAGAAATCAGAGAAGAAAAAGATATCTCAAAAGAGAAAATCAAACTAGATTTAAAGATAAAGAAAAGAAAATCTACTCTAGGCAAATAAACAGATGCCACTAATCAATTATTAACCCATGCTATTTTATTTTTTATAACTTCTCACCTGTTTTTTCGTAAGCGTTTGAACGCAGTAACTATAACTGATGTTAGCGAAACATAATGATTATAATTTAAAGCAAGAAATCTACTGCAACAATTATCACAATTATCGAAATATGGATTCCAATAGTTCTGGATTATCGGGCTTTTTATTGGACATGAAGATTATCACCTCTTTTTATGGTGGTTAAAGCATAATAAATCTTCATGTCTTTTTGTTTTCATCTATTGCCCTTCATTTTAAAACATACCGATAAAAATTTTATTGAAAACAGTTACTAATTGTATTGACATAAAAGATTTGTAATGATAAATTAAGATGTATAACCGGTTACATATTTTATATGTAAATTAAATAACATAGTAGATAAACATTGTATTTAAAAGATAATTAATGACTTAATAAAATGAGAGAACGGTTACTTAGGAGGCAGTTATGAAAAACATAGTAGTAGTTGGAAGTCTTAATATGGATTTAGTATTAGAAGTGAACAGAGTGCCTAAGATTGGAGAAACAATTAAAGGTGAAGAAATGAGTTATTTAGTTGGAGGAAAAGGAGCCAACCAAGCCGTTGCCGCTTCTAGACTTGGAAATGAAGTTAAAATGATTGGGTGTGTTGGACAAGATACCTACGGAGAAAAAATTTTAAAACATTTAAAAGAAGAAGGAGTCAATGTAGAAGGAGTCATAAAGGATGAAGCTATTTTTTCAGGAATCGCAACCATCTTTAAAACAACTAATGATAATTCAATCGTCGTTATTCCTGGCGCAAATGACTTTTGCAATAAAGATTTAATCGATAAAAATCTAGATATTATAAAATCAGCCGATATTTTAATCACTCAATTAGAGATCCCGCTTGAAACGGTTGAATATGTATTGAAAGTTTCAAAAGAAAATGACGTTAAGACGATATTAAATCCCGCACCCGCAACAAAAATTAATAAAGAACTATTAAAAAATGTTGATTTTATTACTCCTAATGAAACAGAATTTGAAATCATTTCAGAAAAAGTTTTTAATCATTCAAATGAATTAGAAGAAGCAATGGTAAGTTGGCAAAAGGAAAACATATCCACTACGTTAATCGTTACTAGAGGGAAAGATGGGGCTTCATACGTTGAGGAAGATACAGTAAAGACCTTGAAATCTCTTGAAGTAGATGTTGTGGATACAACTGGAGCTGGAGATACATTTAATGGTGCTTTGGCTCACGGATTAAGTCACGAACTTCCAATAGATGAAGCCGTAACGTTTGCAGGTACCGCAGCTTCATTATCAGTCACTAAGTTTGGTGCCCAAATTGGAATGCCCACATTTGAAGAAGTAAAGAATGCCCACTAAAATATTTTATTCAATAAAACTGGGGAGAAAAGATTATTTTTCTCCCCAGTTTTTTGTTCATTCAAAAATGATAACAAAATGTGATAAATTTTAGTGATATCTCTCAAAGTCAAAGTTCAGACCGTTGTAATTAAAATTTTTATTGGACTTTTAATCAAACATTCAAGGCTCCGTTTAAAAATATTTTACCTATTTATAATTATATTTCATAAGTATCTTTTAAACATTGAAACCACTATACCATCAACTCTTTTTATTTAAGAGATTAAACTAAAGTTCCTTCGCTCGAATCGCAATCGTTCTTGCAAGATATTTTGAAAATAGCGATAATGCAAAACAAATGACAAAGTAGAAAAATGCCAGAGCAGCAAACATTGGAATTACATAGGATGTATTCTGTCCGTAAATAATTTGAGCATTATGCGTTAATTCAGGCAAAGTAATAATAGTTGCTAAAGAAGTATCTTTGATTAACGCGATCAATTGACTCACAACAGAAGGTAAAGTATCTCTAACCGCTTGAGGCAGTAAGATATAACGCATAACTTCTAAGCGTGTTAAACCTGAAGCAAAGCCTGCTTCTGTTTGCCCTTTAGGAACTGCCTTTAAACCTCCTCGTAAAATTTCTGAAATCATTGAGGCTTCAAAGATAGTCATTGCAGTAACTGTGGACCAAAAAACATCCAAACTAAGCCCTAGTTCTGGCAAAGCAAAGTATGTAAAGAATATAATCAGTAACAAGGGTAAATTTCGAATAATGTCTACTACCCAGCCCACTACTTTTGATACTACAGGAATATCAAAGTAACGAATGACTCCTAAAATAAAGCCTAAAATAATACTAAAAACAATGGAATAAAAGGCAACTTCAACTGTAATCAAAAGACCTTCTAATAAAAATTGGATATTTATCCATGAAAAAGCTTCAGAAAAACTCATTTCAACCCCTCCTTAATTATCATTTATGCCCAATTTAGCTTCTAGTTTTCTAGTTGCATACGTTAAAGGTAAGGTTATTATAAGGTAGATGAGACCCACTAAAATATACGTATCAAACGTATTAAATGTCTCCATAGCCACAAAATCCCCATAATACATTAAATCAAGCCCTGCAACCATCGCTAAAACGGATGAATTTTTAACTAAATTAATAAACTGGTTGCCTAATGGTGGTAAAACGATACGAATCGCTTGAGGCAAAATTACATAACGCATGACTTGAATTTTCTTCATGCCTTGCGAAAGTCCTGCTTCCATTTGTCCACTAGGTACAGTTAAGATTCCTGCCCGAACATTATCAGCAATAAAAGAAGAAGTATAAATAGTCAAACCGATAATTCCAGCGACAAAACCTGAAATGTTCATCCAATACATCGGAATGACCACATAGAAAAACATCACAATGATTAATAATGGAATATTTCTAAAAAACTCAACATAAATATTTGCCAAACCTTTGACTATCTTATTAGAAGATAATTGAAGCATCCCCATAATAATCCCAATGATTAGGCTACAAAATAATGCGATAACACTCGCGATTAACGTATTTAAAAACCCTTCTAATAATAAAGGCCAGTATTGTTGTAATAATCCGATCATTGATTTTCCCCACTTTCTCCTTCATCGTCAGGAGCGTTATTGGCGGCACCTGTCGTTGAAGTGCTTGCAGTATTAGGAGAATCAGCTGGTAAAATCTCTCCAAACCACTTGTCGTAGATTTCATCGTAAACTCCATTGCCTTGAATCGTTTCGAGTGCCATTTCTAATCGGTCACGAAAATCCTCTTGGCCTTTATTTATGGCGACACCATAAGGCTCATCTGTAAAATTGTTTCCAGCGAGTCGGTAATCAGGATTTGTGTCAATCATCCCTAATAAAATGGCGTTATCTGTTGTCAAAGCATCCCCTTGGCCAGATTGTAAGGCAACAAAGCCTTCACTATAGTTTTCTAAATCTAAAACATTTACCTGTGGAGCTAACTTACGCATATTTTGAGTCGAGTTTGACCCTTTAATCGCTAGAACCGTATGGTCTTCTGTCAAATCTTCAATATCATTGATTTCAGAACTCTCATGGACTAATAAAGATTGTCCCCCATTAAAATAGACATCACTAAAGTCTACTTCTTTTTTTCTTTCTTCTGTGATAGTCATTGTTGCGATAATTCCATCAATTTTTCCATTTTTCAATAAAGGAATTCGTGTTTTTGAAGTGACTTCAACAAATTTTGCTTCCCCTGTTCCATCTGTCATTTCTTCAGTGAGAGCTTTTGCGATATCCACATCAAAACCTTCAATTTCACCGGATTCAATATTATAGTAACCAAAAAGATTCGTATCTGCTTTTACTCCCCAAGTTAAAACGGGTGTTTCTTGTTCATCTATACGTTCAGAAATATCAACATCCGCAGCTGCCTCTCCACACCCAGTCATGATAAAGGTGAAAAACAATAAACTCATTCCTAAGACAATACGCTTTATAGACTTCATATAAACCACTCCTTAATAAGCGAAGACTTGATTAATAAAGTTCCTTGCCCGTTCATCTTTTGGATTTTCGAAGAACTCTTCACTTGGACGGTCCTCAATAATCTCTCCTTCAGTCATAAAGATGGTTCGATTCGCAACTTCACGTGCAAAATTCATCTCATGGGTAACGATAATCATCGTCATACCATCTTTTTGTGCAATATCTTTCATAACATCTAATACATCAACAATCGTTTCTGGATCTAAAGCTGAAGTTGGTTCATCAAAAAGCATCGCATCTGGCTTCATGGCTAAACCTCTTGCGATTGCCACTCGTTGCTTTTGTCCTCCAGATAAGTTGTCTGGATAAGCATCTTTTTTATCCCACATATTAACTCGAGTTAGATATCTTTCTGCACTTTCAATGGCTTCTTCTTCAGATAGACCTAAAACTTTAATAGGAGCCAATGTAACGTTTTGAGTGACCGTCATATGTGGATAGAGTTCAAAATGTTGGAAAACCATGCCAATTTTTTGACGAACTAAGCGAATATCTGTCTTTGGATCTGCAATATCCTTTTCAAATACATGTAACTGGCCATCTGTTATTTTTTCAAGACCATTGATACAGCGAAGCAAGGTCGATTTTCCCGACCCCGATGGACCAATGAGAGTAGTAACCTCTCCTTCTTCAAAGGTCAAATTAATATCCTTTAAAGCATGCATTTTTCCGTAATATTTATTTACATTCTTAAATTCTATAATACTCAAAGTATTCACTTCCTTTTATAAAATGAATGCCTCAAACACTTAAAACCCTTGTTTGTAGGCATTTTTAAAATTATTTTTAATTTATCTCCCTATACACAAACAAAAAGACTAACTAAAAAAATCAGTCTATTAAAAGTATATCATAATATTCACACGTTTTTCTAATTTAAGTAACACTTTTCTTTAACCTCTTGATTATATGTCAGTAAATTTTGACTATCATTTTTTACAGGTATTTTTTTATAGAGAAAAAAAAGAGGGCCATAGACGCAACCAGAACAAGAAAAGCCTCTGCGTATTTACATTATATCTTATAACTATTTTGTTGATTGTTCTTTTTATTATACTTTTTTATTTAGAAGAAAAAATGAATATTTTAGTATAATTTTATGCACGCTTATTTTTTTAAACTTAAAAACACTGAGAATAGTCTCTCAGTGTTTTTAGTTAAATTCTATTTACTTATGCGTTTCAAACCAATCGACGATTTCTTCTAATCTTTCAATTCTTAAATTAGGTAAACCTTCTCGAGACAAACCGTGGCTAGATTGAGGAAAAGTCACTAGACGCGTTTGTACTCTTTGTTTTTTCATTGCTCTATACATTTGTTCACCCTGCTCTTGCGG
>DXAZ01000001.1 GCA_019116785.1 Candidatus Atopostipes pullistercoris
TTTATCAAGCAAATCATTCATATCTGCCGTTTGAGTCATTCATATTTCCTCCTATTAGTTTACCAATAAAACCATTTAATTGTACTACTCAACTATATCACAAAAACCTTACAAAGTAAACGTTTCTTAGAGTCTGTAACTATATTTTAATGTTTTGTATATTTCATGTTTTATCCGTAAAATTGTATTTTGTGCATTTAAGGGTTAAAAATGTTATAATGAAGCGAACACTTTAAAGAAGGTGATATTATGTCTTACGATGGTCTATTTACACATGCCATGGTACATGAGTTAAGAGAGCATATTTTAGATGGGAGAATTACGAAAATACATCAACCTTTTAATAATGAATTATTAATTAGAATACGAGCTAACCGCAAAAATTACCAATTACTTCTCTCAGCTCATCCACAATATGCGCGAGTACAATTAACAAATATACGGCTTGAAAATCCACCAGAACCCCCTCAATTTTGTATGGTTCTTCGTAAATATATAGAAAATTCGAGGCTTGTTGGTATTAACCAAATAGAAAATGACCGAATTATAGAATTTGTTTTTACGGGAAGAGATGAATTAGGTGATGAACAATATTACTATCTGATCGCAGAAATTATGGGACGACATAGTAATATTTTACTAGTAAATAAAGATGAAAATAAGCTATATGAAGCTATTCGACATGTTCCACCAAGCATGAATAGTTATCGAACACTTTTACCAGGCGCAAAGTATCGTTCCGCTCCTAAACAAGATAACATAAACCCTTTTAACTTTTCAGGAGATATTGAAGTCATTGGTAAAAATAAAAAAGAAAAAATTCGATCCATTCAATCTCAGTTTCAAGGATTTGGAAAGGATTCAGCCAAAGAACTTCTTTATCAGATGAAAGAAAATGAAGAAAAAAGTCATTCAGAAATATTTAATCATTTTTTACAACCTTATATAAAGAATGAATATCAACCGACACTGACTGAACAAGAAAATCGTACTTCTTTTACTGCTTTACCCTATTCTTCTATTCAGGGAGAAAAAGAATCTTTTGATTATTTATACGAATTATTGGATGATTATTATGAAAATAAAGCAGAAAAAGACCGAGTTCATCAGCAAACCAATGATTTAATTCAAATATTAAATAATGAACGTAAAAAAAATGTAAAAAAACTCAAAAAATTAAAACATGAAAACGAAGATGCAGATGATGCCGATATTTACCGTGTAAAAGGTGAAATATTGACCGCCTTTATGCACAAAGTTGAACAAGGAATGGACCTCATTGAACTTGAAAACTTTTATGCAGACAATCAGCCGATTGAAATAGCATTAGATCCTCAAAAGTCTCCAGCTAGTAACGCACAGTGGTATTTTAATCGATACCAGAAATTAAAGAGCAGAAAAAAACATTTAGCTTCTCAAATACCATTGACTCAACAAGAAATTGATTATATTGATTCTGTATTGACTCAATTAGAAATAGCCTCTATTCAAGATATTGAAGAAATTAGAGAAGAGTTAAGTGCTGAAGGGTATTTAAGAAAGCAAAGGCATCATAAAAAGAAAAAGAGAAAGAAAAGTAAACCTGATAAATATTATTCTTCGGACAACACATTGATTTTGGTTGGAAAAAACAATAATCAAAATGATCAACTTACGATGCGCACAGCAAATAAATCAGACTGGTGGTTGCATACAAAAGATATTCCAGGATCTCATGTAGTTATTAGGAGTGAGAATCCTAGTTCCGAAACTATTGAAGAAGCTGCGCATTTAGCTGCTTATCACAGTAAATTTAGCCTATCTTCATCAGTCCCAGTCGATTACACTCAAATTAAAAATGTCCATAAACCAAATGGTGCAAAGCCTGGGTATGTCATTTATGATAATCAACAAACGGTTTTTGTTACACCTGATAAAAAATTAATAAAGAGATTAAAACAGAACGTTTCAAATAATGAATAACAAAAAGGCTAGCTTTTAGAGGGAATGATTCATCTCCAATCGAAGCTAGCACTTTTTATATTATTCTTTTATCACTTCAAATTCTGCAGTTAAAGCTTGATCTTCTATTTCTCGTACAATCCGATAATGTCCTGGTTTTAAAGGCTCATAATATTCAAGATTCAACTTATCAGAAGCTTGATCTCCAGGAGGTAACGTATAAAGGATTAAAACAAACGCCATTTCTTGATCAGGCTTCACTTCATACCAAGCGCCTTCTTCGAAGTACTCTAAAATGAAAGGAACACCATAAGATATTTCTTTCTCAGAATCATTTAAAGTCGTTAGTTCAAAGGTATCTCCTTCTGATTTATATTGCTTTTGATTGAGCTCTAGTGAAACACCTTCTAGGTTATTAACATTATCTGCATATTTTGATTTTTCACCTAAATTATTCCTACCACAACTTGTAACGATAAAAAGAGACAGGAAGACAATGTATAGAAGATTGATTATCTTTCTCATCTTAACTTCCTCCTTTGAGAATAAGTCCTTTGAATTTATTTTTATCTTAACAATAAATTCCTTTCTTTTACACTTATAAGTATTTATGTAAAAAAGGCTTTCGATTGACGAATAATCTTTTAATCATATATAATAAAAAAATCAAAGGAAAACAGGAGGATGTATTATGACAAACAAAGATAAGATCAAAGGAAAAGTTAATGAAGTCGTAGGTAAAGTAACAGATGACAAAAGCAAAGAATTAAAAGGAAAAGCACAGCAAAAAGCTGGAGAAGCAAAAGAAAAAGGAAAAGAAGTAGCCGATAACATTGCTAAGGATGTCAACGATCGGTTCGAAAAAGACGATAAAGAAGATAAAACAGAATAATCTTTTAACTTAATTGAACAGGGTAAGATAATGGGCAGCTAGAAAGCTGCTCTTTTTTTTGAATAAAATCTATTATTTTTTGTATTCATACGTTTTTTCGTATAAAATGAACTTAAAGTATTAAAGAGGTGAAAAGAAATGATGATTGATTTTGACCAAATAAATGAATATTTGCAAAATGGAAATTTAGCAGAGATTTCTAGAGAAACAAATATTTCTTACAGAACCTTACAAGATTGGAAATTAGAAAATAATAATTGGTTAAAACAAGCAGAAGAACGTTTAACAAAGATTCAGACCTATATTCAATCAGAAGAAAAGAAAATTGAACAAGAAAGAATTAGTGAACTAGAAAAGAAACAATTTAATATTGAAAATAAAGAGTAAAAAAATCCTATCAAATCAACAGATTTTTTTCTAATTTGATATAAAAATAAGGGTAGTTGTCCTAAGACCTCTACCCTTTGATTTAATGGTCATTATATGATGCCTTCTTAAATACCTAACCAACCGAGCCCTCCATCTGAAAGCTGATGAGTCGATTTAATTCAACAGCATATTCCATGGGCAGTTCTTTTGAAATAGGTTCTACAAAGCCCATAACAATCATTTCTGTGGCTTCTTGTTCAGTTAATCCACGGCTCATTAAATAATATAATTGATCCTCTGATATTTTTGAAACTTTGGCTTCGTGTTCTAAATTTACAAAGGAATTATGAATTTCATTATAGGGAATTGTATCTGATGTCGATTCTCCATCTAGAATAATTGTATCACATTCAATATGAGAATCTGAATGTTTAGCATTTTCAGCAACATATACTTGTCCTCGATAATCTACTGCTCCCCCGTCGCGTGCAATTGATTTTGAAACAATTGTACTAGAAGTATTTGGAGCCAAATGATATATTTTCGTCCCAGTATCTTGAGTTTGTCCCGCTCCTGCCATGGCCATGGTAGTAACAGTGCCTTTTGCTCCTTCTCCTTTTAAAAAGATGCTTGGGTATTTCATCGTTGTCTTTGCCCCAATATTGCCATCCACCCATTCAACAAAAGCCCCTTCTGCAGCAGTAGCTCGTTTTGTTACTAAATTATAAACGTTATCCGACCAATTTTGAATGGTTGTATATCTACAATAAGCATCTTTTTTTACAATGATTTCTACTGTTGCAGCATGTAATGAACTGGATGAAAAAGTTGGCGCCGTACACCCTTCAACATAATGAACACTAGCTCCCTCATCTACTACAATTAAAGTACGTTCAAATTGTCCCATTGCTTCTTCGTTAATTCGAAAATACATTTGAATGGGAACTTCTACCTTTACATTTTTCGGAACATAAATAAATGTCCCACCAGACCAAACAGCTCCATTTAAAGCGGCTAATTTATTGTCATCATAAGGGACAACTGTTCCAAAATACTCTTTAAAAATCTCTGGATATTCTTGCAATGCTGAATCAGTATCCATAAAAATAATTCCAAGTTTTTCAAATTCTTTTTTCATATTGTGGTATATAACTTCTGATTCGTATTGAGCACCAGTTCCAGCAAGGAAAGCTCTCTCAGCTTCTGGAACCCCTAACCGATCAAATGTTTCTTTTATTTGATCAGGAACCTCTTCCCATGTACGAGCAGGGCCATCTGAAGCCGTTCGATAAAAAGTATATTGGTCGAAATCTATTTCTGAAAGATCTGCTCCCCAAGTAGGCATGGGACGTTTTAAAAAATGCTTATAAGCTTTCAAACGATAGTCTAACATCCAGGCAGGCTCATTTTTTCTAGAGGAAATATCGCGCACAATTTCTTCCGTTAAGCCTTTACCAGTGTCGTATAAAGATTTGATATCATCGTGAAAACCATATTGATATTCGCGTCTTGTTGGTATATCTTCATGCATATTCTTTGCCTCTCCTCAAATTAAATTAGATTCTATTGCTTAATAAAATTATTCCTGTTCTTTTAACCCTTGTTCTAATGCATGCCAAGAAAGTGTTGCACAACGAATTCTTGTCGGAAACTTTGACACTCCTTCTAAATAAACGGCATCTTTTAAAAGTTTTGTATCTACTTCTTTATTCCCTTGAACTAATTGATAAAATTGACCAATTAAATCTTTAGCTTCATTTATTGATTTCCCCTGCATGAGCTCAGTCATCATACTCGCACTAGCCATCGAAATCGCACAGCCTTGTCCTTCAAAACACACTTCTGTAAGAATATCATGATCAAGCTTAAATTGAATAATCATTAAATCACCACACGAAGGATTAAAAAGCTCAATCTCTCCTGTTGCATTCTCTAATGTTCTTTTATTCTTCGGATTATTGGAATGTTCTTTTATCAATGTTCGATATAGCATTTCTAATCGTTTACTTCTCATGCGCTAAAAAACTCCTTTGTTTGTTCTAGAGTTTGAATCACTTGGTCTACTTCCTCTTTAGTATTATAAAAATACAAACTAATTCGAGAAGTCGCTACAACATTTAACTTATGCATTAATAATTGTCCACAATGGTGACCTGCTCGAATAGCAATTCCTTCTAAATCAAGTGCTGTCGCTAAATCATGAGGATGAATTCCTTCTAAATTAAAAGAAATAACACCAGAATGAGCCGTTAAATCGTCCGGTCCATAAATTTCAAGTCCGTTTATATTTATTAATTTTTCATAGAGATAAATAAACAGTTCTTCTTCATAATTTTTAATATTATCCATCCCAATGTTTTCTAAATAATCAATCGCTGCTGCCAATCCAATTGCTCCAGAAATATTTGGCGTGCCTGCTTCAAATTTATTGGGAAGGTTTGCCCAAGTACTTTCTTGCTCTTTGACTAATTCAATCATTTCTCCGCCAAATTCTGCAGGTTCTAAAGAGGTTAGCCACTTTTTTTTCCCATAGAGTACTCCGATTCCAGTCGGTCCTAACATTTTATGTCCTGAAAATGCATAAAAATCAACATTTAATTCCTGTACATTAACTTTAAAATGTGGGACCGCTTGTGCACCATCCACAATCACAATAGCATTCATTTCATGTGCCAATTCTGTCATCTCTAAAACAGGATTAATTGTTCCTAAAATATTTGAAACATGTGTGAAAGATACAATTTTTGTTCTCTTGTTTAATTTATTTTTATAATCGCTTAAATCAATTTTGCCTTCATCAGTTAACTCTACATAAATTAATTTTGCTTTTTTTCTTTTGGCCAATTGTTGCCATGGAATAATATTCGAATGATGTTCCATATACGTTAGTAAAATTTCATCACCAGCTTTTACTTCCAAAGATAGCATTTGTGCTAAATAATTTAAGCTATTTGTCGTCCCCTTTGTAAAAATAACTTCTTCTTTTTCTTTTGCTCCAATAAAATCAGCTACTTTTTCTCGAGAATTTTCATAGACTGTAGTAGCTTCTCCTGAAAGAGTATGCACTCCACGGTAAACATTTGCGTTATAGTTTTCATAAAAATCGCAAATCGCATCAATCACTGGTCTCGGCTTTTGGGTCGTCGCCGCATTGTCCATATATATTAAGGATTGGTCATTTATTTCGCGTTTTAATATAGGAAAGTCAGTCCTTATTTTTTCCCAATTAGTTATCATATTTCGCTAACTTCCTCTCGATCGTATGAATTAATTCTTGACGAACTTCTGGAATAGGGATTTCGTTTAAAACATTTCCTAAGAATCCCCGGATAATTAACTTTTCAGCTTGCTTACTTTCAAGCCCCCTACTCATTAAATAATAAAGCTGCTCTTGATTAACTCTGCTGATAGAAGCTGCATGACCAGCTTGAACTTCATATTCATCAATTAACAATATCGGATTAGCATCCGCTCTTGCATCATCAGATAACATAAGAACTCTTGATTCTTGTTGAGCGTCACTATTTTTAGAATCTTTTAATATATGTCCAATGCCATTGAAAGTCAGTGTGGATTCATCCAAAGCTACCCCATGTTGATAAATATTTCCAAGACTATGACTGCCTATATTTGTGACATTTACATTAATCCCTTGCACTTGATTATTATGCGTTATTGCAACCGTTTTGACATCAGAAGCTGAGCCTTGTCCCTGTAAATTTACACGGACATCTTCTATTACATTTCCGTCATTCATTGCTCCTAAAGCCCAATGAATTTCTGCGTCTCTTCCCGTTTTTCCAATTCTTTGGAAAAACGCCTGGGTATTTTCTCCAAATTGGTCTAGAGAAGAGTATTGAACTTTTGCTCCTGCTTCAGCAATGATTTGTATCTGTATATTAGCAACCGCTCTTTGTTCATTTTCTATACTTGAATACTGATCGGTGATCTCTACAGAAGAGTTAGCTCCTACATAAATCAATACTTGTCGATTGACTGTTTTTTCTAATTGATTATTTTGTATAAAGGATAATTCTAAAGGTTCTTTTATTTGAATATTTTCCGGGATATATATAAAGAGACTATCCGTTAAAAACGACATTACAAAAGCATCAAATAAATGATTGAAATGAATAAAATCTGAATTTTTATAAATCGTTGTAAATAATTCAGATTGTTCTATAAACGCTTGCTTAAAATCTAAAATTAATACATCTTCCTGGTCAAATGATTGATTATGAGTTTTTGGTGGAACCTCTAAATGAACATCAGGGACTTGCCATAATTTCCAATCTGAATAGTTTAAGCGTTCAATTTTTGGGGGTTCTAGTTCATTAATAGCTTTTAGAGCTTTAAGTCGATAATTGAGAAACCAATCTGGTTCATTTAAATTCTTAGAGAGATGTTCTACTATATCTTTGTCTGCGTAAAATGAATGATCTTTTCTCATTTTTTCTCTCCTACTCATTGATTTCAACATCCAATTCTAGTTCTTGAATAAGCCCTTTATACCCTTCTTTTTCAAGTCGTTTAGCCAAAGAAGCATCTCCACTCTTTACAATATGCCCATCCATTACAATATGCACATAATCTGGAGTGACAAAGTTTAATAATCTTTGATAATGAGTAATGATGATGGAGCCAAATTCATCTCCTCGCATCGCATTTATTCCTTTTGAAACAACTTGTAAGGCATCAATATCTAAACCTGAATCAATTTCATCTAAGATAGCCAATTTAGGCTCAATCATTAATAATTGAAGAATTTCATTGCGCTTTTTTTCTCCTCCTGAAAATCCTTCATTTAAATATCGTTCAGCCATCTCTTCTGGCATATCTAAAAGGGCCATTTTTTCATCTAACTTTTCAATAAAATCTCGAATGCTTATTTTATCTTGTTCTTCTCGTTGTGCATTTATGGCTGCTCTTAAAAATTCTGCATTAGTTATACCAGGAATTTCACTCGGATATTGAACCGCTAAAAATAAGCCAGCTCGAGCTCTTTCATCTACATCAAGTTCTAAAATATTTAAATCATCTAACCAAATTTCCCCTTCTGTGATTTCGTACGAAGGGTGTCCCATTATCGCTGCAGCTAGAGTGGATTTCCCTGTTCCGTTTGGCCCCATAATCGCATGGATTTCTCCTGTGTTTACCGTTAAATTAAACCCTTTTAAGATTTCTTTGTCTTCAATTGCAACATGTAAATTCTTTATTGTTAATGTTGTCACTACTCATCCCTCTTATTCTTAAAATATATTTTTAAAAATTATTTAAATTACTTAAATACGCTACTCACATCTTCAATCATTTGTTGATAGGCTTGTACGCCTCCATTACTTAAATACCAGGCGTCAGGAGTTAGGTAAATAATTTGATGATTTTTATATGCCTTTGTCTCTTCAATTAATGGATTTTCTTCAAAATTTGAAGTGGGAATTGAAGTATCTACATTATCTGAGATAGCAACTGAGCGATCTAAAACAAAAATTACATCTGGATCCTTTTGTATAATGTATTCATAAGAAATTTCCATGCCATGTTTTGAAGCTTCGATTTGATCATCGACAGGTTCAAAACCAAAGTCATCATATACATGACTAAACCTCGAGTTCTTTCCAAATACTGATAAAGAGCCTTCATTGTACATCAACATTAAAGCCGTCATTTTCGATTCATCAGCCGTTTGCGCTAATGCTATTTTCTCATTTTCTAATTCATCTAGAATAGTTTGTGCTTTTACTTCTTTATCAAAAATTTTCGATAATTCTAAAAAGTTATAAGACATGGATTCAAACGCAGAAGCTTTCGTCAATGAAAAATCTAGTGTAGGCACATATTTCGACAGCTCATCGAAACTCGAGGCAGATCGCGTAGCCACAATTGCTAAGTCTGGATCTGTAGCCATTGCAATTTCTAAATCTATTTCATGTAATGTCCCTGCAACCTCTACCTCATTATATTTATTTAAATAGTGAGGGAGACGAGAAGAAGCCGTTGCTGTAATTCGCTCACCCAATTCTAAGGCATCTAAGTTATCAATCTGTGCATTATCAAAAACAGCTACTCTTTGGGGATTATGTGGAACATTTAGAGTATGATCTGCTGCATCCATTACTTCAATTGTCTTTTTATTTTTATCTCCTAGTTGATCTCCAGCAACATTTGTACAACCTACTGTCGTTATAAAAATAAGTATTAAACTTATTAAACCTCTTAATTTTTTCAACTTTTCACTCCTATACATCTATTGATTAACCACTTTTTTAAATTCATTAAGTTCTTGAACACTATGAACAAAAAATTGTTTGCGATCTTGATAGTAAAGACAATAATTTTGATGATTATGTTCAATTACTTCTACATTCATATCAAATAATTCATCAATGACCCTTTTTTGAATAACAGAAGTACTCAAATCATCTATAAATTTTTCTCCTTCTTTAAAAGCAATGATTTGATCCGCGTAAGCTGCAGCAAAATTAATATCATGTAAAACGATAACGACTGTACGTCCCATTTCATCTACTAGATTTCTTAAAATATTCATTATCTGAACGCTATATTTCATATCTAGATTATTTAAGGGTTCATCCAATAAAATATAATCAGTGTCTTGACATAATACCATTCCAATAAACGCTCGCTGCAACTGTCCACCAGATAAATCCTTTAAGTAAGTATGTTCATATTCTTCCATTCCTAAATACTTTAATGACTGTTTAATTAGTTCCCTACATTTTGGACCTATCTTCCCTTTCATATGAGGAAAACGCCCAAACGCAAATAACTCACGGACAGTAATTTGAGCGTTTAAACTATTTTTTTGCTTTAAGATTGCCAAATGTTTAGCCAAATCATTTCGATTCCAATGGTGAGTATCTACTCCATCTATGATTATTTTTCCTTCATCAAAAGGAGTTAAACAACCTATCATATTTAGAAAGGTTGTTTTTCCAGCACCATTGGGACCAATTAGTGCAGTTAGCTTTCCTTTCTCAATATTTAAAGAGACGTCTTTAATGATTGGGGTGTTTCCATAATTTTTATGTACATGCTCAACTTGAATCATCTTTTTAATCCCTTTCTTTCATTAGTAATAAGATAAAATATAAACCTCCTATAAAATCAATAACCACTCCTAATGTCGTTTGTGTTAAAAAAACATGTTCTACAATGGTTTGCCCACTTACAAGAATCAAAAAAGTCACTAAACTTGAACCAACAAATAAAATACGATGTTTATATGTATAAAATAAACGGTACGAGATATTTGCACCTAAAAAACCTAAAAAACTAACAGGACCTACTAAAGAAGTGGTAGTAGCGGTTAAGATACTGATGATCATAAAGAATTTTAAATATTGTTGATCCACCTCAATTCCTAAGTTGCTGGCATAGTCCCGTCCAAGATGAATAACATCCAGGACTTTACTATTTAAAGATAAATATAAAACACAAGGGATAGCCACTAAAATCGTTAGGCCAATTAAGAAAACATTAATTTGATTGAAGCTCGTTAATGTTTTAGATAAGACGATGGTATATTCATTGGGATCAATGATCACTTGTAAAAATTGATTCAGACTACTGACCAAAGTTCTTAATGTCACTCCAAATAACAACATAAGATAAATTTGATTGGGGATTTTTTTGAAAAATAGATAAAATAACCCCAAGCTTGCTCCTAGAACTAAAACGGTACTAAGAATAAAATTAATTGCTACATTAGTATTTAAGATAGACTGACTCCCAAAATAAAACACTGTTAATGTTTGAAAAAAAGTATATAATGAATCGATTCCAATAATGCTTGGCGACAACAAATGATTTTCGGTCATCGTTTGAAAAGGAATTGTCGCAAAACTAATGCATACAGAGACAATAAAAAATGCAATGAGTTTTGGAATCCGAAGATAGAGAGCAAACTCCCAACTTCCTCGAATGTTAAAGAATAAATAAAACAATCCACTCAAAAAACTTAACAAGATTAAAAGACCTATACGTAAGCTATTTTTCTTTTTATTCGTCATGACCCTTCACCTTTTAATAATAAATAGATGAACAATACACTTCCAATAATTCCTACAATCACACTTACGGGAATTTCATAAGGGAAAATAATAATTCTTGCCAGAATATCGCTAATTAATAAAAAGAGTGCGCCGGAAATGAGAACGTATAAAATATTATTTTTAAAATAATCGCCCCTATATAGAGAAATTAAATTGGGGACTACTAGTCCGATAAAAGGAATATTCCCAACAGTTAGTAATACAACAGCTGTACCTAATGAAATTAATAAAATTCCGATGAAAAGAATTCTATCATAAGCAGCCCCTAATTGAATCGTTAGATCTTCTCCTAACCCAATAACTGAAAAAGAATGAGCCCCTATAATAATTCCCAATATTGAAAACAAAGAAATATAGATTAATTGATAACTCGTTGAATCAATCAATGAAAAATTTCCTTGTAACCAAGCATTGACGTTTTGAGTAATGTCCCATTGTAGTGCGAAGTATGTCCCTAAAGATGAAATCACATTTCCAAACATAATCCCTACTAAAGGTACAAGGTTGGAACTTCTCGCTCGAATGAGATGCAACAAAGCTAAGAAAATAAATGTACCTAAGATTGCAAAAATAAAAGAAAAGAATGCTCGATTAAAGATTGAAGCTTTTGGAAAAAACAACAAAGAAAGAATAAGACCAAGTCGTGCACTCTGCATGGTTCCAACCGTTGAAGGTGAAGTAAACTTATTTTGTGTTATTTGCTGCATTAATAATCCTGAAAGTGATAAGGTCGCCCCAGCAATGACGATGCTGATTGTTCTTGGCAATCGAGTCGTGATCAGAACCTTCCATTCTATAGAATCTGTTTGAAAAAAATGCACCAATGAGAATTCATTGACTCCCACAAATATAGAAAAAATAAAGCATATTAAAAAAGCGATCATTAATAAAGTTATTTTAAAAAACGATTGTTTCTTTAATTGTTTATTATTCAACACTTTTAAATACACCTTTTCATTCTCAATTGATTCTCAATTAGATTATACACTAATTCACAATGAATTTGAACTTAATTCTCAATCTTTTCCATTTAAGATAAAATCAATCAACTATCTTCGAAACTTTCGCTGGTATAATCATGTTATTAAAAAATGTTTTTGTTAAAAAATTTATTTGACGTCTAAAATAAATGTTCATTTCGTAACAATTATTCGTTAACTAAAAATAAAAAACTAAAAACTTCATTAATAAACGAAAAGTTTTTTTCTCTGCCCTTTTTCGATATAATAGAGATTACAAAGTTTTAAGATAAGAAAGAAACGGAGATGAGAAGATGAATCAAATACAAAAGGTTTTAGTCGCCAATCGTGGAGAAATTGCGATTCGTATTATGCGTGCTTGTCACGAATTAGGCATTAAAACAGTAGGGATTTATTCTAAGGAAGATATTGGAACCTTACATCGACAAAAAGCGGATGAATCTTACATAATTGGAGAAGGAAAAAGTCCAACACAAGCTTATCTAGATATTGAAGGAATCATTAAACTAGCTAAAGAAAAAAATGTAGATGCGATTCACCCTGGATATGGTTTTTTGAGTGAAAATGAAGAATTTGCTAAACGCTGTCAAGAAGAAGGAATTCTTTTTATTGGACCAGAATTAAAACACTTAGACATGTTTGGTAATAAAACAAGAGCTCGACAAACTGCAATAGATGCTGGCTTAAAGGTTATTCCAGGAACAGACGGAAAAATATCTTCCGTAGAAGACGTTTTTCAATTTGGACAAAAAAATGGATACCCTATTATCATCAAAGCCGTTAGTGGCGGTGGTGGAAAAGGAATGCGTATCGTAAATAACGAAGAAGAAGTAAAAGATGCATATGACCGTACAAAATCTGAAGCAGTAAATTCTTTTGGAAATAGTGCCCTTTATGTTGAAAAATATATCGATCATCCTAAACATATTGAAGTCCAAATTATAGCCGATCAGCATGGTAATGTGGTTCATCTCTATGAACGTGATTGTTCTGTCCAAAGGCGACATCAAAAAGTAGTTGAAGTTGCTCCAGCTTATGGATTAAACGATACAATTCGTTTGAAGCTATGTGAGGCTGCTATACAATTAATGAAACATGTAGAGTATGTGAATGCAGGAACGGTTGAATTTTTAGTTTCTGGAGATGATTTTTATTTTATTGAAGTCAACCCTAGAGTACAAGTAGAACATACGATCACTGAAAAAGTAACTGATATAGATATCGTAAAAACACAAATTTTAATTGCTGATGGTGAGAATTTATTTGGGGACGCTATTCGCATGCCTGCTCAAGAAGAAATCAGTGTAAATGGCTACGCTATTCAATCTCGTATCACAACAGAAGATCCTTTAAATGATTTTGCACCGGATACAGGGAAAGTGATTGGTTATCAATCACCTGGTGGACCTGGATTGCGTTTAGACGCTGGAGACGCTTTTAGAGGAGCGGTCATTTCACCTTATTATGATTCTTTATTAGTTAAAATTACAGCAAGTGGATCAACTATAAATGAAACCATCTCAAAAATGGAACGAGCCTTGGATGAATTAAAGGTTGTTGGTGTTACTACCAATATTAGCTTTTTAAAAAATATTGTTAAACATCCTAAGTTTTATGCAGGAGATTATAATACGACCTTTATCCAAGATTATCCAGAGTTATTTGATTTTGTTCCCCCTCGCAACAGAGGACTTAAAATATTAAAATATATTGCTGACGTTACAGTTAATGGTTTTCCTAGTATAGAACTAGACCAAAAACCAAAGTTTGAACCCAGAGAGATTCCTAGTTTAAAATCCACAGATAAAAAAATACAAATCGCAAATAAACAATCCTTTAAACATCTTTTAGATCAAGAAGGTCCAGAAGCAGTATCAAAAGCCGTATTAGATACTTCAAATGCTCTACTGACCGATACAACTTTAAGAGATGCTCACCAATCTTTACTTACGACTAGATTGCGCACTCAAGATATGGAAAATATAGCTCCTTACATGAATGAAACGATGAAAGATTATTTCTCATTAGAACTTTGGGGCGGTGCTACTTTTGATGTAGCTTATAATTTTTTAAGAGAAAGTCCTTGGCATCGGCTAGAAGAATTACGCGAGCTTATTCCTGACATTCCTTTTCAAATGTTATTGCGTGCTTCCAATGCCGTTGGATATAAAAATTATCCAGACAATGTGATTAAAAAATTCATTCATACAAGTGCTGAAGCGGGTATTGATGTGTTTAGAATTTTTGACTCATTGAATTGGTTAGAAACAATGAAATTACCTATTGAGGAAGCTTTAAAGACCGGGAAAATTGTAGAAGGTACTTTTTGTTATACCGGTGATATTCTAAATCCAAAACGATCAGAGATTTATACGCTGGATTATTATGTAAATTTAGCGAAGGAAATTCAAGCACAAGGTGTTCACTTCTTAGGAATCAAAGATATGTCGGGAATATTAAAACCAGAAGCAGCCTATCTCTTGATTAAAACTTTAAAAGAAGAAATAGATATTCCAATTCATCTGCATACGCACGATACCAGTGGAAATGCTCTTTCAACATACTCTCGAGCGATCGATGCTGGAGTAGATGTTGTAGACACCGCAAATGCTGCTTTAGCTGGTCAAAATGCACAACCAGATGCCAATGCTTTGTATTACATTCGCCAAGGGACAGAACGCACGGTTGAGGTCGATCTAGAAGCGAATAACAAAATGGCTGATTATTGGAAAGCTACTCGCCAATACTATGCCCCATTTGAGACGGATTTAAAGACATCATTTACTGAAGTTTATGATTATGAAATACCTGGAGGTCAATATAGTAACTTACGAGCCCAAGCTAAATCATTAGGATTAGGCAATCGTTTTGATGAAGTGTTAGAAATGTATCGCCGCGTTAATTTATTATTCGGTGATATTGTTAAAGTCACTCCTTCCTCAAAAATTGTTGGAGATATGGCACTCTTCATGGTTCAAAATGACTTAGATGAAAAAGATATTATTGAAGATGGAATGACATTGGATTTTCCAGAATCTGTTATTTCATTTTTCCAAGGACAAATTGGTCAACCAGTAGGCGGAATGGATAAAAACTTACAAAAGGTTGTCTTAAAAGGACGCGATTTTATTACCGATCGACCAGGCAATCATATAGAACCTTTTAATTTTGAAAAAGCTAGGAAAGAATTAGAGCAAATCTTGCCAAAAAGAGATATTGATGATCAAGTACTTCTCAGTTATGCTTTGTATCCTAAAGTTTATAAAGACTATCTTCGATTTTATGAAGAATATAATAAAATACAAGTGATTGACACACCAAGTTTCTTTTATGGTTTGGAACCAAACGAAAAAATCATGATAGAAATTGAACCAGGAAAATCACTATTAATCGAATTAACCAGTGTAGGTCCGCTGAGAGAAGGTGGCTTGCGAACTGTTTACTTTGACTTAAATGGCCTCCCCCAAGAAGTTGAAGTGCAAGATCGAAATGTTGAAGGTACAGTTATGGTTCGTCAAAAAGCAGATAAAGCAAATCCTAAACAAGTGGGGGCACAAATGCCAGGAACAGTAGTTAGCATTTCTGTAAAACCAGGAGACCAAGTCAATCAAAATGATACGCTTATTGTCACAGAAGCGATGAAAATGGAATCAGCCATTCAAGCCCCTATTGACGGAATTGTAAAAAAAGTTTTTGTTAATGAACAAGAACAGGTCAAAGGGAATGATTTGCTGATTGAATTTGAATAGATAAATTGTCTTTTTTAAAATCAATTTACTGAAATACTATGCCTATTAAAAATAAGCTCATATCCATAATGGATAGAGCTTATTTTTTATTCCATATTTTTTTCAATCAATGCAATACACTCTTCGTGATTATGTTTTCTGGCAGGACATTGATAACGTCCAAAGAAAATTAATCGATGATGGGCGATTGACCACATTTCTTTTGGCAATTTCTCCATTAATGTTTTTTCAACTTGTATTACAGAGGCATTTTCATCGACCATTTTGAACTTTTTAGCAATTCGCTCAACGTGTGTATCTACCGCAATAGCTGGTTCATTAAATGCAACACTCATAACAACATTGGATGTTTTTCGTCCGACTCCTGGTAAACTTTCTAAATCCTTACGATTCATAGGCACTTCTCCGTTAAATTCTTCAACAAGTTTGGCTGCCGTATTTTTTATAAATTTTGCTTTATTTCTATACAAACCAATTGTTTTAATCTTGTCTTCGATGTCTTGAAGATCTGCTTTCATCATAAGTTCTGGAGTAGGATACGCTTCAAAAAGTTTGGGTGTTGCTTTATTTACACCAACATCTGTCGTTTGAGCACTTAAAATAACCGCAATCAATAATTCAAACGCATTTTTATGATTTAACTCTGCTTTAGCTTCTGGAAATATTCGCCCCATCGCTTCAATGATTTTCGTTGTTTCAGCTGCATTTAATAATTTTTTCTTTTCTTTAACCAAAATATCTACCTCAAATTCTAATTATTGTCTTTATCATCTTTTAACCAATTAATCATAGGAACTGGGCCAAAATCCTTTTGCTCCTCATCTTTAAAATCATTTGTTTTAGAAAGATTTCGATACCTTTGAATTTCTTTTTCTACTTGTTCTTTGGTACGAATGTTTTTCTTTTCCCAGTTTAATAAAATTCGATCGATATATTTAAAGTTATAAGCTTGACTGAGGACAGCTTCTCTTAAAGCTAATTGAATAAGTTCAGGTGAATATTTATCGTTTTCTATCCAAGCAACTAATGTTTCTATTTCAATTGGGGATAAAGGACGACCAAATTCAGATTCAAACATTGAATAAAGATTTTTCTCATCTGTCTCCTCTTTTTCAATGGCGTCATCTGATTTTTCTTGTTTCATTAAAATAATGATTCTTTCCCATAACATATTTAATGAATAAGCATCTTGACTCATCCCTTGTTCATCATTTGTTGTTTCAATCGTTAATACTTTCTTTTGAATTAATTGATGAACCGCCTTAAAAACATTTTGTTCCGTCATATTCATATTTCGGGCAATCTCTTCCATTTTAGGAAAATAATTCCCTTGATCCATATAAGACTTTATTTGTAAAATCAAAACCAACTCATCATTTGATAAATCTAATCTTCGATAATATCTTAATAAGAGTGTCGGCAATACTGTCTGACCTGCACTAATCCAATCTAACGTAAGTTCATTTTTCATCAATGACACTCTACTTTCTTTTAAATTTTATTTATAGTATCTAGCTCTCAATTTACAAAGACACCCTAATAAAATAAGGTGTCTTTTAATTTTTATTTTATTTGATTTTATTAAGGTTTTAATCGGTTTAGTAATCGTGGAAATGGAATAGATTCTCGAATATGTTTAGTTCCTGTAATCCAGGTTACTGCACGTTCTAACCCTAAACCAAATCCAGAAGTTGAAACTGAACCATAACGTCGTAAATCTAAGTACCACTCATAATCCTTAACGTCTAATCCAAAATCAATAATATTTTGGCGCAATGTCTCATAATCTGACTCACGTTCAGAACCTCCAATAATTTCACCATATCCTTCTGGTGCAATTAAATCGGCACATAATACAATGTCTTCTCGTTCCGGATGAGTAGGCATATAAAAAGGCTTAATTTCTTTTGGATAATTTACGATAAAAACGGGTTGGTCATATTGGTTCGCAATAAACGTTTCTTCTGGAGAACCAAAATCAGCGCCCCACTCAACATCGAAATCATTCTTTTGTAATAGTTCAATAGCTTCATCATAAGAGATTCGTGGATAAGGTAATTTTGTATAGTTTTCTAGTACTTCACGGTCTCGATCCAATACATCTAAAGCATAGCTACAATTATCAAGAACACTTTGGACTAAATAAGCAACATATTCTTCTTGAATCTTCAAGGATTCTTCTTGATGTACAAAAGCCATTTCCGGTTCAACCATCCAAAACTCTGTTAAATGACGACGAGTTTTAGATTTTTCCGCTCTGAATGTTGGTCCAAAGGTAAAGACTTTCCCAAAAGCCATGGCAGCAGCTTCTGCATGTAATTGACCTGTTTGCGCTAAATAAGCATCTTCATCAAAATAATCAATATGAAATAAATCCGTTGTATTCTCTCCGGCAACAGCTGTCAAAATAGGTGAATCAATATTTACAAATCCTTTGTTATTAAAAAATTCATAGGTTGCACGAATTAATTCATTTCTAACCAACATAATTGCGTGTTGTTTTGAAGAGCGTAGCCATAAATGACGATGATCCATTAAAAAATCAGTTCCATGTTCTTTAGGTGTAATCGGATAATCTTCTGATGTTCCAAGTATTTTCAAACCTGTCACATGAATTTCATAACCAAATTTTGATCTTGTATCTTCCTGAATCGTTCCTGTAATGAGCACAGAAGTTTCTTGGTTTAGATGAATAGCTTGATTAAATAACTCTTCACCCACTTCATTTTTCAAAACAACGCCTTGAAAAAAAGCGGAGCCATCTCGAAGTTCCAAGAAAGCAATTTTTCCACTTGAACGTTTATTTGCTACCCAACCTTTAATTTGTACTTCTTGATCAACGTGATGCTTTGAATCAATAATTGAAATTTGTTCCATTATATGGTTAACCCCTATCTTTTTCTTTATTTTGATGATTAAATATTTTTAATGGTTTGAAGCCACTCTCCTGAAGTCAGAGAGAAATAAGAATATCCGGTTTGATCATTTTCTAATTGAAAACTTACCTCCCAAACAGGTTGGTCATTTTGCACACCAATTCTCGCTTCAAGGACTTTTTTAGGATTTTCTCGATTATTTGTTGCAACAACAACTTCATGCTCTGTTACAATCTCATCTTGGTTAAAGACTTCAATCGCACCTCCATCTTGTTGAACAATCACAACAATCGATGAACCGTCTTTATTTGTGCCAGTAACCGTAAAAAATGTTTCGTCCCCATTATACCAATAAAAATCTTCAGCTTTGGCTAAGTCTGCTCTTCTTTGTGCTAATTCAATGGTTTCAGCCCTTGCTTGTTTATATGGCGACAAGGAATGAGTAAGTAAACTACTAACACCAATAATAAAAAGCAGCATAGAAATTAAAGCTATACCTAATTTTTTATTCACATGCCCCATCCCTTCCCTTAAAATTCAACTTATTTATTATAGCAAACTATTGGATTAATTTAAATAACTGTTCTGATCATTTTATCCGTAAAATGCGTTATTTAAGAAACTAATTATTAAGAAATTTTTGAATTTCTTTTCCTAATTGCTCATTTGGATATATTTCCATAGGAACACCTTGTGGTAAAGCCTCGATAAAAATCTTTGAATAACTAGCAGATAGTATTCGCTCATCCAACACGATCATAACTCCATGATCCGTTTCATTACGAATTAAACGGCCGAAAGCTTGTTTATATTTTAAGATCGCTTGAGGTAAAAGTTCTCCCATAAACGGATGAATTCCTTGCTGTTTTAAATAACCAATTTTTGAGCGTGTTAATGGTGTATTCGGTGATGGAAAGGGTAATCTAGTCAAAATAACAAGTTCTAATTCTTCATCTGGTAAGTCAATCCCCTCAAAAAAGCTATCTGCACCTAAAATAACAGCAGGTTTATTTCTTTTAAAATTTTTCAAAATCCGATTTCGAGTTCCAGATATAGACTGAGCTAAAAATAAATAATCCATCAATTGTTTATCTTCAATAAGGATTTCATAAACTTCTTTAAGAATGGTTAAAGATCGGAAAAGGATAATTGTATTGACCTTTACTCCTTTTAAAATTTGACGAATACTATCAGCCAACTGCTTTGGATATTCACTTGGTTGAATTTCTTTTGGATGAATTCGCTGCTCTGGTAACATCAACTTAACTTGTTTGCCATAATCATAGGGACCTTTAAGTTGATGAAATTTCATTGGTAGATTCTTTAATTGCCCCGAAAAATATTGTTCTGAATCCTGAAAGGACAAAGTACTACTAGTAAAGACAACTTTTGAATGGGTAGCAAGATAGTCAACCAATGAATTATTTTCTCCCCATTTTAAAACATGTAATTGAAAAGTGTGCTCTTTATCATCCGGTAGAAAGCTTACCCATCGTAAGGGTTTGGGTGAATCTTTATCAAAAGTAAGCGTGTGTTGCAATCGATGATACCAATCTTTAATATAACCCGTTAAATTCACTAACTCAATATATAATAATTGATATTCAACTGACAACTTATCAAAAGACTCATACGCTTGTTTAATAATTTTTTGACTAGTTAATATAAACTCTTCCGTATTATATAAAATATTTTTACGCCATTTCTTCTGCTTAAGAGTTAAGAAGTCTAACTCATATTCATCTTCAATATAATTTGAATCTTTTCTTTGCATTAAATCTTGCTGACTAAAGTATAAGATTATTTCCTCATAGAGATTATTCCATGTTTCATTTAAGACACTCGTTGTTCGAGCAAGAATTTGCATATCATATTTTTTAATAATATTTTGCTCACTTAAATAATAAATAAACTTAAAAATACCTGTTTCATTTGCTAAGGAACCCATTTTTTCTAAATACGTAGTTATTTCAGTTCCCTTTAATGAAATTGTATTGCTTTGAGTCGCTACATCAGAAAAATGATGAGCTTCATCAATTATTAAATTCTCTAAATTCGTAAGAACAGGCTCATCGCTCTTCCAATCATAAGCGAGAAAATGATGATTTGTAATAATGATTTCACTATCTTTAATTGCTTCTTTAATCCGTTCATAAAAATCATAGTCTTTCCAATGATCATCTGTATATTGATTCTTAGTGGCTCGTATTTCATGCCAAAAGACCAAGTCTAAATGACTTCCAGCATTTATTTCTGATAAATCTCCTGTTGTTGTTTCTGTTAGCCATACTAAAATACGCATACATAAGTAGGCTTCTGAATTTTCTGCAGTGATTTGTTTTAGCCAACGTTCAAACACACTTAAAGATAAATAATGTTCACTACTCTTTATCAATGTTTTTTTTATATTTCGGTTAAACATCTTTTCTATCATTGGGAGGCTCTCATTGAATAACTGATTTTGTAATACAGTCGTATATGTACTAATGACTATTGGACTTTTTGGTGTCGCAATAAAAGCCGCTGGAAATAAATACCCTAAAGACTTTCCTACTCCCGGTGGGACTTCAATGGCTAATTTTTCTAAAGATACATCTGAATTTAAATAGTTATAAATCAGATCCATCATCTCTGCTTGATCTTTTCTATAAGAATAATCTGGATATAAATACTCTTCTTTTTCTGTTTTCAAAGTAGGATAGTTCAGTTTTTTTGGATGATTTACAACAGTTTTTAGATAATCAGGATTTTTCAACGCAATCTGATTCACCACAACTAAATCATCCGCCAATTGAGCTTTTAAGTTCTTGGCATAATTTAATGCTTCCTTAAAAAATAGAGATGTTTCATGAGTTGTACTAGGTGAAAGATCTTTCAATTTTTCTAAAGTCACTAAGGGAAGAGTTGTTGCTTTTTTAAATAATTCTTTGAAGATATACACAGTAGCATTCGCATCCGCTAAAGCATCATGAGCGTCCAACAAATCATATCCTAGTGAAGCAGCAATATCTTCCAATTGAAAACTATCTAAAGTTGGATAAATTATTTGTGTTAATTCGACCGTATCAATCGCTGGAATATTCAGTGTTGGAAAGTCATGAAGATACAATTGTTCATTTAAAAAACGAAAATCAAAGCCTACGTTATGAGCGACAAAAACCGTATCCTCTAGTAAATGGACGATGATAGGTGCAACTTCTTCAAAATAAGGCGCTCTTCTAACATCTTTATTTGATATGCCTGTTAACTGTTTAATATTATGTGGAATATTTCTTCCTGGATTTACATACGTTTCAAAGGTATGAATCACTTCACCATTTTGTAGCAAAACACAAGCAAATTGAATAATTCGCTCATTTGCTCCTACACTTCCTCCAGTAGCCTCTATGTCTACAATTGCATATATTTGTTCAGGTCGCAAAAAATTACACCTCTTTTCATTCTAATGATTTTCTATCGTTTACGTAGGGAATTTTATTTTCTGTATCTAACCAATTTAAAATGCTTTCTTTTTCGTTTGGAATTTCTTTATAAACAACGGCTTTTAACGCTGACTCTAAGGCTTCACTTATCCATTTTCCAGGTTTTTTTGTTGTTTTTTTCATCAAATCATGTCCATTAAGTGCTAGCTCTTCTTTTTTATAAATCGGCAGATTATCGTAAATACGTTTAACTTGATCATGCTTTGACTCTTGGTCTAAATGAGACACTAATGATTCAATACCCAAAGCTGCATCTTTTCCTAGATTGAATATATTCCATGGATTTAATTCCTGATTTTCAACACGAGTCTTTAAACCATAATATAACGTTAAAGTATTTTGAATCTTCTTATTCGATAATTTCCATTTTTTCAAAAAATAATGGGGGTTGAAATTTTTATTCAAAGAATGGGTCTCTATTTTATACAATAAAAAAGCCCATGCTGCTTCTGCACGCTCAAAAGAAATTTGATCGGAGATTAATGAATGAAGAGCTTCTTTTTTATCGGCCAATTCAGGACAATACTTAAAAAGCTGAGATTGAATCATTGCTTGTAACCCTTTTGAACGCCAGGAACTCATTAATAATTTTTCAAATTCAATTTGAATCCGCTCAACGGCAATGTTTTCTAGTAAAGCTGCATTCTCTCCTATTGAAAGTTGAGTTTCTTTTTCAATTTCAAAATCAAGTTGTGCAGCAAAACGCACCGCACGCATCATTCGCAAAGCATCTTCTTGAAATCTTTCATGAGGATTCCCTACCGCTCGGATAACGCCTAATTTTAAATCTTTCATTCCTTGATAGGGATCAAAAATATATCCATTTGTATCTACTGCAATAGCATTCATTGTAAAGTCTCTTCTTCGAAGATCTTCTCTTAATGAGCGCACAAAAGTAACCGAATCAGGACGTCTAAAATCTTTATACGTAGATTCGGTTCGAAAGGTTGTAATTTCGTAACTTTCATTATTGTATAACACAAGCACTGTTCCATGCTCAATGCCGACATCTACCGTTCGACTAAAAATTTTCTTGATTTCGTAAGGAAGTGCACTCGTTGCGATATCTACATCATTTACTTCATGATTTAATAAATAATCTCGAACACTTCCCCCTACAAAATAAGCTTCGAAACCTGCATCTATAATTTTAGTTAAGATAGGTACAGATTCTTTAAATATTCCATCAATCACTATTTTGTTTTCCATTTTAATACAACCTTTTATTCAGATGTTTTTTCATCGACTCGTTCAAAACGATATTTATCTCGTGTTTCAAATTTTTCCATTGTTTGTTTAAATGCTTCCGTTAAGTCAATATCTAAAGAATTTGCCATTGTAATCACAATAAATAATACGTCTGCTAGTTCTTCAGCAATTTCTTTTTCATCTTCAGAACTTTTCTTTTGTTTCTCTCCATAATAATGGTTAATTTCTCGAGCAAGTTCTCCAACTTCTTCAGTCACTCGAGCCATCAATGCTAATGGTGAGAAATATCCTACTTTGAATTGACAAATATAGTCATCAACGATTTTTTGCATTTCTTCCATTTCCACAAGCAAAATCCTCTCATTTACTCTTTTAAAAAGAATTATACAATTGATTGATCAATTTTTCTTTCTATTTCTTTTAAAATTTCTGTAAGATCTGTAAAACTTTCTTTTTGTCCTTCGATTAAGCTTTCATCAATTTTATCAAGTAATTCATGACGAGCGATCAACAACGTTTCGTACGTTAATGCTTCATCCATTTGTTCCATAAGCTCTTTTGGAATATTATCGTTCCAGCGAGCATAGGGATTGTCTTCTAAAACAGCTAGATATTCAGGTGTTTGCCAAGCATTTTCAAAATCTATTTCAAGATACAATTGTGAACTCCAATTTAATCGAATTTCATGAAAAGCCTGCATAGCATCTTTAAATGTATGGCCGTTTTTATAGAACCGAAAAGTGGGATGATGATTATCTTTTGCAGACATATAGATTCCTCGTGGGGATTGATCAGCCGATTCTATAAAATGTGTTTTCTCTAACATAATATCATGGTTATATAAATAATCTAAAATCCAAAGTGATTCTCGGCGGTTCAATGTGTGGTTCTTCGTAAACCATTTCAAAAAGTCTTTTTTCTTTTCGTTTGTAATGGATGTATTCATGTTCTCACCTCTCACCCATCAAGGCATTATTAGTATAAATCTTCATCTATCAAAGAGGCAATCTCTTCATCATATTCTGGATTTATATTTGTGATTCTTTCTAAAATTTCATGCATCTTTTCTCTTTGACCATCTTCTCGTAGGAAAAACGCATAGTCTTTTAAAAAGTCTAAGTCATCATTTAAATCATTATAAGCTTGGTTAAAGTAATCACGGGCCTGATTATAGTGATCGAGTTCATTATTTGTGGTCGCTAACAACCATGAGGCTTCCGGTAATTGTCGAACAGATTCTGGAGAGTTTTTAAACAGTTCAATCACTTCATCATATTGAGCTAAATAATTTAAAAATTTAGCATATCTTAATATAACTCGTTCATTTTCGGGTTCAATGGATAAAGCTTCTTGATAGAAATGAGTTGCTTTTACATTATCATCTAGTTTTTCAGCGTACTCTGCTGCTTTTAAATATAGCTCAATATTAATCTCATTAATCGTAAGGCCTTCTTCAATTGTTTGCAGCGATTTTTCTAAGTCATTGAGTTGCTCATAAGCTTCGCCTAAAAGAATATAAACTGAAATTAAACTAGGGTCTATATCTTTTGCCTGTTTTAGCGTATCAATCGCTTGATAAAACTCTTCTTTTTGAATATAAGCAAAACCTAACTGGTAATAAACTTCTGGATCATCTTTAAATGATAAAGCTTCGTTTAAATTTTCGATAGCTTTTTCATAATTTCCCAACATCAGATAAGCATTTCCTAAACGAGCATTGATTAATGTGCCTGCAATTTCTTCAAATCCTTCCTCTATTAATAACTCATAATCGTTTGCAGCTAATTGATATTCAGCCGTTGTAAAATAAACTTCAGCGAGTGCAAATTTAATCACAGGTTCTTTTGGGGTCAGTTCCTCAGCTTCTTTTAATTTTTGAATACTTACTTCTGGTAGACCATTTAAATGATAATAATCGGCTTGTACGAGTAAAGATTGTGTGTATGAGGAGCTAGTATTTTCAATGGAATGAAGCAATTCAAGAGCTTCTAGCTCATTTCCATTTTCAATTTCTATTTCAGCCAAGTAAATTTTCAGCTCATCATCTTGCGGATTAATATCTATTAAATGATTGTAAACTTTCTTTGTCTCTTCTAAAAAGCCAAGTTGGAATAGAGAGTTTCCAAGTAGATAAAGCGTTTCCTCATCATCTTCATCTAAAGCTAGTTGTAGCCATTCATCTACTTGTTCTAAATTTCCAGACTGAATCGCTTGAATTACTTTTTCTGAATTTGTCATAAACTTACCTTCCATTTTTCATTTGTATTATTCATATTTTAACACATGTTCTATCTTTTTTCATCGGATTAAAACATCTGAATTGTTTACTTCAACACTCTTTTCAATATTAAAAATAAACCTCTAATCCGTAAATTAGAGGGTTTATATTAATTATTTAGTTAAAATTCATCTAACCATTCTTGTTCTTTAGTTGTTAGTTCCATTGCTTCAATTAAATCAGGACGACGTTTAAAAGTTCTTCGAAGAGATTCTTTATGTCGCCACTCTTCGATTTTTTCATGATGACCACTTGTTAGTACATCCGGTACTTTCATTCCTTTATAAACAGCTGGGCGAGTATAATGCGGATGTTCAAGAAGCCCCGTGGAGTGAGAATCCTCAATGACAGACGCTTCATTTCCTACTACTCCAGGTAATAAACGCACAGTAGCATCAATCATAACCATAGCTGCTAATTCTCCACCTGTTAGGACGTAATCCCCCAAAGATACTTCATCGGTTACTAGTGTTCGAATACGTTCATCATAACCTTCATAATGACCACAAATGAAAACGAGATGCTCTTCTTTTGAAAAATCCTCTGCCATTGCTTGATTAAAAGGTTTCCCAGCTGGATCCATTAAAACAATTCTTTTTTTACTAGTGGGAGCTTGTTTTTCTATTTCCTCTATTGCTTCAAAAATGGGCTCCGGTTTTAATAACATCCCTGCTCCACCACCATAAGGCGTATCGTCGACCATTTGATGCTTTCCTACTCCATATTTTCGAAAGTTTATGGGTTGAATCTCCACCTGGTCTCCATCAAGAGCTCGCTTAACCATTGAATAATTAAAAGGACTCTCAAACATTTCAGGAAAAAGTGTTAAAATATCAATCTTCATCACTATCTAACCCCTCTAAAACACGAACAATAATTTCTTTATTTTGCGTATCTACTTTTAATACAACAGACTCAATAAAAGGCAATAATAAATCTTTTTTATTCGGACGCTGAACCACCCAAACATCGTTAGCCGGCATAAATAGAATTTCTTTTAAACGCCCAATTTCATTATTTTCCTCATCAAATACTTTTGAGTCAATAATATCACTTTCATAATAAATGCCTGCTTTTAATTCCGGAAGTAATTTCTCATCGATTTGTAGCATTTTATTTTTAAATTTTTCTACATCATTAATAGAAGAAAACTCTTCAAAAGTTAAAAGATCAAAGTTTTTATGCACACGATGTGAACGCACGGTTACTGGAAGTTGTTCATTTTTATTTATTTCAATCACCAATTTTGAACCGACCCGATAACGTTCTTCTGGATGTTCTGTAATGGATTGAACACGAACTTCCCCTTTAATCCCATGTGTATTAACAATTTTTCCTACATTTAAATAAGTGGTCATATTTTTCTCCTACTTTATAAAATATATTTCTAAATATTTGTTTAGTCTGATCTATTATACAAAAAAGATCTACACAATTCATGAAATTCTGTAGATCTTTTCTATAAATTTATTTTTGATTTTATTTTTTTAAGCCATGATAAATAACATCTAAATTGTATTCTAAATATTTAATATACGTATCGCCCTCTTCACCAGGTTTACCAATCTCATCTGAATAAATTGGACGGTCATATATTTCTACATCCGTATCACTAGAAACAGTCTGCATAGGTCTTCTATCAACATTTGATTCTACAAATAAAACATTTGGTTGATTCTCTCTTACAAAGTCTATTGTACTTTTAATTTGATCAGGTGTTCCATTTTCATCGGTATCTATCGCCCAGATATAGCCTTCTTTTAAACCATATTCAGCAGTCATATATTGAAAAGCTTGTTCACTCGCAATAAATATTCGATCTTCTTCTGGAATTTCGCCAATTTTTTCAGTATAGTCTTGATCAATTTTTTCCAATTGACTTAAATATTCATCCGCTTGTTTTTGAAAATAATCTGTTTGTTCCGGCATACTTTCAATTAAGGCATCTCGAATATTTTTAGTCATTTGTATTCCGACTTTTGGTGAGATGAAAGCATGTGGGTTTACTTCTTGATTTCCTTCTTCATCCGCCAAATACATTGGTTCAATGCCTTGGGTAGCTTTATAAACATTATCTTCAGATTGGTTAACAGAGTTAACTAGTCTAAAAAACCAACCCCTCTCTCCCCCCTCTAGGTTCAAACCATTATAAAAAAGCACATCCGCGTCTGTAGCTGCTTTAATATCTTCTGGGAGGGGTTCATAATCATGAGGATCTGTACCAATTGGAACTAGATTATGTACATGAACATAATCTCCGCCAATTTCTTCAACCATATCACTCAAAATTGAAAAGGTGCTGACTACATTTAAGACACCTTCTTCATTTTCTATTGTGTCATCCTCGTCATTTCCGCAAGCTACAAGAAGTAAGGCGATTATACTAAATGCAAAGAATCTAAAAAACTTTGATTTTTTCATCTTATTCATGAATCTATCTCCTTTTGAAAAGAATTAACTATTTTTGTACTTTATTTTTTGCCATACAAGTCCTTGTTTAGGAGAAAATAGTAAAGATAAAACAAACAAGAAAGCAGCAACTAACACAATGACTGCTCCAGATGGTAGATTATATGAAAAACTAAAATATAATCCAGCTGTAGCTGAAATAGCTCCTATTAAAGCACTTAAACCAATCATTTTAGTCAAACTACTAGTTAATAGATAAGCTGTAGAGGCAGGTGTGATTAATAAAGCAACAACTAGTATTACTCCAACTGTTTGTAAAGATGCTACAGAAACTAAAGTTAATAAAATCATAATTCCATAATTAATCTTTTCTACTGGAAGGCCATACGCTTTGGCCATTGTAGGATCAAAGGTTGTAATAAATAATTCTTTATAGAATAAAAAAACTACTAAAATAACAAGTAAACCGACAACCATTGTAATGTATCGATCCGTATTACTTACCGTCAATACATTCCCAAATAAAATTGAAGTTAGATCAATAGCACTTTGAGCTTTTCCCATAAGGATGACCCCTAAAGCAAAAAAAGCTGAAAATACGATACCGATTGCTGAATCTGATTTAATTCGGCTTTTTTGATCAACATAATTAATACCTAATGCCGTTAGCAAACCTGAAACTACGGCTCCGTAGAAGAAATTGATTCCTAGCATATAAGAAATAGCCACTCCAGGAAGTACTGCATGAGAGATCGCATCTCCCATTAAAGACATTCCTTTTAAAGTAACAAAACTACCAATAACTCCACAAGTAACTCCTACAATAATTGAAGTTATTAATGCATTTTGTAAAAATGCATAATTCATTAAATCACTCAAAAATTGTCCAAACATCCTTATTTACCTCCTATATCTGTGAAGGCACCTTCACCAAATACTTTAGCTAAGTTTTCATGAGTCATAATTTCATCCACTTCACCACTAGCAACTAAGCGTTTATCTAATAAAATTAGCCCATCAAAATACTTTCCAACTTTTGTTAAATCATGGTGAACAATTAAAATGGTTTTTCCTTGATCACGCAACTTGAATAATTGCTCCATAATAATTCCTTCACTTTTAATATCAATTCCTACAAAAGGCTCATCTAAAAAGATTAAAGTAGCATCTTGGGCGAGTGTTCTTGCAAGTAATACGCGTTGAAATTGACCACCAGAAAGTTCACTAATTTGACGATCTGCAAATTCTTCCATGCCCACTCGTTTTAGTGCATCCATCGAAATTTCTTTTTCTTGTTTACCTGGACGACTAAACCAGCCTAATTTAGGAAAAGTTCCAAGTAAAACACACTGTAAAACAGTAATAGGGAAATCCATATCTAAGTTTCCTTTTTGTTCCACATAAGCAATTTCTCGTTGGATTTCTTTAATCGATTTTCCCTCGAAAGTAACACTTCCCGAACGATTAACCATTCCCAATGCACCTTTTAACAAGGTTGACTTGCCTGCTCCATTTGGCCCGATAACGCCCACCAATTTTCCAGATGGAATAGAAACTGTTACATCTTCTAATGCTTTTACGTTATTTGGGTAAGTCACGGAGAGATTTTTAATTTCTAACATAGTATTCTTTCATCTCCTATTTTTAAACAATTTTTATTTTATCTGTTTTAAAAGGTATCTTTTAACAATTTTTAGTATAGGCTAAACTTTTAATGAAGTCAAACTAAAACATCGTTATATGAATTTTTTAAATAAAAAAAATAGCCTTCTAAAATATCTAATAAAAGATATCTAGAAAGCTATCGTTACGGACGAGCTTAGTCGACAATTGTTAAACGGACACGTTTTGGTCCATCATATTGGACACTATAAACAATTGAACGAATTGCTTTTGCAATACGTCCGCGTTTACCAATCACACGTCCAACATCATCCGGATGAACAGATAATAAATATTCATGAAAATCATCTGTTTCTTGAAGTTCTAACTTCAACTCTTCGGGATGACTAAGAAGTGCAGTGACAATGGTCGTAATCAAATTTCTCATTTCTTGGTCTGTCATATTCTCATCCTTATATTTTGAAAAATAACTATTTAGTCATTTTTCAATTATTCATAACTAAAAATTATTTATTTTTTTTATTTTCTAATTTTTCGTTATGGAATTTTTCCATTAAACCACGGTCAGAAAATAATTTACGAACCGTATCAGATGGTTTTGCACCTTCATGCATCCATTTTAAAGCGAGTTCGTCATCAATCTCAACTTCTTTTGGTTCTGCAATTGGATTGTATGTTCCGATAGATTCGATAATGCGACCAGAAATTGGTGCACGAGAATCAGCAACTACTACACGGTAAAATGGACGTTTTTTAGATCCCATTCTTTTTAAACGAATTTTTACTGCCATTTCTATTTCCTCCTAATATTTATTTAATCGCTATTCAGTTATCGATTAAACAGAGTTTAGAATTACTTGTTAAGTATATCTACTTGACTTGTTCTAACTCACAAAAACTATAATAACATGGACAAAGAAACATGTAAAGCTTTTTTTCTTTACAAGAAAAAAGAGTATCATCTTTCGTGAGATACCCTTTTAAAATCTTATTTTCTACGTTTTATCTTTTTACGTTTTTTACGTTTTTTATGTGGTCTGGGAACTCCTCCGCCCAATCCTTGTAGTGGATTTCCGCCACCACCGAAACCTTTTTTTCCACCAAACATTTTATCTAAACCTTTAGGCATTTTACCACCAGATATGCCTGACATCATTTCTCGAGTTTGTTTGAATTGTTTAATTAAACGGTTTACTTCATTTAGTGATCGTGCTGATCCTGCTGCTACTCGACGACGACGACTTTGATTTAATAAATCAGGATTTTCTCGTTCAGCAGGCGTCATGGACATAACAATTGCTTTCATATAATCTAGTTCTTTTTCATCCATTTCAAATTCGTCCATACCCGGAATATTCCCGACACCTGGAATCATTTTTAATAAGTCATCTAAAGGCCCCATATTACGCATTTGATCCATCTGTTCAATGAAATCATTAAAATCATAACGGTTTTCTGCCATCTTTTGAGCAAGTTCTTCCGCTCTCTTCTCATCAACTTCTTCTTGAGCACGTTCAATTAAAGTGAGTAAATCTCCCATACCCAAAATACGATTAGCCATTCGATCTGGATAAAATGGTTCTAAAGCATCTAATTTTTCTCCAGTACCTGTAAACTTAATCGGTTTACCAGTAACTTTTCGAATAGATAGAGCTGCTCCACCACGTGTATCTCCGTCTAATTTAGTTAAAATTACACTGGAAATATCTAATTGACTATTGAATGAATCCGCAACATTTACTGCATCCTGCCCCGTCATTGCATCAACGACTAAGAAAATTTCTTCAGGATCTACGGCAGTTTTTATTTCTTTCAATTCGGTCATTAAAACTTCATCAATGTGTAAACGTCCGGCTGTATCAATAATGACAAGGTCACGATTTTGCGCTTTGGCTTCTTCTACCCCTTTTTTTGCAATTTCTACCGGACTTACTTGGTCTCCCATCGTAAAAACAGGAATATTTAGCTGTTCACCAATCGTTTGTAACTGGTCGATTGCCGCCGGACGATAAACATCCGCTGCAATCAGCATAGGTTTCATCTTTCTATTTTTTCTTAAAAAGTTTGCAAGTTTACCAGCCGTTGTTGTTTTACCAGCACCTTGTAAACCTGTCATCATATAAACGGTCGGTGGAATATCAGAAGTAACCACTTCTTCTTGCTCTCCACCCATTAACTCAGAAAGCTCATCGTAAACAATCTTTACAACTTGCTGTCCTCCGTTAAGACTTTCAAGTACCTCTTCTCCTATCGCTTTCTCTCGAACATTATTAACAAATTCTCTTACTACTTTATAGTTTACGTCCGCTTCTAGTAAAGCTAAACGGACCTGACGCATCGCGTCTTGAACATCTTGCTCTGAAACCTTTCCTTTTTTACGTAAAGATGAAAAGGCATCTTGCAAACGTCCTGTTAAACCTTCAAAGGCCATTCGAGTTAGTTCTCCTCTCTGTTTGAATCTTGAATTATATCTTTAATGAGTTTATTTAATTGCTCATCTTCTTTGTAATTTTTTTCAAGATATTCTTTTATACTATTTAGCACTTCACTTCGACGTTCGAATTCTTTCACTAAATGAAGTTTATTTTCATAATCAAGTAACATATCTTCTGTACGTCGAAGGCTATCATAAACTGCTTGCCTACTTACTCCGTAATTATCAGCAATTTCAGCCAATGTATAATCTTCTTCGTAATAATCTGACATATATTGTTTTTGTTTTGAAGTTAGTAACTCACCATAAAAAGAAAATAATTGATTCATTTTTAATGTTTTTTCTAATTCCATTATTATCCTGATTTCTTTTTTCTTCTAACTGACTAAATCTTTAAATAGACCATAAGCAAATTTCTCTGAACTAAATTCATGAAGATCATTCATTGACTCGCCTAGGCCAACAAATTTAACAGGAATATTCAGCTCTTTACCGATTGCTAGAACTATTCCACCTTTTGCTGTCCCATCCATTTTGGTTAAGGCGATTCCCGTAATATTTGTGACTTCACGGAATTGTTTTGCTTGATTTAAAGCGTTTTGACCAGTGGTTGCATCCAAAACCAATAATGTTTCATGAGGTGCATCTGGAATTTCTCGCTCAATCACACGATTCATTTTTGCTAGTTCATCCATCAAATTTTTCTTATTCTGTAAACGTCCAGCAGTATCTACAAGGAGATAATCTATATTTTTTTCTTCTGCTTGTTTTAAAGCATCAAATACGACTGCCGAAGGATCTCCACCTTGTACTGTTGAAACAACCTCTGCACCTACTCTGTCTCCCCAAACTTCAAGCTGTTGAATGGCTCCTGCTCGAAAGGTATCTCCTGCAGCCAACATAACAGAGTTTCCTTCTTCTATAAGTTGATGAGCTAATTTAGCGATGGTGGTTGTTTTTCCTACACCATTTACTCCCACAAATAAAAGAACAGTTAAGCCATTTGGGTTTTTGTTAAACTCAATGTAGTCAGGGTTAGTTTCTTCGTACATCTCAATCATTGTCTTAACCAAAACACGTTCAGCATCTTCTACGGTTCGAATATTTTCAACTTTAGCTTCATAACGCATCTTATCAGAAATTTCCATCGTTGCTTCAAACCCAACGTCTGATTCAATAAGAAGGTCTTCTAACTCTTCAAAAAATTCCTCATCTTCATAACGGAAATTAGCCATCATTTCTTTGAAACGACGTGTGAATGATTTACGAGGTTTTTCTAACCCCTCTTCATAAGTGGACAATTCTTGTTGTTCAACTTTATTTTCTTGTTGTTGTTCTTCTTCAGTGAAAACTGATTTAATTCGATCAAATAAACTCAATCAGGTCAACCTCTTTTCTATACTTTTGTAATAGTCTCTACTAAATTGTACCATAGAACCTTTTTAATTTAAATTAAGGGCTTAACTGTTTAATCAAGAGGTGAATGATCATTTAATACAAATTTATAAAGAGCTTGTGCTACTCCATGATGATCATTTGATTGAGTTATAAAATCAGCTGCTTCTTTTACGCGGTCTATTGCATTTTCCATAGCCACTCCAAAGCCAGCATTCTCAACTAAAGATAAATCATTTTCCTGATCTCCAATTCCCATGATCTCTTCTTTTTCCAGCCCTAACATTTCTCCTAAAATTCGCATCGCAAAACCTTTATCTACATTTTTAGGCAATACTTCTAAAATAAAAGGTTGTGATTTATAAATATTATACTTTTCATGATAATGTGCAGGAATTTTTGGGATAATTGCATCCAATTCCTCACTCGGTCTAGAAATTACAATTTTATTAATCGTGAATGGATCAGGCAAATGATCCATCGCAATTTCTTTAAGCTGAAGAGCATTTTGTTTAGGAACATACCGATTAGTAGATGTGTAATGTGATTGGACTCCAACAGGATATGGTGGCTCATAAATGTAATCTAGATCAATGAAATTAACAGGCATATTTAACTGCTTTGCCATTTCATAAATATCTAAACATTCTGCTCGATTAAAGGTTAATTCGTTTATAACTTCACCACTTTTAGTCTTTTGTATCAACCCACCATTGTAAGTAATTGCAATATCTTCATCATCTAACAAATCAGCTTCTTGTAATAAATGTTGCATAGATCGTAAAGGACGTCCCGTACATAAGACAATATGAACCCCTTGTTCTTTTGCCTTTTTAATTGCTATACGATTCTCTTCAGATAACGTTCGATCTGAATTTAGTAATGTCCCGTCTAAGTCTATTGCTACTAACTTTATTTCCATTCATTAATCTCCTTATATAAATCTCTTTGTTTATCAAGAGACCCCATCCATTTGTTGCGCTTCATTTAAACTAACAGAAACAATTTTGGAAATTCCGCGCTCTTGCATCGTAACTCCATACAGTTGATTTGAATGTTCCATCGTTCCCTTACGATGCGTAATTACAATAAACTGTGTATCATCTTCAAAATTTTCTAAATATTGCCCAAAACGGACAACATTTGCATCATCTAAAGCGGCTTCTGCCTCATCCAAAATACAGAAAGGAATAGGATTTACATGAATAATTGCAAATAATAAAGAAATTGCAGTTAAAGCTCGCTCTCCTCCTGAAAGTAAACTCAAACGAGTTAATCTTTTTCCAGGTGGCTGAGCAATAATTTCTATTCCTGTTTCCAATAAATTATCTGGTTCATTCAAGATAAGCTCTGCATTCCCTCCACCAAACATTTTAGGAAAAACAACTGAAAATTCTTCTTGAATTCGATCAAAAGTTTCTTTAAATTGTTTTTCGACAATTGAATCCATTTCGTCCATGGTGTTGTATAGATTCGTTTTTGCTTCAATTAAATCATCTTGTTGTTGCGTTAAGAATCGAAAACGATCATCCACATTTTTATATTCATCAATCGAATTTAAGTTTACTGGACCTAATTCTTCAATACCTTTTTTCAATAATTTAACTTGCTTTTTTGCTTTTTCCAATTCAATTTCTGGAAAATCTAATAGGCGCGCTTCTTCATAACCTATTTTATATTCATCGACTAGATATTCTAAATAGTGATCCATTCGTACATCATTTTGAGATAATCGAATATCAACTTTTGATTTTTCATCCAGCAAATATTGATTTCGTCCGCTTCGTTGGCTCAATTGCTCTGATAAATTCTCTTTAGTTTTATTTTCATCTTCATAATTTTTTCGAATTTCTTTTTGTTGATCTAAAAGCTCACTTTCGTCTTTAATATACTGATTTAATACATCCTCAAGTTCTTCTTTAGAGCCAACCTCAAGTTCTTCATCAAAAGATTGAATATCTAATTTTAAACTAGAGATTTGATCCTCAACTTGAGAAATTTGTTCTTCAATATATTGACGATTTGCTTGAACAGATGCTAAAGATTCCCGTATATCACTACGTTTATCATTTTTTAAAGCAATTTCTTGATTTAATCTTTCTTTTTCTTTATCAATAGTTTCTTGTTCACTAGATAATAATTGCATGCTTTCGTTTGATTCTTTCACTTTTTTTGAGATAGTTTGTAATGAATCTTCAGTTTCTTTTAGTTGCTCAATATATGAGTCATAAATATGATTCGTTTCGTTCATCTCAAAAGAAGTTGCTTTTAATTCACGTTCTAAGCTTGTCACTTGTTCAGAAAGATTGCTTAATTCATTTTTTAAATGTTGTTCTTCTAAACGTTTATCTTCTCCTAAAACACGAATTTTTTCTACTTCTTGTTCTAGATTATCTTTTTCTCTTTCAATTTTATTTCTATTATTTATTAATTGTTCAAGTAGTTTTTCATTTTCTGAAATAAATTTCGTTAGAGACTCTAACTCAACCTTATGAGAAAATATAGGATTTTTATTATTTTGACGTCCTCCACCAGTCATAGAGCCTCCAGCATTTATTACATCACCCTCTAAAGAAACTACACGGTTTCTATATTGAATCAAACGTGCAATTTTATTGGCGGATTCTAAAGAGTCTGCAATAATAGTTTGCCCTAATAAATTATCGATAATACTTTGTACCCTGTTATCATTTGTTACTAGCTCATTAGCTATCCCTATGAAACCAGGCATTTGGGCAATTTGATTTTTAACTTTTGGAGAAAGATTTCTAGCTTTAATTGTAGATAAAGGAAGAAAAGTAGCTCGACCCTTTTTGGCTTGTTTTAAATAATTAATTGCATCTCGTGCTGATTTTTCATTTTCAACTACGATAAATTGGCTACTGCTTCCAAGCACGGTATCTATTGCTTGCACGTATTTATTAGGAATCTCCATCAATTCTGCAACAGTTCCTATAATTCCATCTAAATGATCTTTTTGTTTCATGACTGCTCGAACGCCTGCATAATACCCCGCATAATTGTCTTGCATTTCTTTTAGACTTGATTGCTTAGCTTTTGCTCGTTCAAGTTCATTCGTTGTTTCATTCACTCGCGCATTTCGAATACGTAAATCTTCTCTACTTTCATTGAGTGACTGTTCGGTGGTTTCATAGTCATTTAGTAAAGAGAATAATTCTTCGGTAATTTTCTCGTAAATTTCTTGTTTGTTGTTTAATACATCTTTTTTCTTTTTTATATTTTGCTTTAGTTTTGTGACCTTATCAGAAGCTTTTTGCATATCTTTATTACTACGCTTCAGCTCTTGTTCCATGTAGTTTTTTTCATTTTTTAAAGAAGTTTGCTGCTGCAACAATTCAATATAATTCGCACGCAAATCTTCCATTTGAGACTCTTTGTCCCCTTCAAGATAAGCACTTTTATTCTTTAGCTCTTCGATTTCTTTTTTGATTTCATTTAATGCTTGCTCTTTAGTTGTACAATCCAAATGAGTTTGTTCTAACTCTTTATTTAATTGACTCTTTCGTTTTGTCAATTGTTCAATTGAAGTTTCTTTTTCTTTGATAAACGCTTCTCGATGTCGAGCCTTTTCATCAAATAAATTAAGAGCGGCTTCGGTACGTTCCTTTTCTCGAACAACCTGAATTAACTTATGATTTATATCTTCTCTTAATTCTTCAATAGCTGTTAATTTATCTACTTGTTCTATTTGTTTTTGTTCTAATTCTTTAATTTCTTTAACCACTAATTCTAAATCATGCTCTAATTGTTCTTTTTTATGGCTATCTTCTTTAATCTTTTCCGTTAAGTGTTGAATCTGCCATACGGTAACACTTATATCTAGATCTGTTAATTTTTCTTTTTGATCTAAAAAGGAATGCGCAATATCTGCTTGTTTTTTCAATGGGGCTAATTGAGATTCAAGTTCGTATAAAATATCTTGCACACGGTCTAAATTATCTTGTGTTTGTTCTAATTTTTTTTCTGCCTCTTGTTTACGAACCTTATATTTGTAAACTCCAGCCGCTTCTTCAAAAATCCCTCGACGATCTTCTGGTTTTGAGTTAAATATGGCTTCTACTTTCCCCTGAGAAATAATTGAAAAAGACTCTTTTCCTAAACCAGAGTCCATGAATAAATCTACGATATCACGTAAGCGACATTCTTGTTGGTTAATCATGTACGTCGAATCGCCTGTTCTAGATATTCGACGCAAAACACTTACTTCCTCATAATCAATCCCTAAATAATTATCTGAGTTGTCTAAAATCAACTCAACTTCAGCAATATTTAGCGGTTTTCGTTTATTGGTTCCAGAGAAGATGACATCATTCATTCGATCCCCACGTAAGGTTTTAGCAGATTGTTCGCCCATTACCCAACGGATTGCTTCAATAATATTTGATTTACCACTTCCATTTGGACCAACGATAGCAGTAACGCCTTGGTTAAATTCCAATGTTGTTTTTTCTGGGAATGATTTAAATCCCTTCAATATTATTTTCTTTAACTGCACAAAATACTTCTCCTTTACCCAAAGAATCTTTTATTTTTTCAATTCAGCATAATTTTATTTTAACGAATCGTATGCTTCTTTTGCGGCAGCTTGTTCAGCTCTTTTTTTAGAGCTTCCAACACCAATGCCCATAATATCTCCTTCGATCAGTACAGCCACTTTAAATTGACGAGCATGATCTGGTCCAGTAGTTTCAATCACTTGATATTCTATTTGGACGATTCCATCACGCTGCATCCATTCTTGCAAGGCTGTTTTAAAATCCATCCCATGCGAGAAATCACCCGCTGATATTTTTGGAAAAAGAGCTTGTTTTAGAATATTTCTTGCTTGTTTTGTTCCTTGATCTAAATAAACTGCTCCGATGAAAGCTTCAAAGACATCACATAATAAAGAAATTCGAGAACGTCCATTTGATTGTTCTTCTCCTTTTCCTAATAAAATAAAATTTTGTAAATCGTAATCTAAAGTTAATTGAGCAAGCGATTCTGCTCGTACAGCAGCAGCACGCATCTTAGTGAGATGCCCTTCTGGCAATTCTTTATATTCTTTATAAAGGTAATCAGAAACGATTAATTCAATCACAGCATCCCCCAAAAATTCGAGTCTTTCCAAATGCTCTATATGTTCTTCACGGTGATCATTCGCATAGGATGAATGTGTAAATGCAGTATATAATAACTCTTCGTTATGAAAAGTAATATTAAATTTTTCTTTTACATATTCTGAAATGTTTTTATTCATTTTTTCACCTACTTTCTTTTTTACATCTTTTCTATTATACGCGAAGCTCCACAAAAAAGAAACACTCAAGTTCGTCCCATTTTATTTTAAAGCTTAAATTGTTTTATTTTATAAAAGAATGCTTAAGAATATAGATATTTATTAATAATCTTTAAAGCTCTTCATCTTTTTCATCATCTTCCTCATCATCCACTTCTTCAAAATCTCGATCAATGTTATGGTAAGAGGTATTTTTTCTATTCTCAAAATCTCGATGCCAATCCTTCGTGGAATCTACATTTTTATATCTTGATTGTTTTCCATTATCATTATTCACTATAAATCTTCTAAAGATCCACACCACAATTGCTAATAATACAATCATCCAAAAATATTTAAAGAAAATGTACAGACTTCCTCGAATAATAAAAGACAGAATCATTAAACCAATGAGCAAACCTAAAAATGAACAGCCAAAGCCGAAAGTTCCTGGGCGATTATTGTTATTATTATAATACATAATGACACTTCCTCCTCTTATAGTCTAAATCTATAAGATTTATTTCAACTTTTATTTTACCATATAAATAGTATTTGATAAACAAAGGGATTAAGTCGCTAGTGTTATGGTTTTATATTTTTAATAAAATATAGAACACATATATTTTTACTCGTCTTTATGATAAAGTATGATTATGCATAAGGAGTGATAGAATGATTACTATAGGATTAACCGGTTGGAGCGACCATCCGCTAATTGCACCAAATCGTCAGAGAAAATTAGAAGATTATGCGAGTCACTTCCCTTTTGTTGAAATGGATACAAGTTTTTACGGGATTCCTTCAGAAAAAAGTATCCATTCTTGGATAGACAAAACACCTGATGCCTTTCAATTTATCCCAAAAGCCTATAGTCCAATGACTTTACATAAACCATGGGAACAAGAATTTTCCAACATAACTGAACTTTTTGATACTTTCAAAGTACGCTTTTATCCTTTAGTAAAAGAAAAAAGAGTCAAGGCTTTTCTTTTTCAATTTCCACCTTTTTTTCATTATAACCAAAAAAATATTGACTATTTATATACTGTCGGTCACCAAATGGGGGCTTTACCAGTTGCTATAGAATTTCGACATCCTAGCTGGTTTCAACCAAAAAACAAAAAACATACCCTAAATATCCTGAAGGAGAATTTCTTTAGTTATACAGTGGTGGACCAACCACAAACACCGGGAAATAGTATCCCTACTTTATTAGAAGTTACAAATTCTCAGTTAGCACTTTATCGTTTACATGGTCAAAATTACTCAGGTTGGCTGAACGCAAATGAAGATCCGGATTGGCGAAAGACAAGAACTTTATATGATTATAATCTGGAAGAATTACAAAATATTCAAAAAAATACTGAAAAACTTGCCAAACAAGTTGAAGAAGTCGCTGTTATTTTTAACAATAATTCTGGAGGACATGCTGCGAAAAATGCCAAAGAATTACAAAAAATGATGGGACTCGATTTTGAAGGTTTAAATCCTCAACAATTGGATCTCTTTTAAATTTATTTTAAGAAAGGACTTAACCATTGAAATTGAACGTTTTATATGAAGATAATCATTTATTAGTCGTCGAAAAGCCTAGAAATATGCCGATACAAGAAGATGTATCAAAAGATTTAGATTTATTAAATGAAGCAAAACAGTATTTAATAAATAAATATAATAAACCAGGAGATGCTTTCTTAGGACTTGTACATCGTCTAGATCGTCCCGTTGGAGGAGTGGTTCTTTTTGCTAAAACGTCCAAAGCAGCCTCTCGTATCTCTAATGAAATTCGTTTACGTCGTTTTGATCGACGATATCTGGCTGTGGTACGGGGAATTCCTGAGAAGAAAAATGACCAATTAGTGGATTATTTGTTAAAAGATCACCATAAAAATAAATCACAGGTTGTTTCCTCTTCGACCAAAGATGCTAAAAAAGCAGTTCTTGATTATAAAGTTCTCGCTTCTGATTTAAAAAAAGATTTAAGTTTATTAAGTATCCAACTTCATACAGGCAGAAGTCACCAAATACGAGTTCAACTCTCTCATTTAGGACACGCGATTTATGGAGATCAAAAATACGGACAAGCTGTAAACAAAGTTGGACAACAAATTGCTCTTTGGGCGGTTGAATTAAGCGTGAATCATCCAACTAAAAAAGAACCCATTAATATTACTTGTCCGCCACCCAATGAATATCCATGGAATCTTTTTGATTATTCATTTAAAAAGATCTGAGACTAGCTTTCTCAGATCTTTTCATTTATATATTTTTTAGATGACTTCAGCACCCAATGTATATTTAAAATGCTCAAGCGCCCATTCGTGCCCCATTTGATTAAAACTAGCAACACCTTTTTCATGAACTACTATCTTAAATCCTTTATTGTAAGCATCGATTGCTGTATGCAAAACGCAAATATCTGTACATACACCTACAATATGGAGCTCATCAATGTTCCGTTCTCTTAACTTTAATTCTAAATTTGTTCCTGCAAAAGCAGAATAACGGGTTTTATCAAAATATTCTACATTTTTACTATCTTTAATTTCTTGATATAAATCATCCAAGTCACCATATAGTTTTCTTCCCTCTGTTCCATCAATATTATGCGGTGGGAACAATTTACTTTCGGGATGAAACGTATCATTTTCGAAATGTTGATCAATTAAAAAAGCAACGTAGTCTCCTTGATCATAGAACTTTTTTGTTACTTGAATAATATAATCGTGTAAAACTTGGCCTGGTGTTCCACAGGTTAATGCCCCATCCACTGCCACAAAGTCATTGGTATAATCGACATTTAATAAAGCCTTTTTCATAATGACCACCTCAATATATTCTTACCTTTATTTTAACACAAAATTGTCTAAGTAGCTTTTTCTTTCACATCCTTATAAAAATCAGTTAAAATAGTTAGAAATATAAAGGGGTGACTCATTTGGAACAAAAAAACAAAGAAAATCATTTCATTCATTGGATCATTCGTTTTTTAAAAGGAATGCTTATTGGATCGGGTGCCATCCTACCCGGGGTTAGTGGAGGAGCTCTTGCTGTAGTTTTTGGTCTATATGAGCCGATTATTCACTTTTTAGCTAATATTCGAAAAGATTTTCTAAAAAACATCATGTATTTTTTGCCAGTTGGCTTAGGAGCTCTTTTTGGAGTTTTTATTCTTGCAACACCGATCCATTACGGTTTAAAATATTATCCTGTTTATATCCTTTGGGCTTTTATTGGAGCAATTCTAGGGACAATTCCTTCTTTATACCATGAAGCAGGCCAACAAGGAAGAAAAACTAAACATAATGTTTTATTAATTGTTACTGCAGTGATTAGTTTTATATTGCTTACTTATTTTAATCGTCATTTAAATATGGATCTACCAAAGAATGTATTCTCTTGGTTGTTCGCAGGAGGAATTTTTGCAAGTGGATTAATTCTTCCTGGTCTGAGTCCTTCAAATTTCCTTATTTATTTTAATCTTTACAAGCCTTTAATTGCTGGAATACGTAAACTTGATTTTTCAGTCATAATCCCTGTTGTTGTAGGCGCTATTGTCATCATTTTAAGTTTCTCAAAAATTATGCGTAACATAATGGAAAAATCTTATGCTACTGTCTTTCACTTTATTTTGGGGATTGTGATTGCATCTACTGCGATTATTGCTCCAGATCGTTCCTTATATACTAGTTTTAATGGATTTAACTACTTCTTACTTTTTGTGATATGTTTAATCGGTTTTGGTTTAGGTTATTTCATGGGAAATTTAGAAGACCCCTCTAAATAAAATAGAGCATTTAAGTTCAACTTGGATCTTTTGGGACTTAAATGCTCTTTTATCATTTAATCTATAACACGAAATTTAAATTTTGTTATTGATTCAAACGGTTGTCCAGGTTCTAACCAAATTGAACCAAAACCTTCATTATTTATCGCATCTGGTAATTGTTGGGTTTCCAATGTGACTCCAGTATGCATCCCTAAAGTACGGTCTTCTCCTGTTTCTGATTCTTGTGCTTTATTATGTGTATAGACAACAATTGCTTGAGAATCTGTTTCAACTTCAACCACTCGACCAGACTTTCTATGTGTTAATTTCACACTGGGATCATTTGAAGAATGATTGAGAAAGAAAGGATGATCTAGTCCATTTCTTGAAGAAATTTCTTTGTTTTCATTCAAAATTACTGTCTCTAGACGTTCCCCTTTACGTAAATCAAATGGCGTACCCGCTACTGATTTTAATTGACCAATTGGTATATTGTCTTCTTTTAAAGGGGCATATTGATCGCTATTGATTTGAAGTTCATGATCATAGACTGTTTCTTGATAATCTCCACTTAAATTAAAGTAAACGTGATTTGTGGGATTGAACAATGTCTTTTTATTTGTGTTCGCTTCATAATGAATTCCTACTTCATTTGCTTCATTCAATGTGTAAGTGACTTTTACCTTCACATCTCCTGGAAAACCATTTTCGCCGTCTGGCAATTCAGTGGTTATTTGTAATTGAAGTTCATTATCTAAATCTTTTGAGACAGCGTCCCAAATTTTCGTATCTAAACCAGTTGGTCCTCCATGAAGGGTATTATGTTTTTCATTTGGTACTAATTCAATAACCTCTTTCCCATCTTGATAGCGAGCATTTGAGATCCTTCCAGCTACGGGACCAACGATCGAACCATGAAAAGGTCGTGCCTTTACAATTTCATCTAAGGTCGTCATGTTTGTTGTAATTTCTTCTAGTTTCTCAGTTTTGTCAGGCATGACTATTTTTGTAATGATTCCACCATATGTAATAACAGATAATGATAATCCATTTGAATTGGATAAGGTATATTCATAAACCACTTGTTGATCTAAAACACCAAATTCTGTTTTTTCTATTTTCACTTATATTCCTCCAATATTTCTGATATCGTTTTCTATATTATTAAGAATACAATTTATTCCAAAAAAATGCCAGCCCTATTAAAATAGAGACTGGCCAAAATAGATCTATTTAGTTAATTTTCTTGGTATAAATCTCTTGTATAAATTTTGTCTTTTACATCTGCTAAATCATCGTTTTGTCGATTCGCAATAATGACATCACTCATTTGTTTGAACTCTTCTAAGTCTGAAATTACTTGAGAATTATAGAAAGTATCTTCTTCTAACACAGGTTCATACACTACAACTTCAATTCCCTTAGCCTTAATTCGTTTCATAATTCCTTGAATAGAAGATTGTCGGAAGTTATCTGATCCTTCTTTCATGACTAAGCGATAAATCCCCACAACTTTAGGCTCTTTATTTATCACTTGTTCCGCCACGAAATCCTTACGAGTACTATTAGAATCAACAATTGCACGAATTAAGTTATTCGGTACATCTTCATAGTTTGCTAGTAGTTGTTTAGTATCTTTAGGTAAACAATAACCACCATAACCAAAGGAAGGATTATTGTAATGATCTCCGATTCTTGGATCTAAACCGACACCTTCGATAATGGATTTTGTATTTAAACCTCTAGATTCTGCATATGTATCTAATTCATTAAAGAATGAAACACGCATCGCTAAATAAGTATTCGCAAATAATTTAACGGCCTCTGCTTCAGTAGATTCAATAAATAATACTGAGATATCCTCTTTCTCTGCTCCTTCAACCAATAAATCAGCAAATTTATGTGCACGCTCTGAATCTTCTCCTAAGATAATACGACTAGGATACAAATTATCATAAAGAGCTTTACCTTCTCTTAAAAATTCCGGTGAAAAGATAATATTTGTTGCATTATATTTTTCTTTAATACTTTGTGTGTAACCAACTGGAACTGTTGATTTTATAATAATCGTAGTGTTTGGAGCATATTCTAAAACATCTTCAATAACACTTTCTAATATAGCCGTGTCAAAATAGTTTGTTTCTTCATCGTAATTTGTAGGTGCAGCGATGACCACATACTCTGGATCATTTCCATAAGCTTCTTTTTTGTCTGTAGTAGCTGTTAGATTTAAATCTTTAGTTGCAAAAAACTTCTCTACTTCATCATCTTGTATAGGAGCCACTCTGTCATTAATTAAATTAACTTTTTCTTCAATTACTTCAAGAGCTCGTACTTGGTTGTGTTGTGATAGTAAAACAGCATTCGCTAATCCGACATATCCCATACCTACAACTGTTATATTTGTCATTTTTTCTTTCCTTTCTTAATCAAATCATTTTTATAATGAATATTGATTTCTTTATTCATTTATATTCAATTCTGTTTTTAACTGTTGACTCACTTCATTTATATCTTCTTCAGAAATAATCTCGTAGTAAACGCCATCCATTCTGGTTCCGTACCCACTTAATTGAATTTCTTCAATATTATTTAAAGAAGACTGGTAATTTAAAAACATGCTAACCATATCATTAAAAGTTAAATTTGTCATTACATTATCTTCCATCGTATTTAAGACAGATTGATAGTTTAAAATTGAATTAAATGAAGCTACCTTAGTTAAAGTGGTCAACACAACTTCGCGTTGTCGAGATTGACGACCATAATCTCCTTTAGGATCTTCATACCGCATACGAGAATAGGCTAATGCTTGTGCTCCATCCATATGCATTGATTGCCCTTCTGTAAAAGTATAACCATTTTGATCAAAGGTCATTGAAGGTGTAATGTCTATTCCACCAACGGCATCTACAATTTGTTGAATACCTTCCATATTAACCGAAACATAATAATCAATTGGTATATCTAACATGTTTTGTACGGTATTCATAGACATAGCGGCACGCCCATAAGCATAAGCATGATTTATTTTATCTTGGAATCCTTTCCCTACAATCTCTGTATAAGTATCCCGAGGAATACTTAATAAGGTTGTTTTTTCTTTTTCGGGATTCACAGTCATAACCATAATCGTATCTGAGCGCCCTTGCATTTTATCTGTACTTCCTGCACCAGCTCGATCATCATCTGTATCAATTCCTAATAATAACATAGAAAAAGAATCGCCATCTAGATCTAATTGGTCGGTTTCTCGACTCGTATGAATGATACGCTCATCGTCTACATCCGAATGAATGGTATCTGTTGTTTGTCTCACCTCATAGTAAACATAAAACCCAATCCCTAAAATAATTAATAAAAATATGAGTAAAATACGCCAACATCCGCGGTTACGTTTTTTTTTCTTCTTTCCTTGAGTTCGATTGCTTCTAGATAATTCATTTTTATTTTCTTTCATATATATACCAACTTTTATATGTGATTTTTTTAACTATATTATAGTATATAACATATCATATTATTTTTCTATATTAAACTTGTACCTGACAATAGAATATATTAATTTATGAATATTATTTAAAAAAGTTTCTAAAGACGGTTAAAAATTTCGATGTTTTTTCCTTGGTTTCATTTGCTCGACTGACAATTTGGATAGCCGCTTTGCTGTTGCCATTTTGAAGAATTGAGAGTAAAGCTAACCTGTAGGGACTTTTTTCTTTAATTTTTTTAAATTCTTTTAGATAAGGAGCTAATCTTTCATCCTGCAGTGTCTTTTCAAGCTGTTGTATTTGTTCTTCTTGAGTTAGAGGAGAATCTTCTTTACAAATGTTTTGTATTTTGGAATATACCGCATGAAAATAAGCAGAAAGAATTAAATCTTCATACTCTTTTTCTAATCCCCAATCTATTAACATTGCTTCTAAATATTTTGCAATTTCGATATTGCTTTCGAAAATTTCTTTTCTATAGAATTCATTTTCATCTAGATATTTGATTGACCGAATAAAATAAGAATTACGATTAAAGGCTACAGAGTTAAGGTTTTTATAAACACTTAAATTAAAGAATGCTTCTTCACAAAAAGCAACATTCATAAATTTTAGATGATTATTCAGTAAATAAGACCGTCTATATAATTTATTAAACAACGCATAGGGATAAAAGTGATGAAAATTTCGATAATGATTTCTAAAACGCTCTTGATTTGGTAAATAAGGTAGATTTGGTTGTTGTTGCTCAAATTCTATAGGATTTCCATCATCATGAATTGTAAAACCAAATACAGTTAAATCGGTATTTTTTTCTTCTGCATAATCAACGTTTGCTTGCAACATTTTTTTATCAAAAATATCATACGCACTAGCAAAATAAATGTATTTCCCTCTAGCTATAGATAATCCTTTATTTCTAGCTGCCGCAAAGCCCTTTTTTTCTTGATGAACAACTTCTATAAAAAGAGGTTCTAATTTTTCATATTTATTGCATATTTGGGCAGAGGCATCTGTAGATCCATCGTTAATTAAAATTAATTCAAAATCATAAAGTGTTTGTTTTAATATAGATTGAATCGAATTTTCTAGTGTTTTTTCGTTATTAAATATAGGCATAATAATTGATACACTATACATCTCTACCCCTCCCTTAATGCCACTAATTTTCATTAATTATAGCACAAAGTTTTAAATTTGTTTTAAATAAATCATTAATTCTTAATAACAAACCTTCCCTTACTTCTACTCATTTTGAAATAAAGAATAAATATTTGTAATTTTCTTTTGCCGCTTATTTATTTTATAGTTAGGTTTTAGGATAAAATGTGTTAGAATAAAATTAATTTAAATAAAGGAGTGTATGTATGTCAATACTTGTTACAGGTGGTGCAGGATATATTGGTTCTCATACGGTTGTTGAGTTATTAAATAATGACTATGAAGTTGTAATCGTTGATGATTTTTCCAATTCTCATCCTACAGTATTAGATCGTATTAAAGAGTTAACAGGAAAAGATTTTACTTTTTATGAACTAAATCTTTTAGATAAAGAAAATTTACAAAATGTGTTTTTAGAAAATGACATAGAAGCAGTTATTCATTTTGCTGGATTTAAAGCGGTTGGAGAATCAGTTTCATTGCCGCTAGAGTATTATCACAATAATGTGACGGGAACCATTGTCTTATTAGAAGTGATGAAAGAATTTAATGTTAAAAACATTGTCTTTAGTTCAAGTGCAACAGTTTATGGAATGGATAATAAAGCACCTTTTACAGAAGATATGCCAACCTCTGCAACGAATCCATACGGGTATACAAAGGTAGTCATCGAGCATATTTTAGAGGATTTAGCCGTTGCCGATAATGAATGGAGCCCTATTCTGCTTCGATATTTTAATCCAATTGGCGCACATGAATCAGGTAGAATTGGTGAAGATCCAAATGACATACCAAATAACCTTATGCCTTATATCACACAAGTTGCTGTACAAAAGTTAGAGAAGTTATCTATTTATGGTGATGACTATGATACTCCGGACGGGACAGGAGTTCGAGACTATATCCACGTGGTCGATTTAGCTAAGGGACATTTAAAAGCATTGGATTATTCTCTAAACCATACTGGAGCCCAAGCGGTGAACTTAGGAACCGGTGAAGGCTACTCTGTTTTAGATGTTGTTCATGCTTTTGAAAAAGCAAATGATATCAAAATCCCTTATGAAATTGTAAAAAGACGTCCTGGAGATATTGCTGTCGGTTATGCAGATCCAACTAAAGCAAAAGACTTGTTAGGTTGGGAAGCCAAACATTCTTTAGAAGATATGTGTCGCACTTCTTGGAAGTGGCAAAAAAATAACCCACAAGGATATAAAGAATAGAATTTAACGTAAAAACACCTTATTTCAGCTAATTTATATCGCTGAAATAAGGTGTCTTTTTATTCGCCTTGTTGTTTGGTTAAAATTTCTGGACCTTCTTTGGTGATTGCTATCGTATGTTCATATTGGCAGCTTAGTCCACCGTCTTCAGTACGCGCAGTCCAACCATTATCATCCATTTTTGATTTCCAACCACCTGTATTAATCATCGGTTCAATCGTGAGTGTCATGCCTTCTTTTAGACGTTTTCCTTTACCGGCTTGTCCATAATGTGGAACACTTGGTTCTTCATGCATCGTTGGACCAATTCCATGTCCTATAAATTCACGTACAACAGAATAGCCTTTAGGTTCTACATAATTTTGGATAGCTGCACCAATGTCTCCGATACGATTACCTACTTGTGCAGCCTCTATTCCCTTATAGAGTGCCTCTCTTGTAACATCCATTAAATCTTGAACTTCTTCTGTGGCTTCACCGACAACGTAAGCCCAAGCTGAATCTGAAAAAGCTCCATCTAGCTCAATGACTGTATCAACTTTAACTAAATCATTATCTTTTAATGGAGTGTCCGTTGGGAAACCATGACAGATTTCATCATTTACGCTTATACAAGTTGCATATTTGTAACCTTCATATCCAATTTGTGCGGGAATTCCACCGTTTTCTATAATTTTCTTTTCAACAAACTGATCTATCTCATGACCTGTAATCCCTGGTTTAATAAAATCTCTTAATTGTTCATGAATAGAAGCTAGTAATTCACCGGATTTTTTCATTTCATCAATTTCTCTTCTTGATTTTCTTGTAATCAATATATATTCGTCTCCTTTGCGTTCTCAATCTTTGTAATTATAACGCAAAAATTTAATTTTTCCAAAATAACAATGGATAATAATCATTTTTTAAATTTTTAAAATTAAACAAGCCTTACAGATGGAAGGCTTGTTTAATCAATGATGAAAGCTTACTCCGTTTCGTATTTTCGAAGTTCTTTTCCATTGGTTTCAATGACTTTTTTGTACCAGAAATAACTATCTTTTTTATAACGTTTGAGTTCTTTTTCATTTAATTCGTCACGATCTACATAAACAAAGCCATAACGTTTTTGATAGCCGTTTAGCCAACTTAATAAATCGGTATAACTCCATGTGCAATACCCAAGTACTTCGACCCCATCTGTAATTGCTTCTTGAATGGCAATGATATGTTCTCGAATATAATCAATGCGGTATTCGTCATGAATTCGTCCATCCGCTTCTAGACGGTCATATTCACCAAGTCCATTTTCTGTAATTAAAATTGGTAAATCATATCGGCTGGTCATTCGACGCATAGCGATTCGTAAACCAGCTGGATCGATCGCCCAATCCCAATTGGTATATTCAACATGTGGGTTTGTAACTTCTTTATATAAGCCAGGCATGCCTGATTCTTCTGTGGATCCTTTTTCCCCAGTATAATTTGGCTTTCCAGCCCCTACTCCATCTAGCGGATTATCTTTTACTGTAAATGTTTGATAATAGTTTAGTCCTAAGAAATCTGGTTTCCCTTCTTTTAATAGTTCCATATCACCATCTTCAATAGTTGGGGCAATTCCATTTTCTGTAAAGTACTTCCATGCGACTTTTGGATAACGACCATAAACATAGATATCCATCCATAAGTAAGCATTGAATTCTTCGCGATTTTCAGCTGCTAATTGATTTTTTGACTTTGCATCAAAAGCATAAGTAGGTCCATAGGCAAAGCTTGGTCCAATTTGCCCTTTCATGTCCATTTTTTTGAATAATTGGATGGCTTTAGCATTGGCTAGATTTGCATGATGATTGGCTTGTAGCATCCTTTTAGGGTCTTTGACATTAGGTGGATGAGAAGCCGCTAAATAACCATGTGAAATAAAAACATTTTGTTCATTGAGGGTAACCCAATATTTAACTTTATCTTTAAATCGTTTAAAGAGAATTTCACAATAACGAGTAAAGTCATTGATAATTTGTCGACCTTCCCACCCTAAATATTCATCTTGTAGTGCTTGAGGTAAATCCCAATGATATAAAGTTACCACAGGTTCAATATCGTTGGCTAATAGTTCATCGATTAAGTCTTCGTAAAATTTCAATCCAGCCTCATTTATTTCACCATTTCCATCAGGGATGACGCGGGACCATGAAACTGAAAAACGATAGGCTTTTAATCCTTGTTCAGCCATTAATTGGATATCTTCTTTATATCGGTGATAATGGTCAACAGCTACTTCACCCGTCGTTCCTTTAAATGTTTTACCAGGGATCTTTACAAAGCGATCCCATATAGATTCTCCTTTTCCCTCTTCATTCCAAGCACCTTCTACTTGATAAGCTGCTGAGGCAGAACCCCATAGAAAATCATTTGGAAATAAATCTAATTTTTTATGATACATATTTTCACTCCTTCATTATTCACACGCTTACATTATAGCGTATAATAATTTCTTCACCAAACGATTCTTTACGATTCTTTGTTTTCTCTAATTCTTTTTATTCTCTTTTAAGGAACTGTTTCTATTTTATGATTTTTGTTATAATGACGTATGATGAATAATATAGAAAGGAAGATAAAATTGACGAGAGTTTTGATTGTATACGCAAGTTTAACTGGGAATACACGCGCAGGAGCACATATTTTAGAAGACGCTTTTTTGGAATTAAACACGGATGTTGAAGTTATAGAAAGTTATGATGCCGATCCATTTGAATATGAAGATTATGATATTTGTGTCGTTGGCACTTATACATACGGAACAGATGCAAATTTACCTGATGAGATTGTTGACTTCTATGAAGAATTAGAAGATGTTGACTTAAACGGAAAAGTCTATGGTGTTTTTGGTTCAGGGGATGTATTTTATGTAGGCAAATATTGTTTGTGTGTGGATTATTTTGAAGATCAATTTGAAAAAACAGGCGCTAAAAAAGGAGCGGATGGGGTTAAATATAATTTAGATCCAAACGAGGAAGCAACTGCTCACCTGAAATCTTTTGCGAAAGAATTAGTTGCAAAACACGAACAAATGAATTAGCATTTTAACTATAAACAATTACATAAAACGGAGGAATGCAAATATGGTATTACCTAATTTCGAAGAAAATCTAAAAAAGTATGCCGAGTTATTAGTCGCAACTGGGATTAATGTCTCAAAAGATCATACGGTGGTATTGTCTATTGATGTCGACCAAGCACCACTTGCTCGATTAATTTCAGAAGCTGCATATGAACGTGGCGCAAAAAAAGTTATTGTCAATTGGGCAGATGATGGATTAACTCGACTAGATTACCAAAATCAAGACATTGAAACATTAAAAGAAGTACCTGATTATAAAATTGCAGAGATGAACTATATTATTGAAGAAGGCGCTAGCCGTATTAGTGTACGTTCTTCTGACCCCGATGCTCTAGCAGGACTTGATAGTGATAAAATCGCAGAATCACAAAAAGCAAGAAGTGCTGCTATGCGTCCAATGATGGAAGCTACCCAAGCAAATAAAATTAGCTGGTTGGTAGCCTCTGCTGCAGGCGAAGAATGGGCTAAAAAAGTTTTCCCTGACTTAAAAACGACGGAAGAACAAGTTGATGCTTTATGGAATGCAATTTTTGAATCCGTCCATTTATATGAAGAGGATCCGATTGCTTATTGGGAAAACAAAGTAGACATTCTTCAAACCAAAGCGGATGAATTAAACAAAGAAGCATTCACTGCCCTTCATTATACAGCTCCTGGTACTGACTTAACAGTCGGCTTACCAAAAGGACACCGCTGGGAAGGTGCGGGTTCAACCAATGCACGAGGTGAAATATTCGTTGCAAATATGCCGACTGAAGAAGTTTTCTCTGCTCCAGATGCTAACCGTGTAGATGGTGTCGTAGTTTCTACAAAACCTCTAAGTTATGCAGGTTCAATCATTGAAGGGATGGAATTCCATTTTAAAGATGGTAAAGTAACGAAAGTAACAGCTGATAAAGGCGAAGAAGTGATTAAAAAATTAATTGAACAAGATGAGGGAGCTTCACGATTAGGTGAAGTGGCACTTGTCCCAGATGAATCTCCTATTTCACAATCTGG
>DXAZ01000041.1 GCA_019116785.1 Candidatus Atopostipes pullistercoris
GACCTAAAATCTCTTTACTAGGAATATAATCTAAGACAAATGCAAAAAGCAAACTTAGCAATATTAGACTAACAGAGCCTAGAAATTGTCCTAAATAGATGTTGATGATGTCTTTTCTGCTTTTTCTTTTGGCAAAAAATAACATTAGGATAATAAGTAAGTCTACGGCTGTCCCAGAATACAGGATTATTGAAGTAACAACATTTTGAATCATAAAATACCTCATTCAAATATATTTTTGAATGTATTCTAACATTAAGCTTTGTAGATGTCAACTTAAAATCTACCAATTAATAATTGCATGTCAATATTTGTATTGTGAAACTAGTTTCAGAAATATATAGTCTTAAAGTATGTCCACTGCCAATGGTTTTTTCAATATTTAAGAGGAGATTTATAATGGTTCATTTCTATAAATTTATAAACGAGTTATATATTTTGTTTAACCAATTATTAACTATTTTTATCAATAATCACTTCATTAATTTGTACTTTTTAATTTTGATTTATTTTTCGTGCATATTTTATATGAATTTAATTCTAATACATTTTAAATAAAAAATACGCAATTTTAATTGGCACTGACCCCCGTAAATGAGAATTAAATAAAAACACCTCCAAGTTGGATTTGGTACAATATAATCAAATGCTCATGGAGGTGGCTTTTTATGGTTAAAAAACGTGTGGAGACGGTGGTATTATTGTCAAGAAAATAGAATAACAAGCTATAAAACTGTCGAAATAGGTGGCTTTTAGGATTTTAACAGAAATCAGTTCTATAATAAATTAAAAATCGTGTTGGTAGAAAAATCGTCTACTTCTACCAACACGATTTTACAAAGAGCCATTACTTACATCTCTTTTTCTCCTGTAAAACTATTGTATCTTGATACTTTAAGGAGTTTCCATCATTCAATCTGTTAACCGTTATTTTTTGGATCTAAACGTAATAACATAGCATTAATGGCGACGATGACTGTTGACACAGACATTAGGATTGCTCCTAATGCAGGGCTTAATGTGATACCAATAGGAGCCAAAATTCCTGCAGCTAGAGGGATAGCTATAAAGTTATAACCAGCTCCCCAAAATAGGTTTTGTTTCATTTTACGAGTTGTTTTGTGTGCTAAATCAATGAATGATCCAATATCTCCTGGATCGGATTGAGTCAATATGACATCAGCTGAATCCAACGCAACTTGAGTTCCAGCACCTATAGCTATACCAACATCTGCTAAGGCAAGAGAAGGAGCATCATTTACACCATCACCTACCATGATAACTTTCTTTCCTTCATCTTTAAGTGTTTTAACTAACTCATATTTGTCTTGTGGAGATTGATTTGATCTATATTCAATCCCTAAATCTACTGCCGCGCCTTGAGCCGCTTTTTCATTATCACCTGTTGCCATAATTGGTCGAATATTGTTCTTTTTAAGAGCTTTAATTAACTCTTTACTCGTTGGTTTTAATTCGTCCCCTAAAGCTACAGCACCAATGGCATCATCATTTTCTACTAAGACACTAAGAGTTGCTCCTTTTGGAGTATCCATATCAAGATTACGTCCATAGGCTTTTTGACTGATTAATTGGTAACGGTGCCCACCTGCTTTACCCTCTACTCCAGAACCGGAAATCACATCAATCGAATCAAAAGATGCTGGACGTATATTTTGCTGCTCGGCGAAACTTATAATTGATTGAGCAATTGGGTGGCTAGATCCTCCTTCAATACCTGCCAATAAGGCAATGATTTCCTCTTTTGTATATTTGTCATTAAGAAGTTTTACATCTAATACTTTAAATTCACCAGTTGTTAAAGTACCCGTTTTATCTAAAATAATCACATCTGCATCTTGAGCTATTTCTAAGGCTTGGCGGTCTTTTACTAGTAAGCCACGGCTAGCTCCTAAGCTTGTGCTACGGGCGGTTACCAATGGAATAGCCAGACCCAATGCGTGCGGACAAGCAATAACTAATGTAGTAATAGTAAATATAACTGCCGTTGGGATATCTCTAATAATCATCCACACTACAAAAGCAATTAGCGCGACAATAACAGCAATATAGAAGAGCCACCCTGCAACCTTTTGAGCAATATTTTCTGCTCTGGAAGGCTGACTTTGAGCTTGGCTGATTAAATTCTGAACTTGAGAGATGAAGGATTGATCACCTGTCTCATTAACTTTAATATAAAGAACCCCTTCTCCATTTGTTGAGCCTCCGATTACTTCATCGCCAGGGCCTTTTTTTACTGCTTTTGACTCCCCAGTTAGAAGAGCTTCATTTAAACGTGATTCGCCACGCTCGATAATCCCGTCTGCTGGCACATTTTCTCCGGCTTGAACACGAATTAAATCACCTACCTTTAAGTCAGCAACTGGTCGTGTTTCAATTGAATCGTCTTCTAATACAACGTGAGCATCTTTCGGCACTAACTTAGCCAATGCTGCTTGTGCGTCTCCTGCTTCTCCAATAGCTTTCATCTCAATCCAGTGACCTAATAGCATGATTAATAGTAATGAAGCAAATTCAAAGAAAAAGTCCATCACGTGTTCACCCGTTACGTAGGTAATGATCACAGCATAAATACTGTATAAATATGAAACACTTATACCTAAAGAAACGAGTGCCATCATTCCAGGTTTTTTTTGTTTAAATTCGTCAACTGCACCTTGATAGAATGGACGTCCGCCATAAATAATTAATATAGTAGATAAAATAGCTACTACAATATCAGAATATGGAAAAGTAAACTGGAATGGTAGTTTAAATCCATGCAAAGGGGAAAAGAACATAATAATGATTCCTAGTGGCAATGACTTTAAGAAAAGTTCCTTAAAGCTTCCGTGATGATGGTGGGCATGCCCACTGTGCCCGCTGTGATCATGCCCACTGTGCCCGCTGTGATTATGGGACGAATATTTGTTGTCATTATTCATTTTAAATTCCTCCTTATGCTTAATGATGATGTAAATGACATTCGCATTGTTCTTCTGGACAATTGCAATCCACTTCTTCTACTGCGAAAGATTTTTTCATCTCTAATATTTTTTCTAGTCGATCTATATCATCGAAGCTTAAAACATGATCTTCAATGATGCTTCCGATTACATTTCCGACATTCTTATTGCAAATACGTTTAAAAATATCTTCTGCATAATTTCTTACGGCTTCTTTCTCTTCAATATTGGCAGTGTAAATAAACTTTCTACCTTCTTTCTCTGTATTTAGTACGCCTTTTTCAACTAATCGACCTAAGATCGTTTTGATAGTGGATTGTGTCCAGTCCATTTTTTCTTGCAATACGGAAATGACTTTTTTACTAGTTACTCGATCATTTGCCCAAACTACACGCATGACTTCCCATTCTGCATCTGTGATATAAGTATTAAATTCTATTGTGCTCATTCTCCTTCCTCCTAGTTGTCTACAGATGTAAACGAATATCTTTAAAAGAAGTTTACCATTGTAAACGAATTATGTCAAGTCTTTTTATTAAATTCTCACTTTTTGGGGTCAGTCCCTTAAAACATGCTATTTTTATCATTGATAAATATTAATAGCTAACTTTCCGAAAAACAACTATTTTTTATACAAAAAAGACATCCAAGAGAAAATTCTTGAATGTCTGTAAACGTTGATAGTATCGTATTGATTAACGTTTTGAGAATTGAGATGCTTTACGAGCTTTCTTAAGACCTGGTTTTTTACGTTCAACCATACGAGCGTCACGAGTAAGTAAACCAGCATGTTTTAAAGCTGAACGGAAGTCAGGATCTACTTGTAACAATGCACGTGCGATACCATGACGGATTGCACCTGATTGTCCAGCGTAACCACCACCATTTACGTTTACGAATACATCGTAAGCGCCTTTTGTTTCAGTTACAGCAAATGGTTGGTTGATTACTTCACGCAAGTCAGCGTGTGGAATATATTCTTCAACATCTTTTTTATTAACAGTAATTTTTCCAGTACCTGGTACCAAACGTACGCGAGCTACTGCATTTTTACGACGGCCAGTGCCGATATATTGTGCTTGAGCCAATGAAATTCCCTCCTATTAAATTAAGTTAGTGATATCTAGTACTTCTGGTTGTTGCGCAGCATGTGGATGTTCAGCACCTGCATAAACATGTAATTTCATGCCTTGTTTGCGACCTAAAGTGTTCTTAGGTAACATACCTTTAATAGAAGTTTCAACTAAACGACGAGAGTTTTTCGCACGTAATTCACCAGCAGTGATTGATTTTAATCCTCCTGGATAGTTTGAATGACGATAATAAACTTTGTCAGTTGCTTTTTTACCAGTTAATTTCACTTGATCAGCATTGATAACAATTACAAAATCACCTGTATCCACATGAGGTGTGAATGTTGGTTTATTTTTACCACGTAAGATTGAAGCTACTACAGTTGAAAGACGTCCTAAAGGAACATCAGTAGCATCGATGACATACCATTTACGTTCTACTTCGCCAGCTTTGGCCATATATGTTGTACGCACTTTTATTTTCCTCCAATTCGATTTGAATGTTTGACATACACTTGAGTTTCCGGGGCTCTCGTGGGGCAAACAATACCATTTAATATAATACCGGTAAAAGCAAGCCTTGTCAACAAAAAGTCTACGAAAAAATGAAAAAAACAGCTGTTACGAACAATATTTTTCAGAAAGGTCCTTTTACAGCATCCAGACAAGACAAACAGATTTGCCATATCATATTATAGTAAAAAAATTTTGCTGTCCATTCATTTTCTATCAGATGGTTTTGAATAATTATTTCTATACAAAAAAATGCATAAAAATTCGAACAAGCAATCATTGTAAGCGGAATATAAATAACTTCCTCATAAATCTATCTAAACATTTTATACACAAAAACGATTATTTTTCCGTCGTTTTTGCATAAATATTTAATTTTATACTTGATTTGTGCAAGTTTATTTGTTAAGATAAGTCACGTGATGAAATTAAAGGACGAAAGGAAGAAAATGGATATGAAAGAAAAATTAGTTTTAGCTTATTCTGGAGGGTTAGACACCTCTGTTTCAATTAAATGGTTATCAGACGCAGGATATGATGTAGTGGCTTGTTGTTTAGATGTCGGTGAGAAAAAAGATATCGAAGCCATTAAAGAAAAAGCCTTACAAGTCGGTGCAGTAGAATCTTATGCTATCGATGCTAAAGAAGAATTTGCCGAAGATTTTGCTTTGATTGCTTTACAAGGAAATACCTTCTATGAAAATTCTTATCCATTAGTATCTGCACTGTCTCGTCCATTGATTTCGAAAAAATTAGTGGAATTAGCACATCAAGTTGGGGCAACGACTGTAGCACATGGTTGTACAGGTAAAGGAAATGACCAAGTACGTTTTGAAGTGGCCATTCAGTCTTTAGATCCTAACTTGAAAGTCGTAGCGCCTGTTCGTGAATGGAAATGGTCGCGTGAAGAAGAAATCGAATACGCAGCGAAAAACAATATTCCAATCCCAATGAATCTTGACAACCCTTATTCAATCGACCAAAACTTATGGGGACGCGCTTGTGAATGTGGCGTGTTAGAAGATCCATGGGCTGCTCCACCAAAAGGGGCTTATGCATTAACCAAAGAATTAGAAGATACGCCTGATACGCCAACTGTTGTGGAAATCACCTTTGAGCAAGGAAAACCAGTCGCTCTAGATGGCAAAGCGTACAGCCTAGCAGAATTAATCATGGAATTAAACCATATCGCAGGTGAGCATGGTGTAGGTAGAATTGACCATATCGAAAACCGTCTTGTTGGGATTAAATCTCGTGAAGTTTACGAATGTCCTGCTGCCTTAACTTTAATGAAAGCTCATAAGGAATTAGAAGATTTAGTATTTGTTCGTGAATTGGCCCACTTCAAACCAATCGTGGAACAACAACTAGCACAAGTCATCTATGACGGACTATGGTTCAACCCATTAACTGATGCCTTGAAAGCCTTCATCAAGAGCACACAAGCTTATGTGAACGGTGTGGTCCGTGTGAAATTATTCAAAGGAAACATCATTGTTGAAGGACGTAAATCAGCGAATAGTTTATATGACGAAAACTTAGCGACTTACACTTCAGCCGATACCTTTGACCAACATGCAGCGATCGGATTTATCAAACTTTGGGGACTACCAAGTAAAGTCCATGCTGAAGTACAAGCAAGTTTAGACAAATAATGATTTTATCCCCTGCCTCGTATTATGCCAGGTGGGGGTTGTTTCTTAGAAAGGATGAAGAAAATGGCGAAATTATGGGGCGGCCGATTTGACGGGAAAAACGAAGCCTGGATTGATGCTTTTGGCGCGTCGATTCCATTTGACCAAAAATTAGCCAAGCAAGATTTGATAGGTAGTTTAGCCCATGTGAAAATGTTGATACATACTGGTATTTTAACGAAAGCAGAAGGCGAGCAAATCATCGCAGGTCTTAAAACTTTACAGGAAAAATTAGCCAAAGATGAATTGACCTTTACCATCGAAAATGAAGATATCCACTTAAATATGGAGACTTTTTTACATCAAGAAATTGGTCCAGTGGCGGGAAAATTACATACCGCGCGCAGTCGCAATGACCAAGTGGCGACCGATATGCATCTTTATCTTAAAGAGGTACTTACTAAAGTTGTGGCAAAAATCCATCATTTCCGTGAAGTATTGGTTGAAAAAGCGCAAGAACATGTCGAAACCATCGCGCCAGGTTACACTCACCTTCAGCATGCCCAACCGATTTCTTTTGGACATCATTTAATGGCGTATTATCAAATGTTAACGCGTGATGAACAACGCTTTACTGAAAATATGCAACGTGCAGATATTTCACCACTTGGGGCTGCGGCTTTAGCGGGGACGACTTTTCCGATTGACCGCGAATTTTCTGCCAAGGAATTAGGCTTTTCCCAAGTGTATCAAAATAGTTTGGATGCAGTGAGTGATCGTGATTTTATCTTAGAATTTTTAAGTAATGCTTCAATTTTAATGATGCACTTGTCCCGTTTTTGCGAGGAAATCATTTTATGGTGCAGTCATGAATATCAATTTGTAGAGCTAACCGATACTTTTTCAACGGGTAGTTCGATTATGCCGCAAAAGAAAAATCCGGATATGGCCGAATTAATTCGTGGAAAAACAGGACGCGTCTACGGAGATTTATTTGGTTTATTGACCGTGATGAAAGGCTTGCCGCTTGCGTATAATAAAGATTTGCAAGAGGATAAAGAGGGTATGTTTGATACGGCAGAAACGATTTTGACTAGTCTAGATATTATGAGTGGCATGATTGCGACGATGAAAGTCAATAAGGAACGGATGCTAGAATCTACGCAAAAAGACTTCTCCAACGCGACCGAACTGGCTGACTATCTAGCAAGCAAAGGACTGCCATTTAGACAAGCGCACGAAATCGTTGGTAAATTGGTCTTACAATGCATTCAAAATGGCCACTATTTGCAAGATATTCCTTTAGAGGAGTACCAAGCGATTACCCCGTTGATTGAAGAAGATATTTACGAAAAACTAGATTCTTATACTGCTATCAAACGCCGACATTCACTTGGCGGTACCGGCTTTGAACAAGTACAAAAACAAATTGACACAGCCAAATCGCAACTTTAATTCTCAGACAAATGAAAACGAGCCTCCTCAGCTGGCAAATATCAGCGAGCAGGTTCGTTTTTTGTGATAAAAATACCGCTACCCAAAATTGGATAACGGTAAAAAATTATTTTATTTTCTATGCCTAATCTTAGTGATGTACGCCTTCTGTTAAGTTTAATTCTGGGGCACGACCTAATTTGGCTTGAACCATCCAGATTTTCTTTTCTACAGCGCCTTTGAATTCGATGAACATATCTTGTGTCACATCATCGCCTTCTTCACCAGAAACTTCGATACCTTCTTCATATAAGTCAGCAAGATAACGGTAACCAGCAACTAATTTTTCCATTTGTTCTGGAATAGATAAATCATAGCTGCCTACTTCATCTTTAATACCTGTATTTTCAGCGAATTCTTTCAATGTTGAGTAAGGAGCGCCACCTAATGTGATTAAACGTTCAGCGACTTCATCTAACTGTGCATTGATTTCATCCATGTATTCGTCCATTAATGGGTGTAAAGTTAAAAATTCAGGCCCACGCATGTACCAGTGAATTTGATGAATCACTGTTGAAAATTGGCTCAAGTCCGCAACTAATTGATTTAATACGTTTTTTGTTTTTTCTACTGCCATAATAAAAGCCTCCTAATCTTTACTACATGTTTAGGATAACCCATTTCAGGAAAAAAGTAAAATATAATGGTTTATTTTTCTAAAATTAGTAAGTTTTTTTAATCTAGCAACGCTTTTTCGAAAATTTTGCGTATTTATTCTCATGAAGGATCATTTTTTACTTGAAGGAGGATTTGTATGTTCGCATTTATTATCGGAAGTTGCCTAGGGTCCTTTTATTATTGTATGGCTTGTCGGCTACCCCAAGGAGAATCACTCATCGCCCCACCCTCGCAGTGTCCAAATTGTCATCAGCGCTTAAAAATAAAGGATTTAGTGCCTATAGTGTCTGTTTTGTTCCTTCGATTTCGTTGTCGTTATTGTAAGGCAAAAATCCCCTGGAGTAGTCTGTGTGCGGAGGTCGTCTTTGGTTTTATGTTCGTAAAAATAACCAATTTGCCTATTTTTTCACAACAATTGCTCGCCTTTTGCTGGTTAAGTTGTGCCTTTATCTTAAGTTTTACGGATATACTCTATTTAATATTGGATCCTTTTGTTTTTTTTAGTGGGAGTGGATTGCTTTGGTTTCTGGCATTTTGTACTGGATTAACTTTTTATCCGATGCATTTTATCGTGCTTTTACTGCTTTGTATTGTGGGACATTTTTCTAGTCAGCATTATCTCGGTCAGGGGGATTTATTGTTGGCTTGTGCATGGTTTCCCTGGCTGACACTTGAGCAAATCAGCATGCTTTTAGTCGTAGCGAGTGGCAGTGGCATTTTGTATCTCTTATTGAAATACTGCCTTTGTCATCAACCATTTGCCCCGATTCCCTTTATTCCATTTATGACACTCGGCCTTTACATCAGCTATTTCTGGTAAAAAAACACCCCCCAACCTAAACACACTTAGATTGGGGGTGGGTGGTTATTTCTCATGTTTTTGTTTAAAATGATAAAATGCTCCTAAGAATCCAGCATTATTTTGATGTGTGGCAAATGTCAATGTTGTTTTTTCTAAAATACTAGAAACCAAGTATTGAGACAACGTTTTTGCGAATAATGGTTCTAAATACTCAGCTTGGGACATAATCCCACCGCCTAAAATCACTACTTGTGGATTCAGCACATAGCAAATATTTGAGATACCTTCACATAAAACATTCACCATTTCTTGAATAGCCTTTTCACATTGCACATCCCCAGATTTTGCAAGTTCAAATATTTTTCGACCATTCCACTCACTAATATTTTCTTGTTTAAGTTGGGATACTCGTTGCACTAAAGCTGTTGTAGAGGCTAAATCTTGAAAACTCACTTTACCATGATGCATATAGCCCACTTCACAGGCACTATTACTGAATCCATGGAAAACTTTTTTATCTAATAATATACAGCCGCCAATCCCTGTGCCAATCGTCAAACATAAGGAAATCTTTGCCTCTTTACCTGCACCTGAAATGCCTTCTGCAAGACCTGCGCAGTTCACATCATTTTCAACTTCGCATGGTAGCGCAAATTTTTCTTCAATCACTTTTTTAAATTGAGTACCGGCATAATTAGGAATTTGCGGTCCGGCATAAAAGATAGAACCTTCATTAGGATCCACCATCCCTGCAGTTGAGATTGCCACACCAACTAGTTCATTTTCCTGTTTTAACTGTTCGATAATATCGCAAACGGTTTGTAAAATAAACGGACCACCTAAATGGGCTTGTGTTGGTTGCTCCCACTGTTGAAGGATTTCAGCTGATTCGTTAACTAAAGCATATTTTAAATTCGTCCCACCTATATCAAAACATAGATATGTTGACATGAATCATCGCCACCTTAATCAATGAATTTTGCCGTTACTTGTTTAATATATTCTGCACAAGCCTGAACTTTTGATAAATCGTCTGGAATTAATTCTGCTAAAGGCGCACGTACAGAACCAATATTAAGATTTTCGTTGATTCGTAAAATTTCTTTAGCCACTGCATACATATTGCCATGACAACTACACATTTGTGCGATAATTTCATTGACTTCAGCTTGTAACGCTTTGGCTTTTTCCCACTGATTGGTCTTTAAGAAATGATCCAACTGCAAGAATAATTGCGGCATTACTGCATAAGTGCCACCAATTCCACCTTGTGCACCAATTAGGCGGCCTGAAATAAACTGTTCATCCGGTCCATTAAAGACAATATAATCATCCCCAGCTTTACAGAAAGTTTGAATATCTTGAACAGGCATCGATGAATTTTTTACACCAATAACTCTAGGATTTTCGCGCATTTTTTCATACAAGCTTGGTGTTAAAGCGACACCTGCCAATTGTGGGATATTGTAAATGATAAAGTCCGTATTTGGTGCTGCATCACTAATATCATTCCAATACTTAGCAATCGCATATTCAGGTAATCGGAAATAAATCGGAGGAATGGCCGCAATCGCATCTACGCCCAAACTTTCTGCATGACGTGCCAACTCTTGGCTATCCTTGGTATTGTTACATGCTACATGCGCAATAATGGTTAATTTTCCTTGCGCTGCTTTGACTACATTTTCTAATACAGTTTTGCGATCTTGAACGCTTTGATAAATACATTCCCCTGAGGAACCATTGACATAAACTCCTTTAACACCTTTTTCAATAAAATACTTGGTTAATGACTGCACTCTTTCAGGACTAATTTCACCTTCATCGTCATAGCAAGCATAAAATGCCGGAATTACGCCATGATATTTCGTTAAATCTCTCATCTTATCTACTTCTTTCTAGTTTTCTAATACCTTTGTAAATCGTTTCGTAATCAATTGTGGTCGTGTGATAATCGAACCAACTACAACACTATAACACCCTAACTCAAGAACTCTTTTAAATTTTTCAGGGGTATCGATATTCCCCTCAGCAATCACCGGATGTTTCACTTTCGCTAAGATTTTACGAATTAATTCAAAATCATTCGCCTCAATCTTTGCTCCTTTACTTTGTTTCGTATAGCCTACTAGTGTTGTGCCAATGAAATCAAAACCTAACTCATCCGCATAAACAGCCTCTTCGTACGTTGAACAATCCGCCATTAGCAATTGTTCTGGATACTTAGCTTTAATTTGTGCAAATAATTCAGCTAAGGTCTGTCCATTTGGTCTGATATTACTTGTGGCATCCAATGCAATAATTTCGGGTTGAACACTCATTAACTCATCAATTTCTTTCATGGTTGCTGTAATAAAAACATCTGAGTCTTCATAATCTCTTTTGATAATGCCAATAATTGGTAAATCTACTACATTCTGGATTTCTTTAATATCTACCACACTATTTGCTCTTATCCCTTTGGCACCACCTTCTTGTGCAGCTAGGGCCATTCTTCCCATAATGAATGAAGAATGTAATGGTTCATCTTCCAAGGCTTGACACGATACAATTAGTTGATGTTTTATATTTTTAACTTTTTCATCCATCGCTTTACGCCCTCTTCCTATTTATCATTTTCTACTTTACAATTTCTGATAAATGCACTTTGCGATCTTCGTTAATGGAAAGGGTACAAGCATCTGCAGTCGCAATTGCTTCTAAAGCAGCTTCACCAGTTAATAATTTCTCAAATTCTTCACTAACAGCTGCACCTTGCATAATTGCATGGAGATATTTCATTTCTTTATCAATTACGGATGATAACCACAATGGTGTACGTTTACCTGGTTTTCCATAAGCAATCGCCCCATCCATTTCCGTACTATGATAGATTCTTGTACGATCATCGTCTTCCTCTTGAGATTCATGAATTAGGAAGTGAGTTTCTTCACCATTTAATTTCAAAGTTCCCCCACAATTAAACATATCAAGCTTAATGGCACCTTTTGTTCCTTGAATTAATACATAATGTTCACCCCAACGATAAGCAGAACCCCATTCAAGTAATGCAAAACGTTTATTAGGGAATTCCATATTAATGAAAATCATGTCATCTTCATCACCAAAGTTTTCGCCATTATGCGCTACATTTCCACCAGTCATTGTTACTTTTTCAGGCATACCACCCATCAAAAATTGCACACAGTCTAATTCATGAATATGATGGTACAAGTGTCCGCCAGATTTTGAACGAATTTTCTTCCATGAAATAGTAGGTTGTTCTTCTTCCCAACCATTACGAGCAGTATGACAGAATAATACATCCCCAATCACACCTTGGTTAATCAGCTCTTTTGCATGATGCACCCCATTAAAGAAGTTCATAATATGTCCAGCCATAAAGGTTACATTATTCTTCTTACATGCATCAACCATTTCTCGACAGTCTTCATAGGATAAAGCAATTGGTTTTTCACAGAATATGTGTTTGCCATGTTCAGCAGCTTTAATTACTGGCTCCTTATGCAAATAATTTGGTGTCGCAACTATCACACAATCCACTTCTGGACTACTAACTAATTCATCTAAACTCGAAGCAACTTTGGCTCCTAATTCTTTAGCAATTTCTTCTGCATTTTCTGGATCGTACAGTAAAGTAATTTCTGCTCCCTCATTTTTAGACATATAGCGTGCTAATTCAGCGCCGAAATATCCTGTACCTACAACTCCATATTTTGTCATTTTTATATTCCTCCATTATGAAAATTTTATTTTAATAAATCAGCAATTTCTAAATCTACATATTGTACAACGTTACTTAAATGAAGTTCATTTCTAGACCAAGAATCATACTTTTCAAAAAATAAACCTATATGTTGATTAGGTAACTCGGTCAATGCCGAATAAGAATACCCATAATTTGGTAAATCCACATTATAATGGTATCGCCAATCAATACTATCATCTGCATTAATTAATCCAACCCATAATTGTCCACCTTTTCTTCCTACAGTTGAATTTGGCGAACTCAAAATAACGGCATCTCTACCATCAATTTTTTGTGAGTATTTAATCACAGATACTTGAGTACCATATGATGTTTGACTAATCATATCTAAATAACTTACTCCTGACCAAGTATCTCCGCTATCATAACTTGTCATATATGCAATTTTTCCAGTTGTTGTTCTAAAGAATGTACGAATTACACCTTCTCTCAGTTCTACCATCTGAGCCTCAGCCGTCGCATTTGTAAAAGGAACTGGTGCTGAACGTTTTGTAAATGTGTTACCACCATCATCAGAAACAAGATATGTTAACTGTCCACTAGTATAAGTAGCGAAAATTAATCGATTTTTATTACTTAAAGCTAATCCTTGACCTGGACTCAAATAGGTTGCGTTATGATTAACTCCTAGAAAAGGTGGAAGTAATTTGAACTCTTTCCAAGATTCTCCACTATCTGAACTAGATGTCATTCCAATATAATTTGTAGGTACCACTTTAAATATAGAATCCTTATAAAATACATTCATCGGTACCTGCTTACCATTATGATATTCTTGTAAGTTTGAATTGGCATCAAATTTCACCGAATATTGCTCTACTGTTAACGGATGACCATTTTCTAAAACCTCGTATTTTTCATTCACTTGATAATTTGTAGGTTGATTAGTAGAATCATTGTACACAACACCGTTTTCTCTAACAGTATATTGATAAGAGGATTCGCCATTTTTCTTTAACTTCAAGTAGTATTTTCCATTGACTTCTTTGAAACCAGAGTCAGAACGATTAGCATTGTTATTACCTATTCCTGCAGGCATCACATCTGCCAGTAATACTACTTTTCCTTTATCATCTTGAACAATCGCCGAGTCAATGAAAGAGGCACTTCCACTTATTTGTAAATTTTTTGCATTTCCTTCTCTAGGCCATTCAATTAATTGTTCTTCATAATCATTAAACTTCATTGCGAAAATCGGATTGCTCCACGTTAATCCATTATCATCGCTGTAAGAAGTCGCAATATTAATTTTACTTCTTGAATCATGCGTACCTCCATAACGTGCATCAACACTAGAAAGTACCCTACCATTATTTAACGTATATAAAGTTGGTATACGAAAATAATTTGCATTAGTTGTATCACCTGATTGAAAAATTAATTTTTTATTTTCCCTAGAAAAGTGTTCAGAAATTTCACTTGAAGTCAACACTCGATTAAAAATCTGAAGTTGATTAACCTTACCATTCATTGTAAACGCCTGTGAACCTTCGCGATTTACTGCGCCTATCATCGCATTATTTTGTCCCGTAATTCCATTAATAGGGATAAATACCTCTACTTTTTTAGAAAAAATACATTTTCCATCAACATACATCTCATATGTTTTTTCCGTAGCATTTGCAGTAAATACTACAGTGTTTTCTACAGCATTTCCTTTATGAATTCCCCATAAAGAAGCAGGACGAGCAAAAAGATAATTCACACCTTTCTGAGCATCACGTATTTCTACACCAATCTCTCCAGAATTTCTCATAAATATATCGAAATAATTGTTTCTATAACCACTATTACTATTAGATATACCAAATATAGCTTGTAATGAATTTGGACTACTCGATTCAAAATTTAATACTATACTTTGATTATCCCCCTGAATTTTATTTAAAACCTGATCACTAATATCAATACCAGTATTATTCAAAATATAAGGACCACTTTGATAGTTTGGTGATAATTCTGAAGTAGCATAAACAATTTTATCTGTATTAACAAAAGAATATGAAAGACCTGTAAGTAACACACCTGAAATTATAGCGACACCAGCAAACTTATGAATTTTGTTAATCATAGATATGTGTTCCTTTCTTTTATTTAACCGAACCTTCTGATAAGCCACCAGCAATTTTATTTTGGATAATTGAGAAGAAGATAACTGATGGTAATACAACAATTACTGAAGCAGCCATCATATCTCCCCAATCCAATATTTCTGAACCATTTAGTGATCTTAATGCCACTGCCACAGTCATCTTACTGGTATCATTAATCAGAATTAAAGCATATAAAAATTCATTCCATGCATTGATGAATGTATAAATCGCCGTAGCAACAATCCCAGGTGCAACAATTGGTAAAACAATTCTATAAAATATTGTAAATTTATTTGCCCCATCTATTCTTGCTGATTCTTCAATACCGATTGGTACTGTTTGAAAGAATCCAACAAGTAACCATACTGCATATGGCACACTAAATGATAAATAGATAACCATTAACCCAATCAAACTGTTTGTTAATCCAACTTTAGCCATTGCAATCGAGTATGGAATCGCTAACAAAATTGGTGGGAAAATATAAGTTGTAACTAATAAACGAGACATAATCGCTCCTAATTTAGGAAAGAAACGAACTATCCCATAGGCTGCCATCGCGGAAATGATAATCGCAATAACAGTGGTTGATAAAGCAATCAACAAACTATTTTTAATATTCACAATAAAATGCAAATCATTAATTACATGAGTAAAGTAATCTAGGGTAAATGTTTTAGGCCAGAATCTTGTTGGAAATTGGGTTAGTTCCCCTTTCCCTTTAATCGAAGAAATAAAAATCCAAACAAGCGGGAATATTGCAATAATCGTCGCAATAATCAATAAAAGATGAGAAGCAAGATCTAGAAAAATATTTGATCGTTTCTTCATTATTTACGTCCCTCCTTTTCCCATTTACTAATGATACTAAAGTAAATAAAGCAAACTGCTAATAAGAAAATAAATAGTAATACTGTAACAGCAGATGCACGACCTAACATTTTCGTTCCCCAACCTAAGTTATAAGCAAAAATAGGAAGAGTCATTGTTGCGTTAGACGGCCCACCACCAGTAATTAGATAGATAATATCAAAGTTATTAAAAATCCAAACTGTTCTTAATACGACTAGCAAGCCGACAACAACTTTGATGTGTGGAAATGTAATATAACGAAAGACTTGCCACGAAGAAGCGCCATCGATTTTGGCTGCTTCAAACTGTTCTTGAGGTACTGTTTGCAATGCCGATAGTACGTTGACCATAATCATTGGGGCACCAAACCAGATATTGATAAACACTAAACAAACAAAAGCCCAAGTCGTATCAGTTAAAAACGGTGGTGCAGCATCCATCAAGCCAAGTTTTACAATCATATTTGGAAGATAGCCGTAAACACCATTTAATATCCACTGCCATGAAAAGGCAATAACAATCGTTGGAAACGCCCAAGGAACAATTAAAAGGGTACGATATAATTTCTTAAAACGTCGAACACGATGCAATGCCAACGCTAAAATAAATCCAACAAATACTTGGCCAGCTAATGAGAAAACCGTCCACTTAATTGAATTAAAAAATGCATTGAAAAAATTTGGATCAGATAATACTGCTTTATAATTATCTAAACCGACAAAACGATAGGTCGGCATAATTAAATTTTTATTTGTAAAACTAAAGAAAATACTTGAAAAAAACGGATAAATGAAAAGTAATCCGACAATGATCATTGCTGGTAAAACAAATATCCAACGTGTTAAATTTCGATCTTTAGCCATTTTCATACTCCCTTCTTTAATATTTATTAAATGAATCGGGGCTTAAAGAACAAGCCCCAATCTCAATTTTTTATTTTACTGCCACAGTTTCAAACAAATCATTTAATTGTTTTTCTGCACTCTTCGCAGCCTTCATTGGATCAGTACCGTTAGAAATAATATCTTGGAACATTTGCTCGATGATATGTTGATTTGTCATTAAACCAGCTTGGACACTAGGTTCATTTTCATATCCAATTGCAGTACCTTTTTTAGCAGCTTCTAAGATTACTTCTTCTGCATGAGCAAATTTCTTACGTGTTTCATTATCTTTATATTCAGGTAGATCTGTAATTCCGCTAATAGTTGGCAACATACCCACTGGTGTTGAATTTAAGAATTCTACATAGTTTTTATCTTTAAATAGATATTGCATAAATGCTTTAGCAACATCTTGATGTTTTGAATTTTTCCATACAACCATTGGAATATTAGAAGTTTCAATACCGTAATCTTTATCAGAGTCTTTTACTTTTGGCATTGGATAAGCATCAATAGAATCTAATAATTGTGGACTATTAGCTTGTACCCCACCAATTTGGAAACCAGAGTTAAAGTCAAATGCTGTTTTTCCTTGATAGAACAATGTTGCTTGTTGCAATACATTAAAGTTTAGTGAATCTTTAGGAGATACTTCTTTGTACATCTTCACCCAATATTTAATACCGTCTTGCGCTAATTTACTTGTTAAATCCGCTTTCAAATCTTTAGTTAAAAGACTGCCTCCTGCACTACGAACATAGAAGTTTAAGAAACGTGTTGCCATAAAGTCGTTCGTTCCTAGAGGTACAGACATGCCATAAACACCATCAGCCGTTAATTTCTTACTTGCTTCAAATAATTCATCCCAAGTTTTTGGCACTTCTATATTGTGTTGTTTCAATAAATCAGTACGTACCCACATAACTTGTGCATGGGAGTATAACGGAACTGAATAATAATTTTTTCCAACTTTTGCTTCATCCAAGGCTTTTTTATTAAAACGGTCTTGCCCAATTTCTTTAATCGTATCATTTAAAGGAACAATTGCATCTGAATTAATCATTTCCATTACTTGGTTTGGTAAAGCGGTACTGATATCAGGGACATTACCATTCGCTAAACCTGTCGTCCATTTAGTATAAAAGTCGTTCCATGAGAAAGTTTCGATTTTAATTTTTACTTTTGGATGATCTTTCATAAATTCATCCGCAGATTTTTGGATACTTTCTAAACGCGGACCTTGCGTGAAGGAGTGCCACATAACAATGTCACCAGATAATTCACCAGATTTTGATGAGCTTTGAGAATCGTCCTTCTTATCATCAGAAGAACATCCTGCCATTGCAAATACTGATGCAGCTAACCCAACTGTACATAATAGTTTGACAATCTTTTTCATAATCTAATTCCTCTTTTCTGTTTATTTTATTGCCAATTTAAATACTGCTTTTTTTACAACCTTGTCATTAACTCTGACTTTTGGTTGATGTAAATCTTCAGGAAAGGTAATTAAACAATCACCAGGTTTTAAATGAACCAATTGCTCTACCTGACCTTGGTGAAATTCAATATCTTTTTCTTCATCATATGCTTTGGAAACTGTCGTCGAATCTTTTGTTGAAACTGCCATATCTTCAGTATTTTCAACAACTAAATGAACATCCAAATATTTGTAATGGGTTTCAAAAAAATCACCAGCAACACCATCAGCTACATAATTAAAGCAATTACCAAATACTTTATCTCCAGCAATTGGAATTTCTCCTTCAGGTAACTCTCGCCAATCATGATTCTCAAAAAATGCTACCAACTCCTTAATATAAGGATTCACTTTTTGGTACGTTCCTAAATTCTCTACTTTACTAATAATCAAACGACATTCACTTCCTATCTAAAATTGTTTGAATCGTTTCTTGCATCATTGTATTGTAATCTTTATCATCCAGTAAGATCATAGTCAGAATATCAACAATGAACATCATCGCAAATTGTGAATTTACAAAACTTGTATTATTAACAAACTTGCTGCTATACACAATTAAGCTAATATCACTATACCGAACAATTTGACTATCAATAAAACTCGTAATCGAAATCGTCTTAGCCCCGACTTTTTTTGCACTAGCTAACATATTGACGATTTCTACTGTTTGCCCAGAACTAGAAATACCTATTACTAAATCATCTGGAGTAAGTAAGGTTTGACTAATTAGCATCATGTGGGTATCCGTAAAACACGAAACATTAAACCCCATCCGAATTAACCTTTGCATAAATTCTAATGCCGTTAATCCTGAGCTACCCACACCATAAATATAAATCTTCTTCGCACGTATAATTGCTTCTATTGTTTCTGCAATATCTTGAGGATTCACTAATTTATTTGTATTATCCATCACTGTTGTATAGTAAGTATGAATAGCATCGAAAATAGTGTCTTTATTAACTATGGATTCTTGTGTACTTTCATCAACCAAATTAATTTTCATCTCAGCAAAATTGGCACAATCAATTTTCTTACAAAAACGTGTAATCGTAGCAGGAGAGGTATTTAAAATGTTTGCTAATTCAGTAATGTTCATGTTTTTTAAATGCTTTTTTTGCATGATATAAGTTGCGATTTTCTGCTCTTTAGGTGTAAATGAATGATAATTTTGCTGAATAGTATCTAAAATCATAACTCATCACCTCTATTCAATTTAATTTTGTAACCGCTAACAACGTAAATATATCATAATCTTTTTTTAAAAGAAAGATGTTTTCAATAAATTTATTAACGAAAATAATTTTAATAAAAACAAAATTTTCAAAACAGATGAAATAAATTGAAAAACCAAGCTTTTCATGAGAAAAATTTTCAGTTATTTATTCTCTGAAAATATTTATCATTATAGTTTTTTTTACTAGATTTATAAAAACAAGAAGATAAAAATTGATTGGAAAGCGTTGCTTGTATGAAGAAGTTGTATGATTTAGAGCCCAAAAAAAGACCCCCACTTCATCAGTGAGAGTCTTGAGATGTTCAGTTGAATGTTGATTACATGCGAACGGCAAAGCTTGGTGCAAAGTAGGCAACTGAGCCAACTTTAACTGATTCGCCTGGTTGTGGTGC
>DXAZ01000005.1 GCA_019116785.1 Candidatus Atopostipes pullistercoris
ACATTACTATATTATTTTATATTATTTTATCATTTATCACATAGTGATTAAAAGTTGACTTTTTAATTTTTCTATATTATTATAAGTTTAATCACAGAATGATAAAAATACATAAAATTTATCTCAAAATAACAATGGGCGGTGTTATATATGTGTGATGATAGTTTTAAATTAAATAAAACCGACGAAAAAGCTATGAAATTATTTTCTGAATTAAACAAAGAACAACAAAAACAAATTTACTGGTTAATGGTGGGTTTGATAATGTCTAATGAAAATTCAATAAGCATTTTGGAGAGTATAGAATTTTAATAGATGTGAGTTTAAACTCACATCTATTTTTTTAGTTTAGAGAGGAAGATTATTATGTATAATCGTCAACCATATGATTTAGATACTCGATTAAAAATAGTTTTATTATATCGTACTAAAAAATATACTATTAAAGATATTTGCGGTATTTATGGTATATCTATGGCGTCTTTGATGCGTTGGAATAGAAATTATAATGGGACTGAAAGCTCTTTGATGGATAAAACTCGTATTTCTAAATTTAGAACATATAGCTTGAATACTCGATTAGAAGTAGTTTTATTATATCGCACAGGAAAATATACTTTAAAAGAGTTGTCTATAAGATATGGTTGTTGTGTAGGTTCTATTAGTAGGTGGAATAAGAAATATGATGGAACTAAAAATTCTTTGTTAGATTAAATTAAAAGCAGGTGAATAATATGTCAAGTTTACTGATGAAAGAAATACCATTAATGGTTCAGCCTAGTTTGGCGAAAGAATTAGGCTTAAATGAAGCGTTGTTTTTGCAACAACTTAATTATTGGATAGAGAGAAGTACAAAAAAAATAGATGGTAAATATTGGATTTATAATACTATAGAGGCTTGGCATAAACAATTTCCTTTTTGGTCTATTTCAACTATAAAACGAATAATATCGAATTTAGAAAAGAAAAAACTAATAATTACAGGCAATTTTAACAAAATTAGTATGGATAGGACAAAATGGTATACGATAAATTATTCATTGCTTCAGGAAATAGAAGATAAAATAAACATAGAAAAAGAAAAAGAAAATTTAGAAAATTTAACCGAAAAAGAAATATCTAATGAAGAAAATGAGATTACCATTAGTTCAAAATGGAATAATGGGAAGTGTCAAAATGAAATTGCCATTGGTTCAAAATGGAACAATGGAATGTGTCAGAATGAACCGAGCAATACCATATACAACAACATAGATTACAAACATAAAAAAACAACAACAACAAATGATGATGTTGTTGAAGATAATAATATTAAAAAAAGATTAGTATTATTATCAACAAGATGTGGTATACAAGCTAAGAATATGCGTGTGTTCTTTAATAAATATCGTTTAGAAGATATAGAAAAACAATTAGAAAATCTTTGTAATGTTATGAAGGATAATAAAGTAAAAAATCCTGCTGGATGGTTACGTTCTGCTTTAGATAATAATTTTGTGTTCGTTAATAATACTAAAAATGATGAAGTTAATGTCGATAAAGAAAGTGTAGATGAACAGATAAAAAAACAAAAAGATATGCAACGAAAGGCATTAACAAGTTTTATATAAGGTGATGAAAGTATATGTTTAAACAAATTCCTGAAAGTGTAGAAGCTGAAAAGGCTGTATTAGGAGCTATTTTAATAGCACCAGATTGTATAAATAAAATAATTAATGTATTAGAGCCAAAAGATTTTTATAGAACAGCACATCGTTTGATTTTTACTACATTGATTGCTTTAGAAAATGAGCATGTAAAAATAGATTATTTAACATTGGTCGATCGATTAGATAAAACAAAGAAATTAGAAAAAGTAGGTGGTATAGCGTTTATAACATCACTAACAAATATTGTTCCTTCTGTTAGTAATGTTATGGAATATGTAAAAATAGTTAAGGAAAAATCTATTCGTAGAAATATTATTTTTGCAGCAGAAAGTATATCTGCCTTAGCCTATGAGGCTAATTATGATTTACCAGAAACGATTGACAAGGTTGAATCAATGCTTTTGTCTGTTACATCTATAAAAGATGAAAAAGGCTCTAATATTGGCAATGTGGCAATGGAAGCATTAGCGTCTATTGAAGCAATATATGAAAATAAAGGTGAATTTATAGGTTTATCTACTGGTTTTGAGGATTTGGATAATGTTCTTTTAGGACTTAAGAAAACGGATTTTATTATTTTAGCAGCTAGACCTAGTATGGGAAAAACAGCATTTGCTCTTAATATTGCATCTTTCTTAGTATTAAAGAAGAATATTCCAGTTGCTTTTTTTTCTTTGGAAATGTCATCTGTTCAGTTAATGTATAGGCTTTATGCTAGTTGTGCACTTATTACAACAGAACAACTTAGTAGAGGTGATTTATCGGAAAAAGAATTAGCTGAAATAGTAGATTGTTCGGAAAAGATAGCTTCATCACCGTTTGCAATAATTGATGAAGTTAATTTAAATATATTAGAAATTCGTTCAAAGGTTCGCAAGCTTAAGAAAGAAAAGAACATTGAACTTTTAATAATTGATTATATACAGTTGATACAGGGTACAAAGAAAGATAGTCGTTATCAGGAAATATCTGAAATATCAAGAGCTTTAAAGTTACTAGCTAAAGAATTAGATATTACTATTATTGCTATTTCTCAACTTTCACGCAATGTAGAGAATAGGCAAGTAAAAAGACCTATTCTTAGCGATTTGAAAGAATCAGGCTCATTAGAACAAGATGCTGATATTGTTATGTTTTTGTATCGTGAGGATTATTATAATCCTGGAACTGAAAGAAAAAATATAACTGATGTTATTATTGCTAAAAATAGAAATGGTAAAGTAGATACAGTACCAATATTTTTTCATAAAGATTTATTGCGTTTTGATACCTTAATAAAGTGATAGTTTAGTTTGAGGTGATATATATGGAAATTGCTTTTACAGAAGAAGAGTTTTCTAATTATGAAATTGTTAGAGGTATTGTTTTATCTAGTAATTATGTAGATTATGATTATTATGCAGTATATATATCTAAGATGGATAAAGTAGAATTATATTTTAAAAATCCGTTTGATGATAAATATTATAACGTAAAAGATATTAAAACAGTTTTAGGTGAAAAGCTCAATCCGTATCATGATATTTATATAGATTTAGTGCGTGATGAGTTTAATGATTATAAAACATTTATAGAAAGGGTTGAATGCGATGAAAAATGAGTTAAAGAAAAAGATTGAAGAATGTTCAGATTACAAAAAATATGGTGGAATGAGTGTTGGTGAAGATGTAGATGTTCTTACTCCTGAAGAAATTGAAGAGTTAAAGAATGAAACTGAAGAAGAAAATGCAAAGAGGTGAAAAAAATGGCACTTCCAAAAAAAATTCAAGACCAAAGAAAAGATTTAGTTGATAAAGTAGTAAAAGATATAGAAGAAGGAAAACCTTTTTTCTGGGATAAAGGGCATTATGGAAAACAGCCTAGAAACCTTTTGAAGGCAATCAAAGGTGAAGATAAATATTATAAAGGTATAAATGCTATGCAGCTTACAGTAGCAGCTCGAATTAATGGTTTTAAAGACAGTAGATGGGCCACGTTTAAGCAGGCAGAAATGGCAGGAGGACGCGTAAAAAAAGGTGCAAAAGGTACACATATAGAATATTGGCAATATACACAAGATGTAATGGAATTAAATCCAAAAACAGGTAAAAAAGAACCTGTTTATGAAGTAAATCCAGATACGGGAGAAAGAAAGAAAAAACAAGTTGTATTAGAGCATCCAATCGTTAAATCTTATGTTGTCTTTAATGGCGACCAGATTGAAGGCATTGAAAAAGAACAGTTACCTGTTATTAAACAAGAAGATAAAAATAGAGACATGGAAAACATGATTAAAAACAGTGAAGCTAAAATCTTTTTTGATGAACTAAGTCAAAACTATTATTCACCTAGTAAAGATGAGATACATGTTATCCCTAGAGAAAAATTTAAGACTTTAGATAATTTTTATGCAACAGTAGCTCATGAGATAGCACATTCTACAGGTGCTGAAGGACGTCTTAATCGTGAAACTTTAAAAAATAATGATGGTTTTGGAAATGAAATTTATGCAAAAGAAGAACTTCGAGCAGAACTTACTTCGATGTTTCTTCAACAGCGTTATAATGTTAACTTTGATGAGAAACATTATGAAAATCATGCAGCTTATCTTCAAAGCTGGGCAAAGGTAATAAAAAACGATCCTAATGAGATTTATAGAGCAGCTGCTGATGCGGAAAAAGCAATGAGTTATATAGAAACGCGTATGATACAGAAAAATCTTGTTAGAGAGAATACTAAAGATAAAGAAGTAAAAGATGAAAAATTGAATGAAAAAATAATTCAAAAGAAAATGCCTAAGCAAAAGATTAAGATGAAGTTTAATACTGAAAAGACAAAATCAAAAGAAAGAGTTCTTTCTAGGTAATGATAATAAAAAAGACAGTGTAATCCACTGTCTTTTTATTTATAAAAGCTATTGATTTTTTACAAACTCCATTCGTTATACATTTTCTTTTCAGCAAGTTTTGTTTTATCTGTAGTTTGTTCGTTTTCTTGCCATTTGGCTTGAGTTTGTTTTATATCATTATTTACTATATGGTCAGCTATTTTAGAGATTTTATCAGTTAAAGATGTTTGTTGTTGTTTATGGGCTTCTTGTATAATTGGATGATTATTTAATTTCTTTTGTGATATGTTAGAAATTTGTTCTTTGCGAGCATATAAATAAGCAAATTCATTGCTTTTTTGAATAGAAATTTTAGTGTTATCTGTTTTTAAATAATATACTGGTACTTTTCCTTGGATGATATCATCACCTATTTTTATAGCTTTGTTTTTATTTTTATCAATTATGAAGTAAGTATTATTGTTATTTGTAATTGATGGTAAATCTTTTAAAGATGTTATTCCATCTAGTTTATTTTTATGCTCTAATTTTGAGGAAATTTTATCGCTGAAGATTATAGTATCTTTATCTTCTTTAGCTAATTTATCTAAAGCTGTTTTATATTTTTGTACTTGAAGCATATCGTATTTGTAACGTGCATATAAAATTTTATTTTTGGATATAGCATCTTCGTTTTCTTTTTTTAGCTGATTTAAAATAGAAGTGTATTCTTCATGGTTAGTAGTTAATTCAGTTTTATAGGCACTTATACGTTTACCTATTTTTGTGCGACTTGAACTAAGCTCTTGGCTTTTTCTGCTTAAAGAGCTTAGTTCTTTTATTTTATCTGCTTTTCCATATAAAGTAGGCAAAATACTATTTATTTGTTTTAATTCTTTGGAGAGTTTATCATATTGTTTTATATCTTTACTGTAATTATCATTAAACATCTTGTCTTTAGCTAATAATTCAAGGCGTTGTTCACTTAAAATATTTTTTTGGGCAGCTTTAAAAACAGCTAAGTTTTCAGCTGCTTTTTCTTCAAATTCATTTATTTTTGTATCTAAATGTTTGCATATATCACCAGTAGTTATTATCATAGCTTCTTGCTTAATTTCTTCGGCTTCAGCTATGGCTTTTTTAGCTTGTTGTTCTTTTTTAAGACGTAAACGTTCTTGTTGTATTTGTTTAGCTACTTGTCTTATTACTACATCATTAGCGAATAGTTGTATTTTTTGCTCTTGAATAGATAAATTTTCTTCTTTTTCTTGTTCCATAAATCCATCTGCTGCTTCATCAGCTTTTGCATCTGTTTCATCAATTTTTTCCATGATACGTTCCAAAATTGCAGGATTTTTATAAGCATTTCCTAGATGTGGTGCGGGTGTGCGATTTAGAAGTTCGGCTTCTTCCACTTTTCCTTGATTTAAAAGCTCTTGCCTTTGAGCTTTTAAGCTCTTTTCACTAATTGATATATCAAGACCTTTTTCTTGGAATTTGTCATTTATTATGTCAGCGAAGAGTTTTCTGAAATTAACAGTAGCTGTTTTTGTTGAGAAATCTCTTGATGAACGATAACCTTTTGTAGGTTCACCAAACTTATTTTGGGCATAATTTTTGAAATACATATCAGGCTCAAGTGGTCTATTTTTTTCAATTATTTTTTCGTTAAACATCAAATGGCAATGTATATTTCTATGTTCCTTTGAAAAAGCGGCTGTTTTATCGTGGATAGCATAAGAATACACATGATTATCTTTTATCCCAGTTTCCTTTAAAAATTTTTCGATACATTGAATATTTTCTTCAAGTGTTAGTTCTTCTTGGAGTGCAAATTTAAATTCTCTGTAGGCTCTACCATTAGGTTTATTTCTATGTTTTTCAGCGTTTTCCCAGAAATCACGTGGATTATCAGCCCATTTAGGTAAGTTGCCAAAAGAAGTTATTTTTAAATCTTCTTGTCTGTTTTTCATGTTGGTATAATCGCCTTCACGGGAGATATAGTCAAAGTGGGTAGCTGTATTAAGTTTTGTGCCATCTTTTCTTTTGCCATGTGGTGTATTTTCAAAATAATAGTGTGCCATGACTATATCTCCTTTCTTTGAATATTAAAAATCTGAAAGATTTTTTTGCAGCGAAGCTGTCCGCGAAGCGGTTCCGGTCCAGCTGGAAGGTGGCGCATACAAAACTCAAGTATTGAGTTTTGTGTAAATGCGCATTATCTTGTTTTGGTTCTTTTTGGGTGCTAAGATATCTTCTTTTATTATAAAATATTATAAATTTTTAGTAAATATTATTTGAGATAAATATTGTAAAAATGATAATAAAAAAACATAAAAATACAAATCTATCACGACGATTGTGTCTATCACGACGATTGAAAAAGGATTTATCACGACGAATGAAAATTTATAATAGTAGGAAAATTTAATAAAAAATCATTTACTTTTTATCATAATTATGATAAATTAAAATAGAAGCGGAGGTGCATAATCTTGAACGGAGAACAGAAATTTATTCCTAGTGGAGAACCAACAGATACGTTTGATAAAAAAAAAGGAGGGCGTTTTAAAAGTTATAGTACTTTCCAAAATGATTTGTATAATTTAGCGTTAGATAAAGATGTGGCCAAAAAAAGGAATTTGATTTATCTAATATTAATTATTATTTGCGTTATAGCTACTGTTTTTGTTACAACAACAGCCAGCTATAAAACATATGTTGTTAGAGTTAATGAAGCTACTGGAGAGGTTCAAACAGGTGGTGAGTTAAAGGTAACCAATTATACACCGCAAGAAGCGGAAATAAGGCATTTTTTAGCGGAATTTATTTTGGATACCAGAACTATTCCATTAGATCCTATTCAATATAAAAATGGGTTAGAAAAGTCAAAACATTTTATGACTTCTGAAGCATCACAAAAGTTCAATGCATTGCTAATAAAAGACGATCCAGTTAAGAAATTAGGACGTTCCACTATACAGCCAGAAATTCGTTCGGTACAGTTGCAACCAGGAAGTAAAAGCACATATCAGGTTCGCTGGAGTGAAGAAGAATATTCTTTAACTGGTGGAGCTACAGGTAAAAAAACATATTATGTAGGACTTTTTAATGTTGGTGTAGATAATAGAGGACAAAAAGAAGCGGAATTTTTAATTAATCCTTTAGGAATAAAGATTAAGGATTTAAATATTAGTCAGGAAGAAGGGCAAAGTTGATGAAAATAAAACAAAAAATATTAATTACAACATTTGCCTTTGTTTGTGCTACTACACCTGTTTTTGCACAACAAGCTATTTATACAGTTGCTGATGGAAAATTGAACGCATCGGAGTTAACTTATGATTTTTATGATGATAGTTTGTATTGTGTAAATGTGAAAGTCGGACATGTAACGGATATTATTTTACATCAAGGAGAAAATTTTATTGGTGCTATAGGTGGAGATACTAAACAATGGATGATTGATAAAGCTAGAATAGGTAATGTTACACATGTATATATAAAACCATTAGTAAATAGTGCTAGAACGGACATAATAATAAATACAGATAAACGCTCATATCATTTTTTAGTTACGGCTACAGATTATTATAATCCTATAGTCAGTTTTAACTTTCCAGAAGAAGTAGCTGCACAAAAGAAAGCAGAAATTCAAAAGCTTAATGAACCAACAAAGCAAGAAAAAGAATTTATGACTATTTTCACTGAAAGTAAAAATGGTGAAGTTATTTTAAAGGATATGAATTATAAGTACAAAGTTAAGGCAAATAATAAGAAATTGGCTGAAGATATATGTCCTAAAAAGGTTTTTGATGATGGGATACGTACCTATATTGAAATGCCCAAAAATAGATATGATTTGCCTGTACTTTATAATGTAGATGTTTTGGATAATGAAAAATTGACGCTTGTAAATTATAGGATTAAAGGCAAATACTATATTGCAGATAGAGTATTTAATCACGCTAGGTTGCAATATACATCAAAGTTATATGTAGATATATACCCAGCAGAAGAAGGTGATAAAAAATGAGTTTTAAAGAGAAAATAGAGAACCTTTTTCATAGGAATAAAAAGAAATCTGATGATGAGCTTATAAATGAGGAATTTCCTGAAAATGAGGTAGGGGAAATAAGTTTTGAAGATGTTTCAGCGGAAGATGAAGTTAAAACATTACAAAAGAAGAAAATAATGATTGTTGGTGGTGTTATTGCTGTTGTTGCTATAGCAGCGGTTGTAAGCAATGCAATGACAGATAAGAAACAACAACAACAAGATAGACCTCTTAGTTCTGCTAGTATAGCAGCTAGTCCTGTACAAGCATTGCCAGATAAATATTCAGATATAGCAAAATACAATAAAGATAATGAAGAAGAAAAGAAATTAAGAAAAGATGAAATTAGAGGAAAATCTGATACTAAAACTGCAACAAATGGTGTGGCTACAAATAGGCAACAGGTAAATTCTAGTAGTAATAGTGGAACAGGAACAGGAACAACAAAAAATGGTGAAAAAGTTGTTTATGTTAGACCTAGCAATTCTGTAAGTAGTGCTAATTCTTTTGATAAAGAACAACAAAAAGCTGAAGCTGAAGCTGAAGCAAAAAAAGAAGCTATGATTAGTAGTTCACTAGCGTTTTCTATAGCAAGCGATATAGTGAACGGAAAATCTATAAAAGAAGCAGTAAATGATAATATTAATGTTTCTAATGTTTCTACTGCATATGATAATAGTGATTTTATAGATTATGGAACAAGTTATACGTTAAATGCAGGAACTGTTATTCCAGCAACACTTTTAACTGGAATAACATCTGATGTTCCAGGTGGCGATGTTGTAGCACAAATAAGACAAGATGTTTATGATAGTTTAACTGGTACACATCTTTTAATACCACAAGGAAGCCGTTTAATTGGTACTTCTGGTCAAGCTGGAAGTCGTGGTAATAAAAGAATAGGTGTTATATTTACTAGAATAATTTTACCAAGTGGAGTATCTATTATTTTGCCAGAACAGAAAGCCATAGATGGTGTGGGATATCCTGGTCTTGAAGATGAATATACAGAACATAAAGGAGCAGCTTATGGTAGTGCTTTTATGGCTGCACTTTTGGGAGCTGCGGCACAGTCAGCAACAGGAGATACATCGGGTGATGATGAACGAAGTCCTGGACAAGAAGCAGTGGCTGGAGCAGTAGCAGAAATACTTCGCACGGGTGAAAAATTTGTAGACCGTGAACTTCAAAAACAGCCAACAATAACTATTAATCCTGGTTTTCAATTTAGCGTATTTATAAATCAGGATTTGAATTTAGGTGAGTACAATGATTTTTAGATTGTTTATTGCCTTTATTCCATTATTTGCTGGCTTTTGGATGGCAACGCAAAAATTAGCTGAACTTGTAGAATATACTTTTTTATTAGGTGAGCCGTTTATGGTATCCAAGGGAATACCATATTATTTACCGCATAACTACTTTATTTGGTTTGTGAACTTCCATGAATATATACCTCAGTTGTTTGCTAAGACGTATCCATATATTTTTGTGAGTTTTGTTGTATCTTTTTTGTTGTTATTTTTGTTACAAAAAAAGAAACCACTTACTTCACATGGGAGTGCTAGATTTGGAGAATATAGCGATTTGTTAAAAATGGATTTGATTTCAGCAAATGGTGTTGTAGTAGGACAGTATGACGGTAAATTACTTAGATTGTTTACTGCTTTTTTACGTGCTTTTGAAACTATAAAAAAGGAAAAAGAAGCTTATGCTGAAATGGCATTTGAGGATAAAGTAACTCGAAAAAAAGAAGCGTATTCACATAAGCTAGAGAGGCTATATGAAAAATTAAATGATAGTGATGATGAAAAAGAAGTTGAAAAGCTGAAGTATTTAGAAAAAGTTTTAAAAGAAAAGATTGATGCTCCAGTTAAATATGATGCTAAAAAAGAAGATAAATTTACCGTTTATCCATATATTTTTTTATATAAGAAGCTGTCTAAATTTTATGCGGGTTGCAAACATTTTTATCTTAGGGATAACTCTAATAAGCATTTAGCGGTTATAGCACCTACTAGAAGTGGTAAAGGTGTTGGGCTTATAATACCAACTCTTTTAGGTAGTTGGACAAGTTCTGTAATCGTAAATGATATAAAAAGTGAAAACTGGGGAATAACAGCAGGTTATAGGAAGCGTATGGGGCAAACTGTTATAAAGTTTGAACCAACAGCTGAAGATGGTTCATCGGCTCGTTGGAACCCGCTTGATGAAATCAAAATTGGTACAGCAAGTGAAGTTTCCATGAGCCAAAATTTGGGCATGATAATTGCCGACTATGAAGGAAAAGGCAAGATGGACCACTGGGGACAAAATGCAGCCAATGTTATATCTCTGGTAATGCTTCATATGAAATATGCTCATTTTTCCGATCCTGAAAATTATCCGAATGAGCCGAATTTATATACAGTAGCAGCATTTCTAAAAGCAAATATGTTGCCTGTATTCGATGATGATGGTAAGCCTGTAATGATATATGTTGATGATGATGGTAATGTTTATGATGAACCGACAAGTGGAACTATTCAACAGCAAAAAGTAGATGTAAAAGGGTTTTTAGAAACTCTTAAGAATTTACAAAATTTTGAGCATGTACCTGATGATGGCATAGATATAGTAGAGTGGGATACAAAAGAACTTAAATATGTAAAAAAACATTTTATGCCAGAAGATTTAAGAAAGCTTTATCCAGACGCTAATTCTTTAAATTATATGCCTAATACGCATCCAATTATTTACCAGGGCTTTTTAGAAATATTGTCTAAGGCAGAACAAGAATGTGCAAGTATAATATCTACTGCTAATACCGCTTTAAAAGAGTATTTAGATCCTGTACTTGCTCAAAATACGGCTGTAAGTGATTTTTGTATTGACGATATGATGAATTATAAAAAACCTGTATCACTTTATCTAGTTACACCACCGTCTGATATTTTAAGACTTGCTCCTATTTTTAGATTATTTTTTGAGATGATGGTTCGTCATCATGCAAAACGTATAGGCGTTTATAAAAAAGGGAGAGCAAAAAATGTATATAAGCACAAATGTCTATTTCTAATGGACGAATTTTCTTCTCTTGGAAATTTGCAATCTTTTGCAGCTACATTATCGTACATTGCAGGGTATGGAATGAAAGTTTTCCTTATAAATCAGGGGCTTCCGCAAATTAACGGGATATATGGGAAAGACAATCAAATATTGATGAATTGCCATTTACAAATATTTTATGCTCCGAATGATAATGATACTGGAAAATATGCTGAATCACTTTTAGGAAATAAAACGATTATGGTTCAATCGACGTCTGATAGTGGGCTTTTAACAAAAAAGACTTATTCAAAATCAGCAACAGGCAGGGCACTAATGACTGCTGATGAAATAAAGCGTTTAGGCGATAAAGAAATAATTGTTGCAAGTGGAAATCCACCCATAATGACCGAAAAAGTGAAATATTATGAAAATAATTATTTTTTGAATAAGTTATTAGATGCCCCAATAGTGAGTGATGTAATAAGAAATAATCCTTATCCAAGAAGAGATAAATTGATTGAGGCAAGTAAAACTAATACAAAAGTAGAGTTTAGTTTTAATTATGAGGAATGATGATATGAATATACAGAAATTGACGAAAATGGAACGTAAATATCGCATTTTACAACAAGAACAAAATGCAATCTTAAAAAGAATGCAAGAAGAAAAAAGAAATGCGAAGAAAAAGTTAGAAAGTGAACGATACAACTATATTATACAAGTGGTTAAAAGACTTAGATTGCCTATAGACAATCCAGCAATCATTATAGGAGCTTTAGTAGAGGCTAAAGACGTTATTGAAAATAATAACGTTACAAAAATAGATGAATATATTGAAAAATATAGTTTATTTATTAAGGAAACAGAACAAATAGATATTGAAGATATTGAAAAGAATATTGAAAATGAAATATCTTCATCATCTTTAAAGACTGTAGCTGAAGATAAAGAAGAATATGTAAAGGCTGAAGCTGTAGTTGAAGATAAAGATGAATATGTAGATACTCTTGAAGGTGCTTAATATGAGCAAAAATGAAACATTAGATGTAATGTTTGGAACGCAAATTGTAGATTTTATGAATAGAGATGATATAACAGAAATTTATGTAAATGATGACGGTTATGTAAGATATATGTCTCATAAGGAAGGTAAAGTAAAAACAGATATTATTTTAAAACCTGAAAAGATATTAGCTATTATTGAGCTTATTGCAGGGCAGGTTGGAAAAGTAATTAATGAAGAAATACCGTCTATCTCGGCTGAAATAAGTGGTTATGGAGCACGTTTTCAAGGTGAGATTTCCCCTATTGTAAGAAATCCTCAATTTAATATTAGAAAAAAAGCTATAAAGATTTTCACGCTTGAAGAGTATGTAAAAAATGGTACATTAACAGCTTATTATAAGACATATATTGAAGAAGCTATTCGCCAAAGAAAAAATATTTTGGTTGTTGGTGGTACAGGAACAGGGAAAACAACATTTTTAAATGCTTTGTTAGATGCTATAGCAAAGATTTCACCATATCACCGAATAATATCGCTAGAGGACTTGCCAGAATTGCAATGTCCAGCGGATGATTATTCACCGATGTATACAAAGCAAGAAACAGGTAAGGATAAAATTGTTTATAACATGACAAGGTTACTTGCTGATTGCATGCGTCGTAGTCCCGATAGAATTATTGTTGGAGAAGTTAGAGATGGTGCAGCTTATACTATGCTTAAAGCTTGGAATACAGGGCATCCAGGCGGAGCATGTACAGTACATGCCAATGACGCAGTAAGTGGTTTAACACGTATTAAATCTTTGGCACAAGAAGATAAAAATGCTACTGGAGACCTGAAGGAGCTTATAGGGGAAGCTATAGATGTTGTTGTTTCTATTGTACATGTAGATTTAGGAGGAGGGAAAAAAACCAGGAAAGTGAGTGAAGTAATCGAGGTTAAAACTTATAACAGTCATGATGATGTTTATGTATTGAAGCGTATTAAGGAGGATTTGACATGAAAAGATGGACAGTAAAAAAAAGTGAGACAGTTTTGGGTGTATTAAAAAGAAATAAGCAGGATTTGTTGATGTTAGGTGTTATATGTTTTGTTATGGCAGTCATAATTACTACTAATCATGGAACAGCACTTGCTCAAAGTGTTGGTTTTAATGGTGATACTGTAGGAGATATTGAATGGCCATGGATGAAGTTTTTTAACTCCTTAGCAGAACAATTTACAGGCCCTCTTCCTATGGTGCTTGGTATTTTAGGGCTTGCTGGTTGTGCTATTGCCATGTTTACTGGTAATGCTGGTGGTGGAACAACAAAATTTATTGTTTTGATTTTTGTTGTTTCTACTTGTCTTTTCGCTCCAAGTTTTATTTCTTACGTTTCTGAATCTGCCGGAGGTCTTACTATATTGGGGGCTATGTAATGAAAGAAAAATTACCTGAAGGGTACGAAGTCCCTATTCATAGGTCGCTTGTAAAGCCTTTATTTTGGATGGGTGTTCCAAGAGATTTATTTTTGGCCAATATCTTTTTAGCAGTTTTAGGTGGCGTATTTTTTAAAACATGGACTGTTATTTTTGTAGCAGTTGGTGTGCATTATTTATTTAAATATTTAGGTCAGAAAGATCCGCAGTTTCATTTGGTTTTTTGGAAATCAAGAACACATAAAAATTATTATTATAGGTAGGTGATAAAATGTTTTCTTTTAGAAAAAAAGAAAATGTACAATTCTCGCAAAAAGTAGGTGTTTTTAAGGAAAAGCCACGTTTGCAGTATCTTTTGCCATGGGCTTTTATTGATGAGGATACAGGAATTGTACATGGAAAAGACCATTCGCTATTATCTATCTATAAATTCCGTGGGCCAGATATGGATAGTTCAACACCAGCGGAGCTTTTGCAATATAATGCTGCGTTAAATAACGTTATGAAGAAGCTTACCACTGGTTATGTACTTTACTTTGAGGCTCAAAGGAAAATTGATACAAATTATGAGCAGGCGGCAATTTCTGTGCCGCTTGTTCAGAAGATGGAGGATGAACGTGAAAATTATTATACAAAACAAAAACATTATGAAACTTTGTTCTATTTTATAATTTATTGCGAACCTCCGCAGTTGTTAAAATCAAAATTAACGAACGCGTTTATTACAGACGCGAAAAATAAGGGAAAAAACACGAAGTACGATATGAAAGTTTACTTTGATATCGTAGAAAAGTTTATAAGCAATGTAAATTTAGTAGGGGATATGCTTTCTAAGTGGTTTAAAGATATAGAACCGCTTAATGCTAAAGAAACATTAGCATATCTACACACTACTATATCTACAAAAAATTTTGATATAAATATTAATCCACTTAGATACATTACAGACTATATCTGTGATTGTGATGTTCTAGGTGGTAGGGAAATGAAACTTGGAAATAAGTATATGAAAATCATTACTGTATTGGATTTTCCGCCGGTATCTACTCCAGGAATTTTTAATACTTTTAATGGTTTAAATATGGAATATAGATGGGTGTCGAGATTTATCTGTATGAGCAAATTAGACGCTCAAGAGGAATTACAAAAATATAGGAAGAGATGGAATCAACAGGTAAAGGGCTTTTGGTCGCAAATAAGAAGTGCCATTACAAAGGAACAGTTAGAGCAAGATGTCGATGAGACAGCTGCTTCTAATCGTGATGATACTATAGTTGCACAGCAAGAATTAGGTCAAGATGCGGTAAGTTATGGTTACTATACCATGACTATGATTGTAATGGATGAAAATAAGGAAAAATGTCAGGAAAAAGCTAATAAAGTATTAGAAAAGATAAATTCTTTGGGTTTTGTAGGTTTTATTGAAACTGATAATTCGATGGAAGCATGGTGGGGCAGTATACCTGGTTGTTATCGAGCAAATATTCGTCGACCAATCATAAATAGCTTAAATTTTTGTCATCTTGCCCCAATCACAGCAATGTGGTCTGGAGACAAAAAGAATAAGCACTTGAAGGGGCCTGTGTTGCTTTACACGGATACTGAAGGCTATACACCGTTTAGATTGAGCCTTCATGTGGGTGATGTAGGGCACACGATGATTTGTGGACCGAGTGGTAGTGGTAAATCTGTACTTTTAAATACGTTAGAGGCACATTTTTTAAAATATCCTAATAGTAATGTTTTTATTTTTGACAAGGCAGGCTCTAGTCGTGCATTGACGCTTGGTGTTGGGGGAAATTTTTATAATCTAGCAGCTGAAGGAGAAACAGAACTTTCTTTTCAGCCACTTGCACGAGTTGATAATGAACAAGAAAGAAAATGGGCTAAAGAATGGGTTTTGATGTATCTAAAACAGAAAAATATGACCATTGATCCAGAAAAAGAAGATTATGTTTGGAAAGCATTAAATTCTTTGGCCACTTTTCCAATAGAACAACGAACTGTAACTGTTTTTACACAAATGGTGCAAGACGTTGAAATAAGAAGAGCTTTAAAACCGCTTACCATGGAAGGTAGCTATGGAAAGCTTTTTGATAATACAAAAGATGTATCAGGTCGTGGAAATTGGCAGGTTTACGAGATGGAAACCATTATGGCGACACCTGCTATAGTGCCAAGTACACTAGAATATTTATTTCACAGAATAGAAACAAAATTAAAGTTTGCTACTGGTCCATCTATTATAGTTTTAGATGAATGTTGGCTTTTTTTTGATAATCCAGCATTTAAAGATAAATTGCGTGAATATTTTAAGGATATGCGTAAAAAGAATACTTCTATCATATTTGCTACACAAAATTTATCTGATGTGGCAAATAAACCAGACTTATTAACGACAGTTATGGAAAATTGTCCTAACAGGATATACCTTCCTAACGTAAACGCACAAAATGAAGCGAATAAGAAGTTATATGAACTTTTTGGTTGCAATGAAAAACAAATAAAGATAATAGCTGCGATGACACCTAAGCAGGATTATTATTATAGTTCACAGAAGGGAAATCGAGTTTTTTCTTTAGCACTTCAGCCGATAGAGTTCCCATTTGTTACAGCAACAAGTAAAACAGACCAGCAAGCTATTGATAATATTTTGAGTAAATATGATAGATGTGATTTTATAGAACAGTGGCTTAAATATAAAAATGCTACTGAAGAATGGGAGGACTTTAAGAGGTATGTAACGTAAGGAGTGAAATACCATGAAAAAAAAGTTTAGGCAGATTGGATTAGCCATAATTTTTAGTATATCTTTAACTGTACCAGCTGAAGCTGCTATTCCTGTAATTGATGACCAGAATATAGCACAACAGTTAAAAACCTACACTGAAACCTTGAATGTTGTTAAAAATACAGCTGAACAAATATCCTTGCAACTTAAGGAGTTAATGGCCATGCCAGAAAATATTCTAAATGAATATAAACAGGCATTTAATGATAGTATAGCAGCTGTTAAAAATACACTTTCAAACTCGGATTTATTAGTAGATAAAGATGAGTGGGATGAATACTGGAAAGAAACTTATCCTAGAATTAATAGCGGTGATTATAAACAAACTGTGTGGAGCGAGCGAAGTATAAATGATACTTTACAAGAAATAATGTCCATGAGAAATGAAGAAGATGTAAATTCTTATCATGAACTTATGGCAGAACTTGAAAAATCTAAGGTTAGATTACAGGATTTATTAGAGCAAAATAAGACTGTAGAAGGTAATAAACAAGCACAGCAAATTGCAAATATGATAGCTACAGAAAAAGCTAACATAGATAGTATAAATACAGCAATCCAGGCTATAACAGATAAAAACCAATTAATGCATCAGCAGGCAGAAGTTTTAAAAGCTCAAAATCGAAAAGCTGTTATAAATGCTGCTAAACAAGCAGAAGAAGAAACATTATCACAAATGGAAAATGAAGTAATAGAAAAAGTACCTATTATTGATGATCCATTTGCTACTTATGGTAATGTAAGGTGGTAATATTATGGATTTTACAGATACTAATTTTTTAGATAGTTTGCTTAATTTTTTTTATGAGCATAGTGTAACAGGTATGATACAATTACAACCTCATGCTTTTGAACTTGTATGTGTATTAGCTATCATAGATATTTGCTCTACATGGGCTTTATATGATGGTCAAATGCGAATGTCTTTCGTTATTAATAAAACAATGAAAGTTGGTTTTTTTTTACTTCTGATTGTAAATTGGGATACAATTAATTCTGCAATTTTGCGGTCGTTTGAGATTGCTGGTGCTACAGCTTCAGGTTTATCTAATATTGGTGCTGGAGATTGGATAAGTCCTAGCAAAATATTGGAAAGAGGATTTAATATATGTGGTACTTTGTTTAAAGATTTTCAGGATACGGGTATAACAGATAATGGTGGTATTGCTAGACTTTTTATGGATTTAATAGCTATAGCAATAACGATTGCTTCTTTCTTTTTTATATCGCTTCAAGTTTTGATAACTAAAATAGAATTTTGTATATTTTCTAGTCTAGGTGTAATTTTATTACCTTTTGGAGCTATTAGATTTACTTCTTTTTTATTTCAAAGAGTTGTTTCGGGTGTTTTTTCATTCGGTATAAAATTGATGATTATGTATTTTCTTTTGGGTTTATTTGATACTTTATCTGGAGCATTAACCAGTTTTGAAGAAAATGTATCGTTTTCATCAATGTTGAAGATGGCATTATCTTATGCGACACTTGCTTTTCTTGTTTGGAAATTACCTAATCTTGCGGCAAGTATGATGAATGGACAGCCTTCTATGGATGCCGGTGATGTGGTACGCGGAGCTAGAAATGCAACAACAACAGTTGCCGGAGCGGCAACGGGAGCCGCCGGCGCCATAAGTGGGGCAGCAGAAAAAGCCGGTGTAGGATACGGCTTTACTAATGCTACTATTAAAGCTGCACGTATAGATACTACCCAGAAAGGTGGTACAATGTCTAAAAATATCGCTAAAAATGTAGCTAGAGCAGGTTTTTATAATTCATCGTTGGGTAGAGGTATACTTCGCGGTGCGAGATATGCCAACAAAAATAGAAAAGATAAAAAATAGGTGAATGCCTATGAAGAAAATATTTTTTATATGTCTGATAGTTTTTCTACTGCCTTTTAAAGTGCTGGCTATGCCGCCTATTATCGGCGGAGAGGTAACATCTCCTTTCGGTCCGCGCGATGCCGGCGGCCGTGCCAGTAAAGTACATCAGGGTATTGACGTTTACGTTCCTTCCGGAACGCCGATTGTTGCTCCCGGAAACGGTATTGTAAATCACGGAGCAGGCGGCGGTTATATTTATTGGGTGGATATAACCTTTGATGATGGAACTTATTGGTTCTTCGGTGATTGTTCCTCAGATACATTATTATGTCAGACCGGTTATTTAACAGAAGGGACAATAATAGGATATACCGGTGGGGATTTTTATGACGGACCGCTTGGATATTCCACCGGGCCGCATGTGCATATAGAATACGGACCATTCGGTGAGTTCGGCGGCCGTGTTGACCCGGTACCGTATCTTGAAGCCCTTGGAATGGATTTAAGCGGAGAAACAATGCCTTCAGGCGGCGGTGGTCCTGCTGTAATGGGACATGATAATGTAACGCTTCCATGGGGCGTTGAAAGTATGTATGAACTTGGAGAAAATATACAAGATATAATGCAACAGGTTGTTGAAGCTGCTGGTCGTGGCTTTGATTTTTTACAAGATGCTTGCTTTGCATTATTACTTGTTCTATGTATTTTAGATTTAACGCTTCCAATGATGACAAGTGGTATGACTATTTCAATGCAGTTTGCCATAACTAAGGTAATGAAATATGGCTTTTTGATGTTTGTAATGCTAAACTGGCAAACAATTATAAATGACTTTTTTTTGTCGTTTGTAACGTCTGTTTCTACTACATTTGCTAATAACCCGAATATAGGAAATGATGTATCTCAACCGCAAATGATATTACAAAAAGCAATTTTTATGGTAACACCAGCATTAAATAAAATAGCTAGTTTTGGCAGTTGGGATTTCTATACTAATTTATCAACGATTATTCCAATTTATCTTGCGACATTTATAACAATAGGCGTATTTTTTGTTCTTGCCTGTTATATAATGCTCGTTTACATTGAATTTTATGTAGTAGCAGCTCTTAGTATTTGTACGTTTCCTTTTTCAGCTTTTGGTTTTACAAAATTTATTGCTGAAGGAAGTTTAGGACATATTGTAAGTAACACGATAAAGTTAACTATTATTTCAATTATGGTTGGATTTTGTGTTGTATGTATTCGTGATGCCGAGCCTGGTGATATATTTACAGTGCAGACGCCATCGGAGCAAGTAACAGGTACAGGAACGATAACCGGGCCGCCCGATTTAGTGGCACTTGCTACGCAAAAAGCGCAAAAATACGGTATTCCCGTATCACTGTTTTTAGCGCAAATACAACTTGAAAGCAGCTGGAACCCTAGGGCTGAATCAGGAGCCGGTGCACAGGGATTAGGACAGTTAATGCCGGGAACAGCAGCAGGGCTTGGCTGTTCCGATCCATTTAATCCAGAACAGAATTTAGAAGCCGCTGCGAAGTATATGAAACAATTACATGATATGTATGGTGATTGGAATTATGCATTAGCAGCTTATAATGGAGGACCTGGAAATGTAACAGCTGGTGAACCACTTTCAGGTTGGGCACAAGAATATATAGACCTTGTAAATGGTAATTTATCTGGTTCTTATACCGTAAATAATGGTATAAATTCAGAAGCTATGATTAAATTTATATTGATGTGCCTTTCTTTGATTGGACTTGCTTTTTTAACAGCAAGAATACCAACATCTTTGTTAAAAATGTTAGGTGGTAAATATGAATTGTCTTAAAAAATACAATGGTATAGTCGTGCATGCACGACTATACTCATTGAAATTTTGTAAAATTATTCTATTTTTTATTATTTTTATAACAATATTGTATCTATGTATGGGAACAATATTTTATAAAAATATATCACCATCTGCACCTCGTGGAATATATATGATAGCACCCAATCAGAATTTAGATTATGGAGATTTTGTTGTTGTTAAACTTCCTGTAGATGTTCCTATATTAAATGTACAAAAAGGATATCCTATGATAAAAAAAGTACAGGGTTTGCCAGGAGATGTTTATAGAGTAGGTGAGGATGCTGTAGAAATTCATGGTCGAAAATATAAGATATATCACATGAATGGTTTACCGCAAAATAATAAAATAGGGGAGCATATAGTCCTTAAAGATGAAATACTTTTTTTAAATGACCCTGATATATCTTTTGATTCACGGTATTTAGGAACAATTTCATTGAAAGATGTTGAAAAGAAAGTAATACTTATTTTTTCCTTTGAGTAAGGAATGATGAATAATGAAAAAAAGGATAAGTATAATATTTGTTTTGTTGTTTAGTATTAGTACAGTTGCTGGAGCTTGGGGTTGGGGCGGTTTAAAACCAGGAGACCATGTTATTGATTATAAAAGGTTAGCAGATAGTATAAGGGAAACAGCACAAATGCTTCAAGTTGTACAAAATAGCTTAGAAAATTTTAAAAATAGGATTTTAGTTAATACTAAAATAAATATTGATGAAAATAAAATAAGTACAGAAATTGAGAAGGTTATAAAACCTGATGGTGAAAGTTTAATTAATCCTAATAAAGTTTTTAAAGACAAAGACTTTTATAAGTCTTGGGAAATTGAAGAAGCATTGAATGACCAAACGTATGATATTAAACTTGCTGAAGAACAAACCTATACAAAAAAAGAAGCAACGGATATTATACAAGAAACAATTAATAATCAAGCTGATAGAATGAACCTGCAATCTGAAATATTAAATACACAAACAGACGGTATTTTGGGCGAAAAACAACGTGCAAATGCTATGAATATAGTAAATACATTAAGTTCTATTGATAAAACAAAAACAAACGGAGCACGTTTTATCAATAATGTAGTTGACCAAGAAACAAAAGCTGCTGCTGATAGATTAGATAAAGAAAAAGTAAAAGCTGGTCAATTTTATGGTTATGATCCATATAATCCTAGTGCTTTTGATGAGGAAAACAGACCTCCTCAAGAGCCAGCGTTAGGCTTTATGAGATTTGGAAATTAAAAAAAGCAGGGTTTAAAAGCCCTGCTTTTCATTAGTTTTTATTGTTTTGCTTTGCCATATTTTGTAAAAGGGTCATCAATAATAGGTGTTTTATTAATTATAGGATGTTCTTCCCAATATTTAGTTAAAGCATCTGCTGCTTGTTTCTTTAAATTTTCAAATATTGCATTGTCATCATCTTTTTGTAAATAAATTCCTTTTGCAGAATAAAGGAGTGTATTATCTTTTTCTATATAAGTATAAGATACTGAAGCAATATCATTTCCACTTACTAATTTTCCATCTTTTAAAGTAGCACTTTCAGTTTTTTCTTTGCCTTCTTGCCATTCTAATTGTCTGTCTGGATTAAATTCGTTGTAGTTACTAATCTTTCTTTTGATAATATAATTATCTCCATTTTGTTCTATTGAAATTTGATAAATATAAGAACGAGGATTATCAGGATTTTCTAAACCAGTCCATTTTCCTATGTACTTATCACCTTCATTGTTGCTACAGCCACTAACTAATGTTATTAATAACATTAAAATTACAAATAATAAGCATTTAGTTTTCATTTTACATACCTCATTTCTTTTTTAAAGAATTTACATATAATTCTAACCATTCACGGCAGAATTTAAGTTCATCTGCATTTAGTTTAATAAGTAAGTTGTTTATACGGGTTTTATTCCACTCATCAGTTTTAATTACTTCTGTTTTTCCGTATAATAACCATTCTAGGTTAGAACGACCTATCATATCTCCGAGAAGTTGCAAGGTTTTAAATTGTGGATTTACATTTCCGCGTTCTATTTCAGATAGTGTGGATTGTAAAATACCGAGTTCTTTTGCAAAATCTTGCTGGTTCATTTTGTAATATTTACGTATATTTTTTATTCTTTTAGATATTGTTTCGGAGTTTTCAAATATATTAATATTCATAGTTTTACCTCATAATATTATTTTTACAATAATATTATATCATAAATATGATATAAAATAAAGAAAAGAGTTGATTTTAAATGAAAATTTTTATAGCGGAAAAGCCTGATATTGGAAAAGCAATAGCTAATTATTTATGGAAAAATGATTATAAAAAACAGCAAGGATATTTTGAAAAAGATGGTGATGTAATTGTAACTTGGGCTTATGGACATATTTTAAGACTTGCAACACCTGAAGAATATGATGAGAAATATAAATTTTGGAAAAATTATCCTATAATTCCTAAAAAATGGCAAATTAAACCTTCTGCTAATACTAAAAAGCAGTTAGATGTAATACTACAGCTATTAAAAAAGGCAGATATAGTTATAAATGCTGGCGATCCAGATAGAGAAGGACAGCTTTTAATTGATGAAATTTTAGATTATGCAGGTTATAAGGGGATAGTACAAAGGCTATTATTAAACGCAAAGGATGATATAAGTCTTAAAAGAGCTTTTGAAAATATCCAGGATAATAATAATTTTAAAAACTTGTATATGGCAGGGCTTGGAAGAAGTCGCGCAGATTGGCTTGTTGGTATGAATTTAACAAGAGCTTACAGTGTAAGTGCTAGAAAATATGGTTATAATACAATTTTTCGTATTGGTCGTGTAAAAATACCAACACTTGCACTTGTTGTAAATCGTGAAAAAGAGATACAAAATTTTAAGTCTACTAAATATTATGAGCTAATAGGCAGTTTTACGAAGGATAATTTGCCTTTTAGAGCACAATTAAAACCTTCAGATAAACTTACAAACAATGAAAATAGAATAAAAGATAAGGCGATATTACAAGCCATAAAATTAAAACTACACAATGCTGAAATAACAGTGAAAGATGTACAAGAAAAGGAACTGACGGAATATCCACCGTTACCTTATTCGCTCGATACTTTGCAAGTTGAAGCTAACAAAAAATATGGTTATTCGCCAAAAATTGTACTTGATACTGTACAGCAGTTGTATGAGAAAAAATTTGTATCTTATCCACGTTCTGATTGTAATTATATACCTGAAGCACAATTTGAAGATGCTAAAAAAATCTTTGATATATTAAATGTTCCAGGAAAAGATAAAGCAAATTTAGCATTAAAATCTAAAGCATGGAATGATAAAAAGATAACGGCTCATCATGCAATAATACCTACTATAGTAAAAGTAAATGACCTTGATGATACCCAACAAAAAATTTACAACATGATAGCAAAACGCTATATATTGCAATTTTTCCCACCGTGTACAGCCGAAAAGACAATATTCACTTTATCTGTCGCTGATGAAATCTTTACTGGAAGTGGACAGATTATACTTGAGGCGGGTTTCAAAGCCCTTGAAGAAAAAGAAACGACTGATATAAATATATTACCGAAACTAAAAATTGGCGATAAAATCGACAAAGGCGACTACTTAATCCAGGAAAAGAAAACTACACCACCAAAACGTTTTACAGAAGGGACACTTCTTGCAGCTATGGCCAACATTTATAAATATGTGGATGCTAAAAATCCTAATCGAGAAAAATTAAAAGAAGTAAAAGGCATTGGGACACCTGCAACGCGAGATACAATAATTGCCGAGCTTCAAGATACTGTTTCTAAGGGCAGGGATATAGAGCCTTGTTTAAAAAAAGTAAAAAAAGAACTTGTACCTACAGCTTTTGGTATAAATTTAATTGAGAATATAGATAAGTCTTTGACTTATCCTGACACTACCGCAGAAATGGAATATAAACTGGCAGAAATAGCTGAAGGAAAACAATCTTTGCAGGATTTTATAGATACTGTAATAAATATGGTCTATGACAATATAAAATTTGCGGAAAATAAAGAGTTTCCGTTCTATAGAGATAAAGATAGTATTACTTGTCCTATATGTAATAAAGGGCAAATTGTTAGAAAATATTCATCCAAAATAGATAAATATTTTCATATGTGTAATAATCCAGATTGTGTTTCTCCAGTAACAGGGAGAAAACTTTTTTTTGAAGATTATAACGGTAAGCCAATTATGGCCAAGTGTCCAAGTTGTAAAAATTTATTGGTAAAAAAATTAGGTAAAAACGGTGAATTTTGGCTATGTCAAAGTTGTAATAAAACATTCAATGATAAGAATGGTAAACCAGAATTATAAGGAAAAGGAGGATTTTACTTATGAGTTATGAAGAAGAATACAGCAAACAACAAGAAGAAGATATGTCAGCTGAAGAGGAATATAACAAACAACAAGAAGAAGATATTTCAATTAAACAAAATGAACCTAAAAAAACTTCAGCTGAAGATGAAATTTTAATAAATATAAGTAGTGTTTTAAAACGTTTATCAGACGAAAATGCTAAACATCAAGCGTTAATAGAAAAATTAACTCATCAAGTGCAGCAAATTAATGATTCATCAGTTAACTTAAAAAAAACGAGTGATGAAATAATAAACACTATGCCGAAGATCGTACATGAAAAATGTCTTGATGAATATAAAAAGATAGTCAATAATGCAGCTAAAAATTATAATCAACTTCAAAAATCTATTGTTAGTTGGCATAAAAATTTGGAAAAAGACCACGATAGAATGTTTAAGTGGATAAGTATATCTTCAATTTTGACACCAGTATTATTATTAATTTTGATTTTATTACAACTGTTTTAATTGGAAATCAGATATTTTTTTATTTAAAAAAGTCATTAAAATTCCTTATATATAAAGGTTTTTAATGACTTTTTAATGAAAATATGATATAATAATATAAGAAATATGATATTAGATTTTAAAATGGTATCTTTCAAAAAATATATTTGCTGGAGGTTACAAAATGATTAGTATAGCAGAACATAAACGTAGACATAAACAACTTGCTTATGCAATGGGAAGCTGTGAAATGGAAGGTTGTATTTTTACTGATGAAACTAAAAAACTTTATGAACGATATGCTAATGGAGAGTTATCTTTAAAAGAACTTGGTGATGAGATAGACAAAACATTACCGAGAAAATAGGAGTTTATATGAGCGAAAAAGATATGGAAGAAAAGGAAGGCTTATATATTCCAAGAAGATTAATGGAATTGGACAGTCATCCTATAGAAGGAAATTTTGATTTAGAACATTTATGTAAAATCAATCAATATCTTTTTCAGGATTTGCCTAAGTTAGGCGGAAAATATGAACGATTTTATAAACCAGGGCAATATAGAGCTGAATTATTGCCCTGGAAAACATGGATGAAGCATCGTCCTATTCCTGGAACATCAAAAACATCTAATATTGTTTATTCAAATATGGATAAAATAATTATAAATGAAACACAGGATTTTTTGAAAAAGAATATTGATATTAATAAAATGAAAAAAATGCAAGTAAAGACGTTTGTAAAAAAAATGACAGAAATTTATTCTAAGTTAGATTATTTGCATCCATTTAGAGATGGTAATAGTCGTACAATTAGAGAATTTACTCGTGAACTTGCATTAAAAGCTGGATTTGAAATGAATTGGGAAAAATCTAATTTAAATCAAGAAAAACGCAATGAATTATATATAGCTAGAGATTTAGCTGTTAATAAGATTGCCTATGATAGGGCTCTCAGTATGGAACTTAAATATGATATTGAAATGTACATGAAGCCATTTAAAAATTGCAAAAAATTAGAAGAAATTTTATCTGAAAATATAGAAAAAATAAAGGTAAAAAAACAAAAAATAGTAATGTCTTTTTCAGATAAAGATAAAAGTAATAATCGGAATATGGGACGTTAAGATAATTTTCGGTAAGATAAAAGAGCAGGGCTGTAACCTGCTCTTTTCTTTTCATTGAAGATTTTCTTTCAAGAAAATCAACCTTCTCTCGCGATTTTTTCAAATGTCGCTTTCTATGAGCGATTTTAAGCTGTTTTTATTATGTAGTCCTTATGATTATACCTAAAATAAAAATAAATGGCTAAAAACAAAAAAGCTACATGAATTAATCATGTAGCTTTTATATTAGCTGGCTTTATTTAACAGACTAAAATTATTTATAATTACATCTGATGTATTGATTTTAAGTCCTATTTCCTTTGCAAAAGTTATTATAAGATTATTTATAAAACTATTTTTGTTAGCTGGTACATTATTATAAAGTTTAGCCTGTACAATATAATTATTTTGTATTTCTATTAATGCTTTTACTCCTTCATCATCGGCTATTGCTATTAATTGTAATCTATCACTTATAAGATTTTTGTATCCTGCACTACAATTATTTAATAGGTATGCAATTTCTTTTAAATTGCTATATTTCTTTACACAAGAAAAATGATATTTTTTAATGTCTACATCATATTTATCAATAATATTAGTAGCTATATCAAATTTAAAATCTTTTTCTGGCTGTTTAGCTATTTCTAAAGCCAGCCAATTATGCAGTTTACTAAAAGCAATATTTTCTTGTTCTAATTTATTTAAAGTAGTCAAATTTGCTTCTTTGTATAAATTTAATATATCTTTTATATAATTGTATTTATTAAAAATAACATTAACCTTTACATTTTTATAGTATTTTAAATATAACTTATTAATAAAATCTATATATACATATAATTTATTTATTCTTCTCTCTAAATTACTACGATAACTTTCTTTGTATTCTTTATTTATAAAGCATTTTTCATTTTCTAAATAAAACTTTAATAAATTATT
>DXAZ01000042.1 GCA_019116785.1 Candidatus Atopostipes pullistercoris
TGGACAAAACGAGCCTTAGATTGAGAAAGTTATGGAGCCCACACGCGGAGAGCCTCCCCCGCACGCGAGCTCCATTCACGCACACGCAGAGAGTGTCCCCCGCACGCGAGCTCCATTTACGCACACGCGGAGGGCCTCCTCGCTTTAAGGGCTATTCTGAGTTTGTTATTTCAATACATTTTTGCTACCTTGGACGCGAAAATCTTCTTCTGCGTCCAAGCCCCCCCTCTTCTGGACGCGAAAATCATCTTCCGCGTCCAAGCCATCCCTCTTCTGGACGCGAGAGCGACGTTCGGCGTCCAAGATAATGGTTTAAAAGAAAATTAATGGTTATTATCTCAAAAAAGTCCCCTTTTTATAGAGAAGTCACTTTTAAAGCTAAAGAATACATTCAAAAATATAAATACTTAAAAATCATTAAATCTCTACTACATGATTTACTCCATCCACAGTTTTTAAATATTTAATAAACTCTTCTTTTTGTGATTCGGGAGCGAGTTCAATTGTAACTTTTAGTATGGTTCCAATGGTTTTATTCGCATCGTCTTGTTCGTTTTCAATACTCATATTTATAAATTTTACTTCTTCGTCTGCTGTAAATTCTAGAAAATTTTCTATTCCACCAACTGTATAAATAAGCAAAGTGAAATTAGAAGGTTCTGTTCGGTCTTGAACAAATTGTTTAAAAGGTCTTAATAAAATAACAATGAACAGTATTGAAAAACTCCCAATAATTGCTAACTCATAAAAGCCAATTCCGATAGCTAGTCCGAGAGTTGCAGCAGCCCATAAACCAGCTGCCGTTGTTAATCCGCGGATGCGATTGTGGCTAGTAACTAAGATTGTTCCGGCCCCCAAAAAACCAATTCCACTGACTACTTGAGCACCCATACGCGTAATATCTATATTACTTTCGGGGTAGGTTTCAGCGATATATTGGTTGGTCATCATAACAACCGTTGCGCCTAAACAAACCAGCATATGTGTACGAATACCAGCTGCTCGGTTTTTAATATCTCGTTCTGTACCAATTAACCCACCTACAAAAATTGCCAAAACAACGCGAAAGGTAATCGTAAAACCACTAAGTTCATAAATCTCAGTAGGTAAATAATCTAACATATTAATTCCCCCTTTACTTGATTCATGGGTCCATTTCTTCTGTCTTAAATGACTCTATAAATCCTTTGAAATAAGGACTTTGAAAATCTATTGATTTAATGATTAAGTGTTTTAAGTTTTCGGCCGTCATATTTTTATAATCATTCGGGTAACAATTAATAATCGCTTCATTATATTCGCTCTTAGTATAAGATACCGTTTTCTTTACTCTTTTTATTATAACAAACTATCTTGAAAAGATATTTTTATTTACCTTAATTTTCTAAAAGCAAAGGAAGTATTTTCTGTACACCGTTAAATTATGGTACAATTAAATATACGATAATTTAATTCGAAACATTATTTTAAATCATTAAATGATTTGTTAGGAGCAAGCAAAATGAAAGTTGCTATTCAAAATAATGATAAAAAAAATACAATTGAAGTAGTCAATAAATTAAGAGCCTTACTGGAAGAAGCAAATATTGAGATTGACCCTGTAAAACCAGATATTCTAATTACGGTTGGCGGGGATGGAACGTTGCTTTCTGGTTTTCATCGTTATGCCCATCAACTAGATACTATTCGTTTTATCGGTGTCCATACAGGTCATTTAGGATTTTATACAGACTGGCGAGAATTTGAGTTAGAATCTTTAGTAGATAGTATTAAAAAAGATGACGGAGAATATGTTGCTTACCCTTTATTGGATGTTTCGGTTACGTATGAAGGAAATCGTCAAGCCAATAATTTTCTTGCTCTCAATGAAGCAACCATTCAAAAAGTGGGCGGAACAATGGTTTCGGATGTCTATATTGATAGACAACACTTTGAGCGTTTCCGTGGGGATGGTATTTGCGTCTCAACCCCAACAGGTTCTACCGGATACAGTAAATCAATTGGTGGGGCTGTTTTACATCCTGGTTTGAAGGCTTTACAAATGACAGAAATCGCCTCTTTGAACAATCGAGTCTATCGAACGTTAAGTTCGCCTTTGATTATTGCTGAGGATGAAGTAATCAATCTTGATTTGTTAGAATCACAAGATTTATTGTTAACACTGGATCATATTACAACAACTGAAACAGAGGTTAAAAATATTCGCCTTAGAATAGCGAAAGACTCGATAAGATTTGCTCGTTATCGTCATACGCATTTTTGGGATCGAGTAAGTGATGCCTTTATTGGGGAGAAATTGTAAATGACGGTTAAGTGGCAAGTAACAGTAGAAGACGAAAAACAATTAAAAGAATTCTTAAAACAAAAAGGAGTTTCGCGAAGAATTATTGGGCGAACGAAGTTTCATGGAGGAAGTTTTTTAGTTAATGGTCAGGAAGAGCGAGTGCGCAAAGAATTAAAAGTAGGGGATTGGGTAGAGTTAAATCTGCCGATTGAAGAACCTAACCCCAATTTGATAGCCACGCATGAACCACTGGATATTTTGTATGAAGATGATCATTACTTAATCATTAATAAACCTGTGGGCTTAATTTCCGTGCCATCGTCTGCCCATCGTGGCGATACAGTGGCTAGTCGAGTTAAGGGGTATTATTTAAAAAAAGATTATCAACATAAAGTAGTCCATGTCGTTACACGATTAGATCGCTATACCAGTGGGGTAATGCTAATCGCAAAAAATACGCTTGCTCATTCACTGATGGGGAATCTTTTGAATCACCAAAAGCTCGAGAAGCATTATGAAGCGCTAGCACAAGGTCATTTAAGACAAAGTGAGGGTTTAATTGATGCACCCATTGCACGTTCATCAGAATCAATCATTGAGCGGGTGGTTGCTTCGGAGGGAAAACCTTCGATTACCCAATATAAAATGCTAAATTATCTAAAAAATGATATAAGCCATGTGAGTCTTTCGTTGCATACCGGTCGGACACACCAAATTCGTGTGCATATGTCCCACATGGGTCATCCGCTTGTGGGGGATGATTTATACGGAGGTTCAAAGGAGTTGTTGGATCGTCAAGCGCTACATTGCTCGTCTTATCGTTTTGAACATCCATTGACTGGAGAATGTCTAGAAGTTCAGGCGCCTTTACCAGAGGATATGCAAAGACTTGTAGATGAGCTAGCTAAGTAAACCTTCCTCATCAAAAATTTATATCAAAAAAGCTAGTCATGGCAAGATGGAGTGAAAGAATTGGCGAAGAGAAAAAGATTAACCAAAAAGCAAAGAGAACGTAGGAATCGTTGGTTATTAAGAGCCCTTATTGTTTTTTTAATTTTTATTGGAGGATATTTAACGGGGCGCCAGGATATCAATTTAAGAGAAATCCAAGCGAAGTTAGATGAGACGTTTATACAAATTGAAGAACAAATTAAAAATAAAAACCGGCCTTTAAAAGATTCTAATACACAAGGTAGTGGAACGAGCCAAATCCATTTATTTGATGTGGGGCAGGGTTCTTCTACTTTGTATATTGCTAGTGATGGGACATCAGTGTTAGTGGATACGGGGCGTTATGATGATTCTGAGAAAAAAATTATTTCTTATCTGGATCAATACATTGGTTTGGGAGAGGAAATTGATTTGTTGATCTTTACGCATAATGATTCAGATCACATTGGACATGGAGATTTGGTTTTGGAATATTTTGATGTTCAAGAAGTATGGATGAATGGAATGGATCATACCTCTAAAGTTTATGAGGAGTTATTGGATACTTTATTACAAAAGGATGTTGAATATGCTGAACCAAAGGCTGGCGAGCAGTTTAGTCGTGGAGCATTTGATATTCAAGTTCTTCATCCAGCAAAGGATAGCCCAAAAAAAGACCCAAACGATGAGTCGATTATCACGCGGATAGTGTTTGATAATCTTTCGGTAATGACCTCGGGAGATGCTTCTATTCCTAGAGAAAATGATGTGCTTAAAAGAAATTTCAATTTGAAAGCAGATTTGTTAATTTTAGGCCATCATGGAGCAAAAAATAGCTCAGGAGAACAATGGTTAGAAGCTATTCAGCCCAAAATGGCCTTTTACCAAGCGGGAGTGAATAACTCTTATGGACATCCAAGTCCAGATACCCTTGAGCGAGCGAAGAATGCAGGAATTCCTGTTTATGGAACAGATGAGTATGGAACAATTTCTCTTTATATCGATGAGTTAGGTGAAATAAGGATGGAAACTGAAAAATAGGTATTATTATTGGAGGTTTACTTAAATGAAAGCTGTATTTGAAGAAATAAATGGAGATTTAGCTGTTTTTATAGTAGATCATGTACAAAAAACTTATCATTTACCTCAATCTAAACTGCCAAAGGATATCGAAATCGGGGATGTCTTTGAAGTAGAAATTATAAACGAGAATCAGTTAAATTTATTAAACAAGCTTCCAAAAGAACGTATTCGTCGAGAGCGAGCCAGTCGAGCTAAAAGGGAAGCCCTCTTAAAAAGAAGTCAAAATAAAAAGGAATAAAGAAAAAGTAGATGTTTAAAAAGTTGAAGTTTATAGGGCTTCATCTTTTAAAACATCTACTTTATTTTTAAATTTAAAGCAAGTTCTTCATCATTTCTCGATGAGGGATCCCTGCATCTATAAATTCTGGACCTTCTGCCGTATAGCCTTGTTTTTCATAAAAGGGGAGGGCTTGAAGTTGAGCACCAAGTGTAATTTTTGTACCGTGAAGTTTTTTAATTTTGAGTTCACATTCATTCATGAGTTGAGCGCCAAGCCCTTGCCCACGATAATCGTTTAAGATGGCAACACGTTGTATTTTATAAATCCCATCTCCTCGATGATATATTCGAGCGGTACCCACGGGCTGTTGATCTTTGTAAAGGACAAGATGATGCGATTTGTCCTCCAGTTCATCCGTTTCAATCTCGGCCGGAACTTTTTGTTCCTCAACGAAAACTTGATAGCGGATGTTTAAGGCATCTTCATAAATTTTTGATTGTAAATGATCTGTCCAACTCACTTTAGTCATTACATTCTCTCCTGTTTATTGATGGATTAAAAATTTTTATCATTTTTTGATGCATGATATGGTAATCTAGATATTCAGCACCGATTTTGTTATAACCATGTTTTTCATAAAAACCAATTGCTTCGCTCTCGCTATTTAATGTAATGGCTTTGCCACCGTTTTTTAAGACACGCTCTTCAATTTGTTGGATCAAAATTTTCCCTAAACCTAATTTACGTGCACTTTTTGAGACCGCAACCCGTTCAATTCGATACCAGTGATCTTCCAGTTCAATAATTCGAGCAGTGGCTAATGGTTCTTGTTTTTGATTATAAAGAACAAGATGTTCAGATTCCTCTTCAAGAGCGTCAATGTCTGAACCTTCTGGGAATTTTTGTTCTACAATAAAAACATTATACCGTATATTGATTGAATCATGGTAAATCTTTGATTGGGTATCTGTAGTCCATTTTGCTTGAATAGTTTCTTGTATCATCTGAAAAGCTCCTTTTCTTAAAATACAAAACAGAGGATAACAAGAATTAAAAAGAATGTCATGTAAAAAACATTTGTAAAAAATATCAAAGAAGTCGCATTATTTTAGTTAAAAATGTTGCAACTTATGTATTTTACTTTAAAATATAAAAAGCGGTTTGAAATGAATACAAGATAACTCAATGTATAATAATAAATGAATAATTACGCATCAACCCTATTTATAATGAAGATATTGTATTTTAAAAAAAGAATGAAAATTTATAGAAACATAGGAAGTGCATAAATTAATGAAAGTAGATCAACAATTATTAAAAAATGAAGTGGATCAACGTCGTACATTTGCGATTATTTCCCATCCGGATGCTGGTAAAACGACGATTACCGAGCAAATGTTAAAACTTGGAGGAGCTATCCGACAAGCAGGAACGGTCAAAGGACGTAAAACGGGGAAGTTCGCGACTTCTGATTGGATGGAAGTTGAAAAGCAACGTGGGATATCCGTTACAAGTTCAGTGATGCATTTTAATTATGAAGATAAACATGTAAATATTTTAGATACACCAGGTCATGAGGATTTTTCAGAAGATACTTATCGTACCTTAATGGCGGTAGACTCTGGAGTTATGGTAGTGGATACGGCCAATGGGATTGAAGCACAAACAGAAAAGCTATTTAAAGTTTGTCGTATGCGTGGAATTCCAATCTTTACTTTCATGAACAAGCTCGATCGTGATGGTCGAGAACCGATTGATTTAGTGGAAGAGTTAGAAGAAGTTCTTGAAATTGATGCTTATCCAATGAATTGGCCCATTGGAACGGGCAGAAGTTTAATTGGAGTTTATGATATTTACCATAATCGAATTGAATTTAACGATCCAGATGCATGGAATAATGGAGAAACCTATCTTTCCTTAAATGAACAAGGTGAAATTGAAGGAGAACATCCGCTAAAAGAAGACCGTCTATATGAACAAGTACTTGAAGAGGTTGAACTTCTTAAAATTGCCGGAAATGAATTTTCAAAAGAAGCAATTGCTGCAGGTGAGCTAACCCCCGTATTTTTTGGTTCAGCTTTAACAGGTTTTGGCGTCGAAAGTTTTTTAAAAACATTTCTAACTTTCGCTCCAAAACCAAAAAAGACCATTGATCAAGAAGAATTTGTCGTTGAACCAACAGCTGAGAACTTTTCAGGTTTTATCTTTAAAATCCAAGCAAATATGGATCCTAAACACCGAGACCGCATTGCGTTTGTGCGAATCTGCTCAGGTCAATTTGAGCCAGGAATGAACGTAACCTTATCGCGTACTCAACGAGACTTCCGCTTGAATAATTCCACTCAGTTTATGGCGGAAGATCGTGAAATTGTCAAACACGCAGTCGCTGGAGATATTATTGGTTTATACGATACAGGAAATTTTCAAATTGGCGATACCATTTATGAAGGGAAAGAACAAGTGACGTTCAAAGAACTTCCACAGTTTACACCCGAAATTTTCATGAAAGTTGAACCTAAAAATGTGATGAAGCAAAAATCTTATCACAAAGGAATCCAACAACTTGTTCAAGAAGGGGCCATCCAATTATATAAAACCTATCACACAGAAGAATATATTTTAGGAGCGGTCGGACAACTCCAATTTGAAGTGTTCGAACATCGCATGAATAAAGAATATAACTCAGAAGTTGTCATGAAACCTCTCGGCAATAAAATTGCTCGCTGGATTCAACCGGATCAACTCGATGAAAATATGAGCTCAAACCGTAGCTTACTCGCAAAAGATCGCTACGATCAACCCGTTATTTTATTCGAGAGTGACTTTGCCTTACGCTGGTTCAGTGATAAATATCCAGAAGTCGAACTTTATTCATTACTCTAACCCCTTCGAAAATGACTTTATTCAGTCATTTTACAAATGAGGGTGAAAACAATACAAGGGATGAAAGGGTGAGCAAGTGTTTAAAAGAATAAAACAGTTTTTATTGTGGCCAATTTTGATGGTTTTGATGTTTGCTTGTGGAACGATTGAAACTACGAATGACTCAAAGTATTCGGAAGCAAACACTCCAACAATTGATGAATCTTTGAATATCGAAGAAGGGCAATCCTATACAGAAGCACAAGATTTGGTGGATTATTTAGAAATGTATGGAGAATTACCACCCAATTTTATAACGAAAAAAGAAGCACGTGAGTTAGGGTGGGACGCCAAAGAAGGTAATTTATGGCAAGTAGCACCTGATGCAAGTATTGGGGGCGACTATTTTGGAAATTATGAAGAGTTATTGCCTGAAGACGATCAAAGAGAGTATTATGAAGCCGATGTCGATTATGAAGGAGGTCACCGGAATGCAAAACGTCTGATTTATTCAAATGATGGCTTGTATTTTTATACGGAGGACCATTATGAAAGTTTTGAAGAAATGAAACCGGGTGGTGATTAATATGAAAATAATGGTAATTGATGGTGATTTTATGGTGACAAAAGATTTAATGTATGCCCATTTGAATCGAGTGTTTAGTTTCCCGAAATATTTTGGAAGTAATTTGGATGCATTATGGGATGTGCTCAATGAATCAAATGAACCAACAGTGGTAGAATTTACGCATGTGAATTCAGTGGTTGAACACCTTGGAAAATATGGTGAAAAGCTAGTTTCTTTATTTCATCAGTTAGATGAAGAAAATGAATTTTATACCGTAAATTTTTACCAAGGCGATATTAAAACAAATCAATAAAATATTTATTTACCCCAAAATCTTAGGAAGTTAGTGACTAAGTTTTTGGGTTTTTGTTTTTATTGGGTAGTTTTTATTTTTTTGATTGAAACACAATATATAGTATGTTAATCTGTAATTACATAAAAATATGAATATATATAGATAAAAATAAATGGAATTCGGTGAAAATCCGAAACGGTCCCGCCACTGTGAGAACATTGTTCAAGTCAGATCTTTTTATTTTATCTTTTGGAAACTACTTCGAGGCAAAGTAGCAAACAAGTATCCTAAGTGCAATTCTGCCTTTAGGATTTTTTTATTTATAGACTTTTTTGTATGTTTTGTGATTACTGTCAAAATCATCTAAAAAAGTTACTTGCGCTCTGTTTTTAAGTAGTGGACGTTAAATTTCAGATTCATTTGTGAAAAAATTAATTAGTAATCTACATAAGGGGGAACAGAGGATGCAAATTTATAAAGAAGAAAAGATGACAAAAAATACAATCTCTATCCAAAAACGTGATGGTCGCAAACAAGATTTTGATCTTTCAAAAATTGTCCAGGCTATATTTCAAGCGGCACAACAATTAAACGAAAAATACTCACTCGAAGAAGCAAGGAAAATTGCTATGGAAGTAGGAAGTAGGGTAGATCACTTAACAGAGGATAAGATAAATCGTTTAACCACAACAGATATTGATGAACTTGTGCTTGAAGTATTAGAGCAAAAAGAATACCCACTATTGAAAAAAGCTTACATTAATAGACGAGAAGAGAAAGCAAAAGGTCGAAAAGATCGTCGCGATGTAAATGTAATGATTCAACAACTCCTCCAGCAAGATAAAACAATTGTCAATGAGAATGCCAATAAAGACAGTAAAGTATTCAATACTCAAAGGGACTTGACCGCAGGGATTGTCGGGAAAGCCATTGGTTTGAAATTGTTACCCTCTCATGTTGCAAACGCTCATGAAAAGGGAGAAATTCATTATCATGATTTGGATTACACCCCTTATTCACCAATGAGTAATTGTTGTTTAATTGATTTTCAATCCATGTTTGAAGAAGGCTTTCAGATTGGAAATGCTGAAGTAGAACCTCCTCGGTCAATTCAAACCGCTGCCGCACAAACTGCTCAAATTATCGCTAATGTTGCTTCTTCACAGTATGGAGGCTGTAGTTTTGATCGAATGGATGAAATATTAGCCCCTTATGCTGAAATCAATTATGAAAAACATTTGAAAACTGCACAAGAATGGTTAGAGGGTGAAGAAAAACAAGCAGCTTATGCTTACGAAAAAACGAAAAAAGATATTTATGATGCGATGCAAAGTCTAGAATACGAGATTAATACCCTTTACACATCACAGGGACAAACGCCATTTACAACGATTGGTTTTGGTCTTGGAACGAATTGGATCGAGCGTGAGATACAAAAAGCTATTTTCAAAATACGAATTGAAGGACTAGGAAAAGAAAAAAGGACGGCTATTTTTCCTAAGTTAATTTTCACATTAAAAGATGGCTTAAATCTTAAACCGACAGATCCCAATTATGATATCAAGCAACTTGCGCTAGAATGTTCAATTAAAAGAATGTATCCAGATATTATTAGTTATGATAAAATCGTTGAGCTGACAGGAAGTTTCAAAGCACCAATGGGTTGTCGCTCATTTTTACAAGGTTGGAAAAATGATGCGGGGGAAGATGTGACGGCTGGCCGAATGAATTTAGGCGTTGTTACGTTAAATATTCCACGAATTGCAATGGAAACTGCAGGGAACAAAGATCGATTTTTTGAACGATTAGAGGAAAGATTACTCATCTTAAAGGATGCGTTGCTTTTTAAAGCACGTCGAGTGATGGAAGCAGTCCCTGAAAATGCACCCATTTTATATCAATATGGTGCTTTTGGTGATCGTTTGGAACCTAATGAGAAGGTATCAAAATTATTTTTAAATCGGCGCGCAACCGTTTCAATAGGCTATATTGGTTTATATGAAGCAGCCACTGTGTTTTATGGACCTGAATGGGAAGACAATAAGGAGGCAAAAGATTTTACAATTGAAATTTTATCTTTATTAAAACAAAATGCAGATGAGTGGAGTGAAGCGTATGATCTCCATTTTAGTGTGTATTCAACCCCGAGTGAGAGCTTGACGGATCGATTCTGTAAAATTGACACTGAAAAGTTTGGATTAGTATCTGATATTACAGATAAAGGATACTACACAAACAGCTTCCATTATGATGTTCGGAAAAATCCAACACCTTTTGAAAAACTCGATTTTGAAAAAGATTATGCACCCTTAACAAGTGGCGGTTTTATTCATTATTGTGAATATCCAAAATTAAGCAGTAATCCTAAAGCATTAGAGGCTGTTTGGGATTATGCCTATGATAAAATTGGTTATCTAGGCACAAATACCCCCATTGATTGCTGTTTTGAATGTCATTTTGAAGGGGAATTTTTACCAACGGCTGAAGGATTTAAGTGCCCTCAATGTGGAAATACGAACCCCGAAACTTGTGATGTAGTGAAGCGTACTTGTGGTTATCTTGGGAATCCACAGAAACGTCCAATGGCAGAAGGGCGCCATAAAGAGATTAAAGCACGAGTAAAACACATGAAAGGGGTCGAGTAATTTGGGTACTTTTGATCCTGTCAAGTGGGAGTCCAAAGATTTTAGTCAAAACTATATTGCGGATTATAAACCTTATAATTTTGTAGATGGAGAAGGAGTTCGGTGCAGTTTATATGTAAGTGGTTGTCCTTTTGCCTGTAAGGGTTGTTACAATAAAGTCGCACAAAATTTTAAGTATGGAAAACCTTATACAGAGAATTTGGAAAATCAAATTATTGAAGATCTAAAAGCTGAGTATTGTCAAGGATTGACCTTACTTGGTGGGGAACCATTTTTAAATACAGAGGTGACGATTTCTATTTGCAAACGTGTTCGTGAAGTGTTTGGAAATAAAAAAGATATCTGGTCTTGGACAGGTTATACGTGGGAAGAAATTTTGCGCGGAAGTGAAGATAAACTTGAACTATTAGATTTAGTGGATGTACTAGTTGATGGGCGCTTTGTTTTGGATCTTTTTAGTTATGATTTAGATTTTAGAGGAAGTTCTAATCAACGAATTATCGATGTAAAAAAGTCATTAGCAGAAGATACTGTCATTTTATGGCAGGATGGAAATTATAAATAAAATAAAAGAGACTCATTTGTCAGGTTGGTTGAAATGACCAACTAACAAGTGAGTCTCTTATTTAGGAGTAGACTGATTAATTATTCTTCTTTATCAGAGTCATCAGAGTTTTTTGTATCTTTATCTGAATGTTCATCCTGATTAGATATTTCATCTTCAGGTCCATCTACTTCAATTTCAATATTCATTTTTTCTTGTTCGGAACTTTTTGTCACAACAATTTCACCATCAGAAACAGTGACGTAAATTTCGCCCACTTCTGGATTTTCTAGATAAAATTCAGCGACTTTATCTTCAATTTGTTCTTCAATCACACGGCGGAGTGGACGAGCTCCCATGCTTGGATTGTAACCTAAATCCACTAATTTCTCTTTAGCTTCATCATCCACATGAATGGTAATTCCATGTGCATCCATTGAATCATTAATTTCTTTCAACATAATATCTACAATCTCTAACAAGTTTTCTTTGGTTAGTGAGTTGAATTCAACAATCGCGTCAAAACGGTTTAAGAATTCTGGTTTAAAGAAATCACCGAGTTGATTTAATATGGATTGTTGTGTACCTTCTAACGCAGCACCAAAGCCAACGTTTGCTTCTGCACCGCTACTTCCTGCATTACTTGTCATAATGATAATTGTGTTTTTAAAGTCAACGGTACGACCTTGTGAATCAGTTAATCGACCATCTTCCATAATTTGTAAGAACATATTTAAAACATCTGGATGAGCTTTTTCAACTTCATCTACTAGAACTAGACTGTATGGATTACGACGAATTTGTTCCGTTAATTGACCGGCTTCTTCATATCCAACATATCCAGGAGGAGAACCAATTAACTTAGACGTACTATGTCGATCCATAAATTCACTCATATCTAAACGAATGTATGCATCACGGTTTCCAAATAATTCAAAGGTTAAGGCCTTAGCTAATTCTGTTTTACCGACACCGGTTGGACCAATAAATAAGAATGAGCCAATTGGACGGTCAGTCTTACGTAAACCAATACGATTACGACGAACCGCACGAGTCACTTTGTCAATAGCTTCATCCTGTCCAACAACTACTTTTTCAAGTTCTTTATCTAAATCACGTAATTGAGTTTGTTCTTTTTCTTTTAATTCGCCAACTGGGATTCCTGTTTTAATTTCAATGATGTTAATCATATCTTGTTCAGTAACAGTTGGTGTTTCAGATTCAGGAACTTGTTGGTTCAACATGCCTTCATATTTTGAAATTTGGTCACGATAGAAGGCTGCTTTTTCATAATCTTCTCTTTGTGTAGCTTCTTCTTTTAGTTTTTCAGCTTCATCGATTTGTTCTTGAATCGTTTCTGGGTCTCTAACTTGAATGGTTAAGTTCTTCTTTGAACCTGACTCATCCAGTAAATCAATTGCCTTATCGGGTAAGAAACGATCTTGTATATAACGATCAGATAAATCGATTGCTGCACGAATTGCTTCTTCTGAATATTTTACATGGTGATAATTTTCGTACTGTTCTTGAATTCCTTTAAGAATAGTGTAAGTTTCTTCTAAGTTAGGTTCATCTACACGAACAGGTTGAAGACGACGTTCTAAAGCAGAATCTTTTTCAATAACGCGATATTCATTTAAAGTAGTTGCTCCGATTAATTGAATATCACCTCGAGCAAGTGCTGGTTTTAAGATATTTCCAGCATCTGTATTGGATCCTTCCGCTGAACCTGCACCGACGATTTGATGAACTTCGTCAATAAATAAGATAATATCTGGATTTTCTTCTAATTCACTGACTAATTGTTGCATTTTCTCTTCAAATTGACCACGAATTCCAGTTCCTGAGACAAGACTAGAAACGTCTAATTGAATAATCTCTTTTTTTGCTAATTTTTGTGGAACTTCGCCATGAACAATTTTTAAAGCCATTCCTTCAACGATAGCTGTCTTACCTACACCTGCTTCACCGATAAGAACTGGGTTATTTTTTCGACGACGGTTTAGAATTTCACTAACACGTTCTATTTCTTCGTCGCGTCCAATGACTCCATCAATTTTACCTTCACGAGCCATATCGTTTAAGTTAATTCCGAATTCTTGAAGAAGTCTCCCGCGACCGCCTTGTCCACCGCCAGGAGGAGTAGGGCCACCGAATCCTTCTGAAGGTTGACCTTGTTGTGGTCTTTGTCCTTGAGGTCTCGTTACACCACCGCTCATTGCACGGAATAAATCGTCAAAACTACCAAAACCAAATGGATCAGGGGTTCGATTTGGATTATTTGGGTTTCTAGCGTCATTGTGTTGTTGTCTAATTTCACGATAACAATTTTGGCAAATGTCAATTTCTCGTTTTTGTCCATTTACTCTTGTTGTTAAATGAATGGTTGCTTCATTTTCTCTACATCTTTCACAAAGCATCCAAGTCACTTCCTTTCAACTGTTTTATCAAGTATATTTTATATCATATAGGCTCAAAAGAAAGAGATATGATTTATAATGATCAATTTTTTGTTTGACTATCTCTGACCTTTGACAATACATAGTATACTCTGACTAACTCTGACTTTCAAGTGAAACCCCTTAGGTTTAATCTAAATAAAAAATAAATAATGGTTGAGAATAATTTTGAAAAATGGTAATCTTGACTGGAGGACTCGTGAAAATGCTTCCTGATATATTTTAAATTTATTCAGAAATGATAAGCATTTTTATCCTTCAGAAATAAAAAAATATTTTTATAGAGGAGTTATTTGAATGGAAAAACACGAATTTAATATTACAGCAGATACAGGGATCCATGCACGTCCAGCTACAATGTTAGTGCAAACAGCAGGTAAGTATAGTTCAGATATTACTTTAGAATATAATGGTAAATCAGTAAACCTAAAATCAATTATGGGAGTTATGTCTCTTGGAGTTGGTCAAGGTGCTAACGTTACTATCACTGCTGATGGTGAAGACGAAGAAGAAGCAATGGAAGGTATCAAAGCAACAATGAAAAGCGAAGGACTGGGCGAATAATAATGAGCAAAAAAATAACTGGAATTGCGGCTAGCGATGGTTATGCTCATGCTAAAGTATATCGTCTGATTGAACCTGATCTTACAGTTGAAAAAACTGAAATTGAAGATCCTGCCATTGAAATTGAACGTTTAAACGAAGCAATTGAGAAATCAACTGTTGAAGTTGAACGTATTCGTGAGATCGCTGCTCAATCATTGGGCGAAGAAGAAGCTCAAGTTTTTGATGCACACGCTATGATTTTGTCTGACCCAGAAATGACAGATCAAGTTGCAGAAGAAATCAATGCAAACAAAATAAATGCAGAAGCAGCTTATGAAGAAGTAACGAATACTTTTATCACGATGTTTGAAGGCATGGAAGATAATCCTTACATGCAAGAGCGTGCAGCAGATATTCGCGATGTTCGTAAACGTGTAATTGCTGCATTATTAGGAGTTTCTTTACCAAACCCTGCTGCAATTAACGAAGAAGTTATCATTGTAGCACATGATTTAACTCCAAGTGATACTGCTCAATTAAATAAAAAATATGTAAAAGCATTTGTAACCAATATTGGTGGACGTACTTCACACTCTGCAATCATGGCTCGTTCATTAGAAATTCCTGCCATTGTAGGTACAGGTACAATTTCTGAAGAAGTTTCAGATGGAGATATGCTCCTTGTAGATGGAATTGAGGGAACAGTTCTTATTGGTCCTTCAGAAGATGAAGTAGCTGAATATGCAGCTAAAGCTGAAAAATTTGAATCATTGAAAGCAGAATGGGAAAAATTAAAAGATGAACCAACATTAACTGCTGATGGTAAACAATTAGAATTAGCTGGAAATATCGGCACACCTCGCGACTTAGAAGGTGTTTTAGAACACGGTGGAGAAGCGATTGGTTTATATCGTACAGAATTTTTATACATGGATTCTCAAGAACTTCCTACTGAAGATGAGCAATATGAAGCTTATAAAAAAGTACTTGAAGGAATGAATGGTAGACCCGTTGTCGTTCGCACGATGGACATTGGTGGAGATAAGGAATTACCTTACCTTGAATTGCCAGATGAAATGAATCCATTCTTAGGTTATCGAGCAATCCGTATCAGTTTAGATCAAGATGAAATCTTTAGAACTCAATTGCGAGCATTATTACGAGCTTCTGTTCATGGAAAACTTCGTATTATGTTCCCAATGATTGCGACATTAAAAGAATTCCGTGATGCTAAAGCAATCTATGAAGAAGAAAAAGAAAAACTTCAAAGCGAAGGTGTTGAAGTTTCAGATTCAATCGAAGTTGGTATTATGGTAGAAATTCCAGCAGCTGCAGTATTGGCTGACCAATTTGCGAAAGAAGTTGACTTCTTCAGTTTAGGTACAAACGATTTAATCCAATACTCAATGGCAGCTGATCGTATGAATGAGCAAGTTTCATACTTATACCAACCTTATAACCCATCAATTTTACGTTTAATTAAAAACGTGATTGATGCAGCACACGCTGAAGGTAAATGGGCAGGTATGTGTGGAGAAGTAGCTGGAGATCAAACAGCTGTACCATTACTAGTGGGTATGGGCTTAGACGAATTCTCAATGAGTGCGACAAGTATTTTAAAAACACGTAGTTTAATGAAACGTCTAGACTCTACTAAGATGGAAGAATTAGTCGATAAAGCATTAAACGAAGCAACTTCTAATGAAGAGGTTAAAGCTTTAGTTGAAGAATATACAAAATAAATAGTAAAATAATCATTTCAAAGGGGCTAGGTAACTAGCTCCTTTTTTGATTGGATAGGGAAAGTATAATTTTTTTATACAGCTTCACTTCACACTTACTAGTCCTTAAGTGACAATTGAACGCAAAAAAGAGCCCCACTTGTTACTTCACTAGTTCTTAAATGCCAAGTGAATAATAACAAGAGCCCACTTGTTAGGATAAACCTCTTTAAAAAGAATCAGTTTTGTAGTAGATGTCATTCATTTAAAGCATATTCCTATAGATTGGTCACTAATGAGGTTTCAGAGGACTAAATCAGAGCCAAAAGAAAAAGTTAAGGAGTCTTCAGACTTTTTATCTTTAATCTACAATTCGAAAAAGTATAAAAAAACTACTCAAAGATTATAAATTTCCTATGTAATAATTTACTGCTCAAGAAATTTGAAAATAAGCGTGTAGAAGTACCCATTGCTCAGAAAACGTAGAAACCTGCGCGCTGGAACAGTCCACCGCTCAGGAATCGTAGAATTCCACGCGCTGGAGGGTTCCATCGCTCAGGAATCATAGAATCCCACGCGTGGGAACGGTTCATCGCCCAAGAATCGCAGGATCCCACGCGCGGGAACGGTCCATCGCTCAGGAATCGCAGGATCCCACGCGCGGGAGTAGTCCACCGCTCAGAAATCGCAGGATCTCACGCGCAGGAGTAGTTCATCACCCAAGAATTACAGAATTCCACGCGCTGGAAGATTCTATTGCACAAGAATAACGATTAAAAGCTTGATAGAGTATGATTCATCTCGTACGAAAAAGCAGAGAAAAACTAAAGCAAATTATTTTGTACAAATGTCCAAAAAAGCACATACTAAAGATCTTTTAGAAGGTCTAGAAAATCTCCGATTTTCTATTCATCCTAATTTTTTATAAAGAAGTGCGGTTGAAGAAAAAACAACTTTTTAATTTAATTTAAAAAAACAAAGTACAAATACCAAACTTCTTTTAGATCTTTTTAGAAGGTCTAGAAAATCTCCGATTTTCTATTCATCTTTAATTCTTTTATAAGATAAAGGTTGAAATGACCTATCTTTTAAAAATTACACATATTTGAGTGTTTAAGCAATCTATCGCTCGGAAAAGTCGCTTTCCCACGCGCAGGAGCAATCCATCACTCAGGAATCGCAGAATCCCACGCGCAGGAATGGTCCACCGCTCAGAAATAGCAGAATCCCACGCGCTGGAAGGATCCATCGCCCAAGAATCGCAGGATCCCACGCGCTGGAGTGGCTCATCGCCCAGGAATAGCAGAATTCCACGCGAAGGAGAGCTCCATCGCTCGGGAATCGGGAAATCCCACGCGCGGGAGTGTTCCATCGCTCAGAAACCGCAGGATCCCACGCGCGGGAGATATTTTTTCATTTAAAATTTGATCATACAATAAAAAAAGTACTGAATTTATTCAGATTACTTTCTCTCTTCGTAGATAATTTTTGATTCTCTATAATAACTCCTGTAGAGTTATTATAAAATAAAGATATATTAGTAATTGGAATCATAAATAGTTAAACTAGAAAATTTTAGGAGGAAATCTTCATGAAAATTGGATTTATAGGAACTGGCGTAATGGGCTCTTCTATGGTTCGCCATCTTCTAAAGGCTGGCTATGAAGTAAATGTATATAACCGTACAAAATCAAAAGCTATACCTTTGACGGAAGAAGGAGCCGTTTGGAAAAATACACCTGCTGAAATTGCAGAGAATTCAGAGGTCATTTTGACAATTGTAGGTTATCCAATAGATGTTGAAAAAGTCTATTTTGGAGAAGATGGGATTTTTGAAGGTTTATCGGAAGGTAAAATTATTATTGATATGACAACAAGTACTCCCGCGCTTGCAGAAAAATTAGCAGAAGAGGCTGAAAAAATTGGAGCCTTTGCATTAGATGCCCCAGTTTCTGGTGGAGATTTAGGCGCTAAAAATGGAACACTAACGGTGATGGTCGGTGGCGACAAAGAGACTTATGAAAAAGTTCAACCTATCTTAGACACCTTCTCGAGCGAATTAAGATTATTTGGTCCGGCAGGTAGTGGTCAACATACAAAGATGGCCAACCAAATTATGGTCGCCGGAACAATGACGGGCCTCACTGAGATGATGGTTTATGCTCAAAAAGCTGGACTTGATTTAGAAGAAGTGGTCAAAACAGTCAATGGTGGTGCAGCACGAAATTGGTCATTAGAAAACTATGGTCCACGCATTATTAAAGAAGATTATTCTCCAGGATTTTTTGTAAAGCATTTTGTAAAAGATTTGAAAATTGCTTTAGATGAAGCTGAAAAGCTGGATTTAAATCTTCCCGCCACTACCCAAGCTTATGAATTATATAAAAATTTAGAAAGCGTGGGGTACGAAAATGAAGGAACGCAATCACTGATTAAATTATGGTGGGACTAAGTCTTATATGAATAAGTAAAATAAAGAATGAATTGAAATATTATCAGGGTTGGATTGAATTAAAAAATTAATTTCTCTAAATTTTTCTGAATTTTACCTAGAGTCTTTGAATATAATAAGGATATATTCAGAAGGGTTCATTGCATGTATCTTCGAATCCTTCTGTTTTTTTGTTAGAATTAGAGGAAATGAATGTTATTTAACCGTTTATTTGGTAAAATAAAGTACGACTATCATAAGAATCGATTAGAAAGGTGAGAAATATGAAACCCTCAAATTTAAGACCGATTATATTAAGATTAGAAGCAATGATCGAAGATACAACAGATGATGTTCAAGTTCGTCGTTTTGAAACAGATGGACAATTACGAGCAACGGTAGAATATTATAAAGATCGCGACCTATTTATTATAAAAGACCCTTCAATAGAAGAGGAAATGGAATTCGATAATATCGACTTTGTAGCCATGGAGATTTTAGAACTCATTCAACCAATCTTACCTGAAAAAAAATAAAAGAATAATAAAGAGTGCGAATTTGTACTCTTTGTTTTTCACAAAGAATTTACTAGTAAAGGAATAAAGAATGTTAAACTATTTTAAACCAACATGGATGGTAGAATCGATTTATTCAATAACACCTGAGCAACTACGTCAAAATGATATTCATGCCGTCTTAACAGACTTAGATAACACGTTAATTGCTTGGAATCATCCAGAAGCAACAGAAGAATCCATTCGCTGGATTGAAAGAATGAAAGAAGCAGGAATACCAGTAGTTATTCTTTCAAATAACAACGGAGATCGCATTAAAAAAGTTGCTGAAATATTAGATTTAGACTATGTTCCTAGAAGTCTAAAACCTACTCGTCGAGCATTTCGTAAAGCGGAGAAGAGCTTAGGTATTCCAGCTGAAAATCTAGTGATGGTTGGAGATCAAATTCTAACGGATATTTTAGGATCAAACCGTCATGGGGTACGTTCTATATTAGTAAAGCCAATTTTAAATTCAGATGCTTGGAATACAAAATTAAATCGTTTTATTGAATTAAAAGTGATGAATGCTTTAATAAAATCAGATCCAGATATGAAATGGGGGGAATCATTAGATGAACCAGTCAGCGAATGATCAAGAATTTTATTGTATAGGTTGTGGGGCAAAGTTACAATCAGATGAAGAAAATAAAGCAGGGTATGTGCCATCTTCCGTATTAAAACGTCCATCAGCTGAACTTCAAGATATTTATTGTCGACGCTGTTTCCGCTTGCGTCATTATAATGAAGTGTCCGATGTAGAATTAACAGATGATGATTTTTTACGAATGTTAAATAATATTAGTTCTAAAGATGCTTTAATTGTAAATGTGGTAGATATTTTTGACTTCAGTGGAACGCTAATCACAGGAATGCAGCGCTTTGCCGGGGACAATCCTTTGTTAATCGTAGGGAATAAAGTGGATTTAGTGCCGAATGCGGTAAGCCATGGGAAAATTCGCCAATGGTTAACTGAACGGATGCATGAAGTCGGCATTCGTCCAAAAGATGTCGTACTTACGAGCGCAAAACGTTCAGAAAGCGTTAAAGAGCTAATGAAAGTGATTGAACGTGAACGTAAAGGCCGTGATGTCTATATTGTAGGTGCGACAAATGTTGGAAAATCAACACTCATTAACCAAATTATCAA
>DXAZ01000043.1 GCA_019116785.1 Candidatus Atopostipes pullistercoris
CCTCTGTAAAATAAGTTTCTACGGACATTTCAATGTCCATAAGTGTTTGATTATTGTGTATAATTTCTACAATGTCTGTTATAATTTGATTCATAAGAAGGCCTCTTTCCGTGTTTGTGGTGAATATAGAATAGAGGTCTTCTTTCTTTTTGTCTACTAATTTTTATTAGTCTTTCCGAAAAACATTATACACATAGTGAGACGTTTCCTAAACACTTCTCTTTACTATCAATCCGTTGTGTTTTGTACCTATTTTCAGTAATCTATTACAGAACAAATCCGAGTGTTTTTCGTATTAACTGTAAATGAGTCATGTGAATCTCTCATGGTTTGTTTGGTAACTAAATCATAGGCGTTCATTGATCTTTTTTCATTTCAAAAGCAAAAATGGTGTCAATTAATCAAAATTAGCCCATCAATACCATCTATTATAGAAACAATTTGACAAACAAAAAAGGAACACGCAACTGTACTTTGTAAATTCGCAGTTACTTGTTCCTTTTCATCTATATTGTATTAGTCTTCCTCTTCATCGTGGTAATCATCATCTTCTAGGGCTTCTTTTCCTAAAAAGGCTTGCAACATCCAGATTTTTGTATCTAAGTCATCTTTAAATTCAATTAGCGTATCCTCAAAGACAACATTCTCTTCTTCTTGCGCCAAGTGAATGGCACGAATCGTTAATTCACGAGTTTCTCTGAAATCATTGATGATATTGTCAACCATTTCTTCGGCTTTTATATATTTATCTGCTGGATCTTCTGATAGCATAGAAAACTCGGCAAGCTCTTTGGTTGTAGAAGCTGGTTTATATCCTGAAGCTAGCAGTTGTTCAGCTAAACGGTCAAACCATTTTTCATTATCATCATATAGTTCCTCAAATTTTTCATGTAAAGTAAAGAAGTGAGGTCCCTTTACATACCAATGATACTGATGTAACTTCACATGTAGTGTGTGAATATTCCCTAAAAGATGGTCTGTAATGGCTGCTGCATTTATTTTCGTATGATGCACATGATCTTTATATTCTTGTTCTTCTTTTAATCTTTCTTGTGGTGTTTTTTCTGACATGATTCATTCCTCCATTATTTTTTTGATTTTTTAAGTAAACCTACGCGGCTTTTACACGCGATCTTTTTACGCCATAACCTAAGTCTTGGATAGCTTTTTCTATGTCTTCAATTGATACAGTGTCGTCGAAGTTTACTTTTACACGGCTTGCATTGAACATCACTTTCAAGCTGTCTTTATCCACACCGTTTAAGTTACCAACACCATTTTCGATTTTTTGTAGACATGATGGACAAGTTAACGTTTCTAATTGAATATTTGCTTTTTGCATGATACATTCTCCTTTGAATTTTTATTTGTTATTTATTCATTCGATTTACCTTATTGACATCTATAGTATATCAGCTATTCAAGCTTTTAATCTTGATCTACATCAATTTAACGAGGTATTTTGTATTTCAATATTTTCATTTCTTACCTCTTATGCATCTATTCTAATCGAAGACTAGATAGATTGAATTGATGTAGATCAAGAATTAGTATTAATCTCCTAATTGTTTCTGAAATTTGTTCGACTATATTATATTGGAAATTCTACCGTAATCTATTTAGTTTTTATTGTATTTTTTATGCATGAACCTCTTTTGCGTTCGCCGTTTCTACATCAGTTCCTTTGAGTCTGTAGCGCAATAGTCTCATACCGTTTAAGATAACGACTAGGATACTTCCTTCGTGTACTAACATACCGATTGACATGTTCATCCAGTCTGAGAAGAAAACGGCTGCTAGAAGAACAAGTACAGTACCTACTGCAATGACAATATTTTGTTTCATATTATTGGCGGTTGCTTTAGTTAAGCCTAAAGCGTGAGGCAAGCGGCTCATATTTGAGTTCATTAAAACGACATCAGAAGTTTCAATAGCGACGTCTGTTCCGCTACCCATTGCGATTCCAATATCCGCAAGGGCTAATGAAGGACTATCGTTTACTCCATCACCAACGAATGCGACAATTTGACCCTGAGCTTGGAGTTCTTTGAGGTAGTCTGACTTATCATCTGGCAGTAAGTTTCCATGGGCTTCTGTTAATCCTAATTCTTCAGCGACTAAATCAACAGTACCTTGGTTATCTCCTGATAGTACGATTAAGTTCTTAACACCTAAAGCTTTCATCGCTTGTAAATCTTGTTTAATCCCTGGGCGAATTTGGTCACGAATCCCCATTAGAGCTTTCAACTCACCATCGACTGCTGTAATAACTAATGAGTTTCCACGTTTTTCGTAGGCTTCAAAATCTTCACGAGCTTCTTTTGTTAATTGGATATTTTCTTTTTCCATTAAAGCTACGTTTCCTATTGCAACGCGGTGGCCATCGACTTCTGCGACGATTCCTCCACCTTTTACAACGTTTGTTTCATCTACTGGATACATTTCAATATCGCCTAACTGTGAAAGAACCGCTTTTGCGAGTGGGTGATCCGATTCATTCTCGACACTTGCCAGATAGCTTAGTGCTTGATCTGCATCCCCATAGGTTTTAAATTCGGCAACTTCTGGGTTACCTACAGTTAGAGTTCCTGTTTTATCAAATAGAATCGTATCAACTTTACTAAAGTCTTGAATTACTTCTGAACCTTTTAATAATACACCATTTTTTGCACCATTTCCGATACCAGCTACGTTAGAAACAGGTACTCCAATGACTAATGCACCTGGGCATCCGAGTACTAGTATTGTAATGGCCAACTCGATATTTTGACTAAAAATCCACACGATAAACGCTAAGACTAAGACGGCTGGTGTATACCACTGCGAGAACTGGTCAATAAAGCGTTCAGCTTCTGATTTTGAATCTTGAGCTTCTTCAACAAGCTCAATAATTTTACCGAAAGTTGTATCTTCTCCTACACGGTCTGCACGAATTTGTAGGGTTCCATTTTCTAAAATTGTACCTGCGAAGACTTCTGAATCTGTTTCTTTTCGAACCGGATCCGCTTCACCAGTGATTGATGCTTCGTTAATGTGACCTTCACCAATAACAACCGTTCCATCAACTGGAACTTTTCCACCTGTACGGACTTGTAGAATATCGCCTTCGTCAACATCCCATACATCAACTTCTTCAAATTCACCATTTTCCATTTGTTTAAAAGCTACTTCTGGTGCCATTTCTGTCAATTCTTTAATCGCTGAACGAGTAGAGTTCAATGTGCGAGCCTCTAACCAGCTACCGAATAAGAATAAGAACGTTACGATAGCTGACTCTTCATAGTTTTGAATGAGGAAAGCACCGATTACTGCGATGGTTACTAACACATCAATTGAAATTACTTTTACCTTTAAAGCCCCAAAAGCTTGAATGGCGATTGGTGCCACCCCTAAAATAGATGCGATAATGAATGCGATATTAAAAACTTGTGTGTTTCCAAAACCAAAGTGTGCAATAAATCCTATAACGATTAAAATTCCTGAGATAAGTGTGATTTTATTTTTACTGCTTAATATTTTTTGCTGAAAACCCATTTCTTTCTCCTCCTAGTTTGTACTTGTTGACTACAGTATACCCTGCGCTTTTTCATTTAAAATTGACCCCAATCAACTTTCATACGTTATTATATTTTCTTTGCTGAATATCCAATCTCTTCAATCTTATGAAGAATTTCTTCTTCTGATATTTTATTGTCTTCAAATACTACTCTTGCTTTGCTTCATTCAAATAAAATTTTTATTGTTTCTATCCCCGTTAATTCATTTACATTGTCAATGATTTTTTGCATACAAGATGGACAGATCAATTTTTCTAATTGAAATGTTATCGTCGTCATCTTCTCTCTCCTTTATTTTTTTGGTCATTACTCTGAATGTTTTGATTACACAGTTAGTATAGACCAAATATTTTGTTTGCGAATTGATTTATATCAATCTCTTACATTCATTTAAATATTCGAATAAAAAATCACTATCCGTTAAGATAGCGACTCTTTTTCTTTTATGCACCATGTTCATCTTGTAGAAACTCAAGTTTTTGAAGGACAGTATCTATACTATTGAGATCTAAATTTGAATCATCAAATTCCGCTCCATGTCCTTGAATCAGCATATTTAATTTCGGCTGCAAGCCAGTAATATCATGCGCTGCTTCTGGTATCTCACAGTTATGCGCGACTAACAAA